>JBOHEP010000338.1:0-13694 GCA_050701075.1 Pseudonocardia sp. | reverse complement strand
CGCTGCCCCGCGGTGGTGACCCGGGCCAACGGCCGGCACCGGGAGTCGGCCAGCAGGTGAATCTTGGTGCTCAGACCGCCGCGGGAACGCCCCAGACCCTCCCGGTCAACACGCTTGACCGGCTCCGACTCCGCGACCTGCTCCTGCTCCTGCTCCTGCTCCGAATTCTTGTGATTCGACCCAGCCCCCTGTGTCGTCCGCGGAGCACCCGACGGCCGAGGATTCCGGTGCCGGTGCCGGTGCTGGGTCCGGTGCTGGGTCGGGTAACAACGGCGCCAACCGCTCCGCGGGGATGTCCTTGGGTGGTGCGTGGCGGGCCCCGGCGGCGTGCTGATGGGCGCGGACGACGGTCGAGTCGACCCCGACCGTCCAGTCCGGGCCCTCCTCCACATCGCACCCGGCGCGGAGCCCGTCGAGGATGTCCTCCCAGGTTCCGTCTCCTGACCAGCGACGATGGCGCGAGTACACCGTCTTCCAGTTCCCATAGGACAACGGCGGATCCCGCCACGGCGAACCCGTCCGGGTCCGCCACAACACCCCGTCGATCACCGGACGGTGATCAAGCCACCGCCCACCCCGACACGGCGTCCGATCCGGCGACAACGGCTCCAACCGTGCCCACTCGGCATCGGTCAGATCATGACGATCATGCATAAGCAAGATCTACCACACCCGAACATCAAGATCCCGCAGACACGCCCTAGCCGAGTTTCCACTGATCATGGAATTTGAGGTCCTGTCGCGATCTTGCTGTTCTCGCGGTGGTGGTTCTGAACTGGGGTTTTGTCCAGCGTGTCGGTCGAGGGGCGGGCCGGGAGGGCGTATTACCCCTAGTGTCGTGAAATGGCATGAACTTTACGTCCTCACTA
This sequence comes from Pseudonocardia sp., assembly GCA_050701075.1. Lineage (GTDB taxonomy): Bacteria > Actinomycetota > Actinomycetes > Mycobacteriales > Pseudonocardiaceae > Pseudonocardia. The sequence goes on along the minus strand of JBOHEP010000338.1, from coordinate 12,825 downwards.
GGATGATCAAGATTCTTACCAGCGGAGACTGGTGGACGACGGAGTAAAGTAGTCGTTATTACGCGACACTAGCCGGGCTTAGCCCCATCCCGACTATGCATGAAGCACTTTTCGCTGTCACGACACGCCAATCTCAAGATCGCGGTGAATTCTCCAGGCCGGCTCGGAACTACACCTTCGGTGTCAACCAAAACTCCAGCCCGATGAGTTCACTTGTGCTGTGCGACCTCATGTCGCACAGGGCGCTCCGCTTCGCTGCGCAACGGCCCTACGGCCGCCCGTGACTGCGAGCCTCCGCGACCGTGCTGGGTCCCCTTGGGGCCTTGGGGGTGGCGGGGGAACAACGCCACCCCCAAGGGGACGGACCGGCAGGCCCACCAGCGACACCAGCGGTGGGTGATCTCGACTCTTTCCCGTGTTGAGGCCGTCGGCCAGGCGTCATCGAGCGGTCACAGGTCGCCCGTGTCCGGCCGCCCCTGCGACCGTGTGCCGCTGGTGTGGGTGCCGCGCAGCACCGGCCAGCATGCCCGGCCGACGCCATCGCCGGTGACCACGAACTCGGCCAGCCAACCATCGGCGGGCGCCTGGTCATTCGTCTGCCCAGTCACGGTCTGGCGCGCTCTGTTGCGAGCCGCACCACCGCCAGCGCCGTCGCTGGTATCCCTCGGCCGTGCATCTCCTTGAGGTAGAGGAACGCGTTGTGGGTGTTCTCGATCTCGACGTAGTCGAATCTCGGGTCGCAGCTGCACCGCCAGTCGTTGCGTTCCACCCTGTAGTCAGACGGCGGCCGCCACGACCCGGCCAGTGCCTTCTCGACCCGGAGGTAGACCGGCCCATCCCCGTACCGACCCGGTGGCATCAGCACCGTCGCTGTTGCCACCCGGCCGGTGACCCTGCCCGCACTCTGCACAATAATCCGCTCCTCTGGACCACGGCGGGACCGGAGGAGGGGGTACACCCCGGCCCCGCCGTGAGGCTGTCTCGTGGTTCTCAATCCAGGTGACCTAGGCTGGCTGCCGTGATGTGGTCGAACGACACGACGATCGCGGCCGAGCTGGGTGAAACCGCCGTCTATGCGTGCTCCGACGTGCCGTTTCGTAGCGCTCGGCGCCTCGCAGTCCGGCTCGTTTCCGGGCTTGCCGTGGGGTCCGCTCCGGGGTGCGCTGTTCGCGGTCGCAGGGCTGGCGTAGCTGTGTCGTCATGGGACAGACCATGCGGCCTCGGGGGTGATGTCGGATACCTACCAACGCGTATCTCTGACAACCCCCGTCATCATCTGACATCGGCACCACGGCGGTCGGCATGGACGAGGTGAGCGCGGTGGCGCTTCACGGCAGGCCGACGGTCACGGGGGCACGCCGGCAGCTTGGCGAGCGGTTGAAAGAACTACGTGAAGATCATGGATTTACACAGCTTCGGTTATCTGAGCGAATCACCTACAGTCGTACCGCGCTGACGGGTGCCGAGACGGGTCGAGATTTCCCGTCGTTGGCGTTTTGGAAAGCGTGCGACGCAGCCCTTGCGGCTGACGGGGAGCTGGTCAGGTCATACAAGAACATCAAGTCGCAGGAGAAGAGTCTGCGACTCGATGCGGCATCCCCTGCACAGTCGAATGACGTACAGGTGGGCATCGTAGAAAGCGTAGCAGGGCCCGCGATCGATTCGCTCGCGCTCATATGGCCAGCTCGACATGACACAGGCGCGGAAGTCAACGTCATGATTCCGGGAGGGCGCTACTTTTCCGGATCGTCGATCCCGGTGAAAATGTACTCGGCTGTCGATGACGGCCGAATCGTCACGGCCATCCCTAAAGGATTCGTCAACGACGATTTCATGCGTCGTCCCCGACGTGGACTTATCATTGGCACAACAATCGATGAGCTGGGGACTCCATGCTCGTTCGGCATCGACACAAGACATGCTCGCCGTAAGCTCAACGGCGGCGTCGAGAAGTCCAGACTGCTTCTGTCACGCGCCTTCGCGTTGGATGATCTCACGTTGGGTTTGCTCTGGGCAGTCACCAATTTTGACGAGCCACTCTTCGACGATGATGCGAGCCTGCATAGCAGCACTGAATTACTCGACCCGTTGATCAAGCTGTCCCGCTCCGCCGGTGCACGCGATATCGTCGCAGATCTGTCATCTGTCTCGCAGATGTGGCTCGGGTCGAACTTCTGTGCACGTCACATCATGCGCCATGTCGATGGTCTCGCTGATGTGCCGATATTCTGGACCCGCGAACAGCGCGGCGAGGAAGCAGGTACCTGGCTGTTCTTCGAGCACAAGTTCAAGTATCTGCGCGACACTGCAGCGAGTTTTGGCGGCGCCACTAGTTCACTAGCCCGAGTGTTCTGCATCCCACCGGATGTCGTTGCCCAGTCAGGGTCTCCCGAGCGCATCCTGCTGATGCTGTCGTTTGCCCTGATGGAATCTTTTGGGATCCGTGTGGACGTGTGTGATGAGCAGGAATACGCGGCAGTCCAAGGGTTTGTGCTGGATCACCATCGTCAAGCAATTCTCGCTAATTGGGTCGGCGCTGAAGGCATCTGGTACGTCGATGTCGCCAGGTCCAGGCCACAACTGCGCGAGCTCTTCGATGCGGCGGGATATGCCCAGGCGCATTCAATTTCGCGGCGATCCTCAGGGACTGCACTGGGGCGCCTGTCAGCGCTTGCCGATTACCTCGAGCTTGATGCCCAGTGGCTCGCCCGGCGATGCGCTGAGTTGAGTGATTATGGTACCGCAGCGTTGCTTCAGCCTCGCAGTCGCCTCCTGTCTGTCGAGGGGGTCGATCGCGCGTGTCGATTCATGGCGGGCTTGGCGATCGACTATCCGGAGACGTAGCAGCAGGCACTTCAACAGGTCGGGGAAGAAGATTCGTATGAAGGCGGAAAATGGCTCGATCTCCGCTTCACGAGTGGTTGTCGTCGGACTCGGCGGAACAATCGCAATGTCGGGAGCTGGTGGGCGAGGGGCAACTCCGGCGTTGTCCGCCGATGAGCTTGTCGCGGCAGTCCCCGGCCTTGTAGAGACTGGGATATCCGTCGAGGTGGTTGACTTTCGAAGGTCATCCGGAGCGTCGCTTACCTTCGATGACTTCGATGCCCTGGGTGAGCTGGTCCGTAAACGATTCTCTGAGGGCGTGGCGGGGGTGGTTGTCACCCAGGGGACCGATACGATTGAAGAAAGTGCGTATTTGCTGGATATCGCGCATCGAGAAGCGCAGCCGATCGTCTTTACCGGCGCGATGCGCAACCCGTCCCTTGCTGGAGCGGACGGCCCAGCAAACCTTCTCGCGGCTATCCAAGTGGCTGCAAGTTCCTTCGCGACCAACCTTGGAGTACTCGTGGTGATTGCGGATGAAATTCATTCGGCGTCAAGGGTTCAGAAATCCCATCGGACCAGTGGAAGCGCGTTTCGGTCACCGAACGGTGGGCCACTTGGTTACGTGTCCGAAGGGTGTCCACGCATACTCAATCGTCCGACATCTCGGCCTATGTTTCCCCCTATGCCTGATCGCGCCAGCGTAGAGATCGGACTCGTCACGGTATCCCTGGGAGACAACGGGTCCGCACTGGATGCCCTCGCCGACAATGTGGACGGGCTCGTCATTGCTGGATTTGGCGCAGGGCATGTACCCTCCTCGTACGTCGGACGACTGGAACGACTCGCGTTGAGAATACCAGTCGTGTTGTCGTCGCGCATCGGGGCTGGCACGGTTCTCAAAGACACCTATGCCTTTAGGGGATCGGAGTCCGACCTGCTGGCCCGCGGGTTAATTTCGGCAGGTTACCTGGACTCTTTTAAGGCTCGGATCCTGCTACGTCACTTAGTGGCGGCACGCTGCAGTTTAGATGGCATCCGCCGGTACTTCGAGGTTGCCGGTGGAGAAGGCGGGCACGACTCACCTTCGCCGGCCGATATGGGGAGTATCTAATAAAATGCGTAGCAGCGAGATAGTCCTGGGCAGGAGCTTCGTCCTTGCTTTCGATCATGGCGAAAACTTCTTCGAGGCACTTATAGAGTTCTGCGAAAGCCGTAGCCTGCGGCAAGGTTTCATCCCTTCGTTCATTGCTGGATTTAGCGAAGTCGATCTTGTGGGAACATGCGAGAAACTCCAGAATCCGATGGCTCCGGTTTGGTCAAAGGTTCAACTGTCTAATGTAGAGGTATTTGGTGGCGGCACGCTAGCCTTCAATGATCGGGAAGGTGTCGTCAGCCCGCATATTCATGTTTCGGTCGGCCTGAAAGAGCGTAGCGCAACTGCCCATACCAGTCATCTACTCTCGGCGACGGTTCAGTTTCTTACTGAAATGCTTGTGGTCGAGGTTGCGTCGCCGACGATGACTCGGGTTCCCGATCCATCGCTGTTTGACGTGCCGCTCCTTCGCCTGGCAAACGAAACTCAAGCTCGCGAGTAGGAGAATTGCGTGAACTGCTCATGTTAAGAAGAAATCGAGCTAGCGGACTCTTCATACTGCGATGTAGGCTAGTGAGGGATCGCGGAAAAATCCTCGGACGACCTCAGGGAGTCGCTGAAGGCCTCCTGCCCGAGCGGCAATTCCGAATAGTTCGGACCCGCGCTGGATGTCGGCGCGTTTGATGTGGTCGTGCTTGACGTTCTTCCACACCCACTCGTAAGGACACGATCTCGCGGTCCCTGGTCGAGTCGCTGTTGAAAATGCGCTGGCCGCGATCCGAACGATCGGGAGAGTGAGACCTACTGTCGTAATCGAGACTGTTTATGCCGTCGCCTCCAGTCTGCACTGGTCAGAGCCGTGATCATCTGCCGCGTGGTGTATAGCTCACATCATTACGCGACACTAGGCGGAAATTCCCATCCGGTAGGCCATACCACGCAACGCCCGCCCCGCCCCGGAATCTCGGGGAACACGGCGCATCAGGTCGGTGACGGTCTCGCGCACGTACGGATTGGTCCTCGTCCGTTGCGGCGCGAGCTGCTCGGCACGGCGCAGCGCCTCGACCGCGCGGCCGCGCGTGGATCGCTCGGTGGCGAGCCCCCGGCCCACATCGGCGTAGAAACTGGCCTGCCGCCCAGCGGAGGGAATCGCGGCCACCTCGACCTCACGAGCCAGCTCAGCCACCCGACCCGGCTCACCCAACTCCAGCGCCAGCGCGACCCGCCAAACCCCAACGTTGCGAGGGCCGAACTGCAATCCCGCGAAGGTGCCGTCCCCGGTCCGAGCGGCGGTCTCGCTGGCCGCAGCCACATGCGAACGCGCCAGCTCGCTCTGGCCGAGTACGGCCGACTGCAGTGCGGCCGACAGATGCAGCATGCCGTGTACCTGCCCCGCTTCCGCATCGTCGGCGTGGACCCGCTCGGCGCCATCCTCGGCGAGGGTCAAGCCACGCTGCCTGGCCTGGCTCCCGACCACGGCGTGTGCGCGAACGAATGCGCCCAAGCCTCCCCACACCGGGTCTCCGGTGGCTTCCACAGCGCGGTGCAGGTGCCCCGACACCATCCATGCCAGATCGCCGTGGCCAAGGTCTTTACTGAGGTAGAACGCGGAGTGCAGAACCTCAGCGAGGAGCCGCCAGGCCTCACCGCCGTTGGCTTCGGCCAGCGGATGCAGCTCGCCGATCAGGTCCGGTACCACCTCGCCCATGACGCTGTAGTCGCATGCGGCGCACGCGGTGTTCACCGCCGCCACAGCCGCGCGTAACTCGACAAGAGACCGCGGCCGGCCTGGCGTTGCAAGCTTTCCGAGTTCGATGTCCCTCAGGACTCCACGCAGGGCCGGGGCGGCGGAATGGCCTTGCGACTCGGAGCGGTTCGCGGGTGGGTAGGGCTGACCCGTGATGTCCGCGGGCGACACCTGCAACGCTGCCGCGAGGTTCTCCAGGGTGGAGCGTTTGTCGACCACCCGGTCGCCGTTCTCGATCATTGACAGGTAGCTGGCGCTGTACCCGGCGAGCCCGGCGGCTGCGCGAAGTGACAGGCCGCGCCAGGCTCGGATCTCCTGCAGCCGGGCGCCGACACCAGCGGTGCCCTCGTCCATGTCCGACACACCTCATCCTGTCGTCGGTCCGAGCCCCCCGGCCGCTGCAACGGTGCGGGGCTACTGACGCCCCCACGGTAGCGACCACCCGAGGGGTTCAGCCGCCCAAGCGGTGGACTTGCGCCCTGTTCTTGTCGTGGTCGCCCATGCAGACACGCCGTACCTGACCCGCGACGACTCGCCCCCGGTTGGCCGCGCGGGAGCGGAACCCACCACGCGACGTGGGAACAGGGGTATCGGCGTGTCCGCGGATGCGCGTGGATGTGCGCTCATGTGCCGTGTTTGCGCTGGTCACGACCACCACCACCGTCGATTACGGCGATGTGGCCGCTTCCGGGCAGGCACCGATAGCCGCTCCCGACAGGCCGAACACAACGGGCCGGGTGATTCGAGTAGCGACGCGACGTAGAAGGTGTCGCCGCAGATCGCCCGGTACAGTCCGGCCAGGCCGACGTCGAATTCGAGGTCGGTGACGGCGTGGTCCCGGTGGTCAGCGTCGCAGGAGGTCAACCACGTGAGCGTCTCGGTTGGCGGCACGCCGGGAAACGCTAGACATGATCTTGGCGCGGGTGTTCACCGTGTGTGGACGATCTAGGCGGAGATCCCCATCCGGTAGGCCAAGCCGCGCAGTTCACGCCCCACGGCGTCCCGGTGGGCGAAGCGGAGCTGGCTCACCACAGCCTCACGGACGAACACGTCGTTGCGGATGCGCTGAGGGGCCAACTGCTCCGCACGGAGCAGCACAGACGTGCCCTCATCCCGCGTTGCCCGTTTCGGGAGCATCGACCGGCCGACGTCGGCATAGAACTCCGCCCTTCGGCTCGGGCTGGGGATGGTTTCGATGTTGACGCCGCGAGCGATCTCAGCGACCTTCGGGCCGTCGCCGAATTCGGTAGCCAGCGACGTCCGCCAAACCCCCACGTTCACCACCCCAAACCACAGCCGGGCAAACGTCCCAACCTCGGTGTCCATCCGGACGGCGACCGCGGCTGCCTCATCGAGATGCGTGGTCGCGGTGTCCCGGTCAGACTGCGCGGCGGCGGCCAACGCCGCTGACAAATGCAGCATCCCGTACACCTGCAAGACGTCGGGCGTATCCAGGGCTGGACTCAGCTCGTCGGCCATACCCACAGCGCGCTTGTATTGCAGTGTGCGGGACAGGCCCCCGGCTGCGTCGCCGCGTAGCCACGCCGCGTAGCCACGCCATACGGGGGCGCCGAGCTCGTCGGCGCACTGGTGGGCCAGTCGGGCGGCGAGCAGCGTCAGGCCACGGCCGCCCAGTCGCTTCGTCACCCAACATGCCGAGCTGTAGCAGTGCAGCAGGCCCAACAGCACTTCCGGGCGGTGCTTCGGTTCCCGCACGAAGCAGGCGTGCAGCTCCGCGAGGAGCTTGGGCGCCAGCTCACCTTGCGCGTCATAGTCGGCACTGACGTGCGTGAGGTCCACAAGCCGAGTGATGTCAGCGGCGATCTCCGGCCAGTCCCGCACGAGCCCACCGGGGTCTTGGCCCAGCTCGTACTCGTCGAGCGCCGCTTCCATCACCACCACTCTGGAGTGTCCGCTGGAATCGGCGGGGTCAATCTCCCACGGGGTACTCGTGAGTTCCGACGGCGCGACCCGCAACGCCGATGCGAGAGCTTCGAGCGTGGAGCGCTTGTCGACCACCCGGTCACCGTTCTCGATCATCGACAGGTAGCTGGCGCTGAACCCGGCGAGACCGGCGGCCGCGCGTAACGACAGGTCACGCCACGCTCGGATCTCCCGCAGCCGCTGTCCGATGCCGGACGTACCCTCATCCATGTCCGACACACCTCATCCTGTCGTCGGGCCGTGCCTCCGGCCGTTCCGAGCGGCGCGGGAGCGATCCCAGCCCCACGGTACCCGCGCTGCGCCCATGTCCTTTCGTGGTCGTCCATGCAGACGTCCCGTGCCGTGAGCCGCCCTGGCCCGCAACGACTTGCCCCCGGTTGGCCGCGCGCGGGAGCGGAACCCACCACGCGAAGGGCCGCCGACCGTGGGACGCAAGTCAACCAGCAGGTCAGCACGCCAAGCGCGAGCGTTCAGCGGAACGCTCGACCGCCCGGGCGACGAACCGCGCAACGGCGTCGGGTGCGCCGGCCGGGTGGGTGTGCAGGAACGAGGCGTGCACCCCGTTGCGGACCCATCCCTCCTGTGTGGGGCCCTCCTGTTCGTCACCGCGCCACGCCCACGCCGGGACCGTTCCCGCGCGTGGAGTGATCGCGCAGCGGTGGAACTCATGGCCCGTCACTCGCTGCCCGGCGGCGAACGGCACCGAATCACCCAGCGCCACCGCGTCGCGGTAACCGAGGGTGAGCCGCCCGGTCATCGCCGCAGTCGCCGGGAGCACCCCGCACATCGGAGCCCTGTCGAGGTCGCCGCAGAGGTAGAGCAGCCCACCGCACTCGGCGTGCACCGGCGCACCCGATGCGGCGAGCGCGGCAACGGCGGCTCGCAGGGGCGCATTGCCGGACAGCGCCGCGATGTGCTCCTCGGGGAACCCGCCGGGCAGCACGAGCGCCACGGTGCCGTCCGGGAGCCGCTCGTCACGCACGGGATCGAGTACCGCGACCTGTGCGCCCGTCGCGGCCAGCAGCTCGACGTGCTCGGCGTACCCGAACGTGAACGCCGGGCCCCCGGCCACCGCGACCACCGGCCCGGCGATGCGACGACCCGGCGCACCACGGCCGTGCGGCGGATGCTGGGCTGGTGAAGAACTCCGGTCCACCTCGACGGCGGGGTCCCAGACCGGGCCGGCGGGCAGCGGTTCGGCCACTCGCAGCACCGCGTCGAGATCGACGTGCTCGGCCACCAGGGCCGCCATCGCATCCACCGCTGCCATCGCCGCGGCGCCGTGTTCGACAGCGGTGATCAGCCCGAGGTGCCGCGACGGCACCACCAGCTCGGCGCAGCGGGGCAGCGTCCCGAGCACCGGCAGCCCGACCTCCGCACAGGCCGCGCGCAGCACCTCGATGTGCCGGTCGCTGCCCACCCGGTTGAGCACCACCCCGGCCAGCCGCACGGGGTCGACGCGTGTTCCGCCGGCGCTCCGCACGCCCGGATCGAAGGACCGGAAGCCGTGCAGCAGCGCGGCAAGGCTGCGCGACTGCCCGCGACAGTCCACGACGAGCACCACGGGGGCGCCCAGCAGCCCGGCCACGTGTGCCGTCGAGCCGTACCCGTCGGACAGCCTGCCGTCGAAGAGCCCCATCACGCCCTCGACGACCGCCACCTGCGCCCCGGCCGCGCCGTGCCGGGCCAGCCCGGCGACGCGATCGGCGCCGATCAGCACGGGATCCAGGTTGCGCCCGGGCCGCCCGGCGGCGAGGGTGTGGTAGCCGGGGTCGATGTAGTCCGGCCCCACCTTGAACGGTGCGACTACGGTGCCACGCCGCCGTAGCGCCGCCATCAGGCCCGTCGCCACCGTGGTCTTGCCGCTGCCGGATGACGGTGCGGCGATCACCAGGGCCCGGGCCGTCACGGCTGACCGGCAATCGACATGATCAACATTCGGGAGACATGAGCGTCTCCAGACTGCGTCGGGTTCATCGCGCGCGATTCGTCCGCACCGCGCGTGTCACAGCGCGCGCGATGAGTACCGCTATGAGTACACATTGCGCGCGATGAGCTCGCGGCCGCTGCGTCGGAACGGATGGGGTGAGACCGGGTGCGACTGGGGGGCCACCCTCCTCCGTGCATCGGCAATCCCGGCGTCCGGCGGGCCGATTCGCGTTCCGGCGCGGAGGGCGCGGCCCAACGGTGCCGGATACGTCCCGGAACCCGCAGCCCAACTCACGACCAACCCCCGCAGGACCGCCGCTGCGCATCACTCGTGGCCCAGGACCGGGTGCGGCACGTACGGCGCCTCAAGCTCGGCGATCTCGTCGTCGGACAGATCCACCCCGACCGCAGCGACCGCGTCCTGAATGTGGCCGGGTTTCGTCGCCCCGATGATCGGTGCGGTCACGACCTCCCGGTGCAGCAGCCAGGCAAGCGCGACCTGGGCCGGCGGCAGGCCGCGCTTACCCGCGACCACCTCCAGCGCGTCGACCACGGCGAAGTCCGCGTCGGCGTAGAGCCGGTCGGTGAAGTCGTCACTCTTCGCCCGGGTGGTGTGCCGGCCGTGGCGGGTGCGGGTACCGGCAAGCACGCCGCGGGCCAGCGGGCTCCACGGGATGGCACCGACGCCCTGGTCGAGGCAGAGCGGGTGCATCTCCCGCTCCTCCTCGCGATAGAGCAGGTTGTAGTGGTCCTGCATCGCGACGAACCGGCTCCATCCGCCCAGGTCGGCTGCGTGCTGCGCCTTGGCGAACTGCCAGGCGTACATGCTCGACGCGCCCAGGTACCGCGCCTTGCCGGCGCGCACGACGTCGTGCAGCACCTCCATCGTCTCCTCGATCGGCGTGTGCGGATCCCAGCGGTGGATCTGGTAGAGATCGACGTGGTCGGTACCCAGCCGGCGCAGTGACGCGTCGATGCTCGCCAGGACGTGCTTGCGCGACAGCCCCCGCTGGTTCGGCCCCTCCCCCGTCGGCATGTAGACCTTGGTGGCAAGCACATAGTCGTCGCGCTGGGTGAACAGCTCGGTGAGCAGCGCACCGGTGACTTCTTCACTCGCGCCGAGGGAGTACATGTCGGCAGTGTCGAAGAAGGTGACACCGAGCTCGACGGCGCGGCGCACCAGCGGGCGCGCCTGGTCGATGTCCAGCACCCAGTCCCGCCACAGTGGCGAGCCGTAACTCATCATTCCCAGGCAGACCCGGGACACCTGCAGGCCGGTTGCGCCAAGTCGCGTGTAGTCCACACCCCGACCCTAGTTCGGCTCGAACAGCTCCACAGCGTTGCCGGACGGATCGTCGAGCAGGATCTGACGGCCACCACGTCCCTCGACGATGTCATCGCGGAACAACGCGCCGGCCTCGCGCAGCTCGGCGACGACGGCGTCGAGGTCACTGACCTCCAGCTGGATCCGGTTCCACCCACCGGGCCCGGGTGTCCTCCCGTCCGCCATCGGCTGCGCCGCGCCGCCCGGCCCGGTCGGGGCGCTGAGGAGCAGACTCAACGGTCCGCGGGCGAGCGCCGCGAAGCCCGGACCGGGGCACATCTCCACCTCGAAACCGAGGTGGGTGGTGTAGAACGTGACCGCGGAATCGACGTCGTCGACGATGTAGCGGACGCTGATGCCGACCATCAGCCGATTGTGACACAAGCGTGTCTACCACTCGATGCCGCGCTGCCCCTTCTGGCCCGCATCCATCGGATGTCTGATCTTCGTCGTCTCCATCACGAGATCCGCGGCGGCGATCAGTCCCGGCGCGGCGCCGCGACCCGTGATGATCACGTGCTGCCGGCCTTCACGCGCGGCGAGCACCTCGACGACCTCGTGCACGTCCACCCATCCCCACGTCAGCGGGTAGGTGAACTCGTCGAGCACGTAGACGTCGTGGGCCCCGACCTCGATCCGGCGGCGGATCTCCGCCCAGCCCTCGACGGCCCGCGCGGCGTGATCGTCCTCGGTGCCGGGCTTGCGCGCCCAGGACCACCCCTCGCCCATCTTGTGCCACTCCACCGGCCCACCCTCCCCGGTCTCCTCGTGCACGCGGCCCAGCGCGCGGAACGCCGCCTCCTCGCCGACCTTCCACTTCGCCGACTTCACGAACTGGAACACCGCGATCGACCAGCCCTGGCTCCACCCACGCAGGGCCAGCCCGAACGCCGCCGTCGACTTGCCCTTCATCTCACCGGTGTGCACGACCAGCAAGGGGCGGTTGCGCCGCTGGCGGGTGGTGAGCCCGTCGGCGGGCACCGCGGCGACCTGGCCTTGTGGCATGGCGGCCTCCCTACCTACTACGACGCTGGGTGCTGGCTACGCCGCCGGACGGGTCGCGCGCACGACGCCGGCCACGCGATCGGCTGACAGGTCTGCCACCATCATGACCTGCGCACCCGCCGCTGCGCCGATGCGAGCCGCGAGCCCGAGCCGGACCGGCCCGCTCTCACAGTCCACCACCACCGACGCCACCCCGTCCGCGGCGAGCAGCCCGGCGGCCCGGCACGCATCCCGCACGGGGTCACCGCCGGGCCGGACCGCGACCGTCGCCCGGCCGTCGGTCAGCAGCACCAGCAACGGGCGCAGGCGGGGGTCGCGCAACCGCTCGGTGGCCAGCACCCGACGGGCGCGCAGCAACCCATCGGCCAGTGGGGTACGCCCACCCGTGCGCAGCGCCGCGAGCCGGGCCTGCGCGGCGGGCACGCTGGACGTGGGCGGCAGCACCAGCTCGGCGCCCCCCGCGCGGAAACTCACCAGTCCGACCTTGTCGCGTCGCTGGTACGCGTCACGCAGCAGGGACAACACGGCCCCGCTCACCGCGTCCATCCGGGTGCGGGCCGCCATCGAGCCCGACGCGTCGACGACGAACAGCACGAGGTTGGCCTCGCGGCCCTCCCGCACGACGCGGCGCAGGTCGTCACGGCGCAGCCGCAGACCCGGACCCGGATGACCGCGGGCGCGTTGGTGGGGTGCGGCGGCGCTGATGGTCGCGGTCACGTGAAGATCAGCGGCGCGGCGCGGGGTCATCCCCGAGGCCCGGACGACCCGGCCGGTGTCGGTGCGAGCTCGGGAGCGGCGTCCGGGAGTACCCTCACCGACGCCCGGAACCTGCAACAGCCGAGCCCGGAAGGACGCGCCCGTGGGCGGCACGACCCGCGTGGAGCCGTCCCCGACCGGGCGCGGCGCCGGGTCGGGTGCGCTGTCCGGCCGCGCGGGGTCGGGTGCGCTGTCCGGCCG
>JBOHEP010000337.1:0-24063 GCA_050701075.1 Pseudonocardia sp. | reverse complement strand
GCCCGGGCGATCCTGCCCAACGCCACCGAGACGCGCATCGTCGTCACCGGCAACTTCCGCGCCTGGCGACACTTCATCGCGATGCGGGCCACCGAGCATGCCGACGTCGAGATCCGGGCGCTGGCGGTGGCGTGCCTGCGCCAGTTGCAGGGCGAGGTGCCCAATGTGTTCGGCGACTTCGAGATCGCGGCGCTGGGTGACGGCACGGAGATCGCGTCGAGCCCGTTCGTGACCGAGGGGTAGCGACGTCGAGCGACGCACCCGCGCCGCCCGGCGGGCCACCTGCGGGTGCGTCCCCGTGCTGTCGGAGCGCGGGCCTGCGGGAGGACACCGAGCGCGTCGCGCCGATCCGGGTGCTCAGGTGTGCCAGGCGGTGGCCAGGCGGGTCACTGCGTCGCGGAGCACCGGCGGTGGGTGCGAGGCGAAGCAGCACCGGGCCGCGGTGTGCGATGGACGGCCGACCGCAAAGGCGCTGCCGGGTACGAACCCGACGCCGTGGCGCAGCGCCCGCCGCAGCAGCGAGTCGGTGTCGGTGCCGTCCCGGAACTCGAGCCAGCAGAACATTCCACCGGTGGGCGTCGAGCAGTCGACGTTGTCGCCGAACGTTGCCGCGATGGCCGTGGTGAACGCGCGCGCTCGCTCCCGGATGGCCGTGCGGACGCGGCCGAGGTGGCCGGCGAACCAGGCGTCGTCGGTGAGCAGGTCTGCTGCGATGGCCTGGGTGAGCGTGGAGCCGCACAGGTCGGCGCACTGCTTGAGCCGCTCGACCCCGGCTTGGACCGCGGCCGGGCCGGTCAGCCAACCCACCCGCAGGGCCGGGGCGAGGATCTTCGACGCGCTGCCCAACCGCACCACGCGGTCACCGTGGGCTGCGACCGGTACCGGCGGGTCGCTGTCGAAGGCAAGCAGGCCGTAGGGGTCGTCCTCGACCACGAGGAAGCCGTGGCGGTCGGCGAGCCCGGCCAGCCGCGCCCGCCGGGGTTGGCTCAGCGTGACCCCGCGCGGGTTGTGGAAGCTGCTCACCGTGTGCACCAGCCGTGGACGCAGGCCGGCGGCGAGGAGCGCGGCGAGCGCGTCGAGATCCATCCCGCCGTCGTCGACGGCCACCGGGTGCAGTGCGGCACCGGCGGCCTGGAACACCTGCAACGCCCCGACGTATGCCGGGTCCTCGACGGCCACCGCGTCGCCGGGGTCCAGGCACGTGCGGGCCACCAGGTCGAGGGCCTGCTGAGATCCGCTGGTGATCAGCACGTCGGCCGCCCGGAGCGGCTTGCGCTGCCGGCGTGACTCGTGCTCGGCGACGACCGCGCGGAGCCGGGCGAGCCCGGGGGTCTCGCCGTACTGGAGATTCGCCGGGTCGGCGAGCGCGTGCTCGGCGGCCTCGGCGATCCGCTCGCGGGGGAGCAGGTCGGCCGCGGGTAGGCCGCCGGCCAGGCTGATCACGTCGTCACGGGCGGTGAGGGCGAGCAGGTCGCGGATGGCCGAGCCGCGGACGGCGTCGAGCCGGGTGGACAGGGGGATCACGGGCGCCTCGCAGGTCGATCGGACGGGGGTCACGTCCTGGATCGACAGGGCGAGTGGTGTGCGGCCCGAGATGTCAGGCGTCCTCCATGATGTGGCAGGTGTCCTGCTTCGTGGAACGGTTTCCTACAGTGTGGACCTCCTCGTGTGGACCTCCTCGTGTGGACCTCAGCGGCGAGTGAGTGAGTGGAGATCGAGCGCGACGGGATGGCCCGCGACATCGAGCGTGACGAAGCCGGTGTGCTCCCCCGAGAGCTCGTACGAATCGTTGACCAGCAGGTATGCGGTCAGTGATGTCGGAGGATCGAGGTCGATGATCCAGTACTGTGGGATGACGGCCTCGGCGTACTCGAAGAACTTCACGACGCTGTCGACGCGACGGGTGCCGTCGGACAGCACCTCGACGGCGAGGCGCACATCTGTCGCGGCGTAGCGCGGCAGATTGGCGTCGAACAGGGCCGTGCGCGTGATGATCACGTCAGGAACCCGGATGGTGAGGGGGTGCTCGGCAATGACGACCTCGACCTCGGCCAGTGCGACCAGGGCGCCCGGCAGCTGCTCGTTGGTCTGGTAGGTCACCCGGTTCCCGGCATGCTGATGCCACGAGACGGGCTGAGGGCACACTGCGAGAACCCCTTCGACGAGCTCGAGCCGCAGGTCGTCCACCGGCAGCGCTTCCCATTCATCGAGTGTGAGCAGATGGTTCGGCCACGACAGGGTCATCAGGCACTCCTTTCCGACGCGGGAATCCTCCCACGGCCCACCGACAGTCGTGGGCGGATCGAACCGGTGGCAGGCTGGACGTCGATGAGTACCGACGGGCTGTTCGACCTGGACGAGCCGACCCCGGTCCCGGACCGGCCGGCCGCGACGGCACCGCTCGCCGTCCGGATGCGCCCCCGCTCGCTCGACGAGGTCGTCGGGCAGGCCCACCTGCTGCGGCCCGGCGCCCCGCTGCGCCGCCTCGTGGAGGGTGGGGCGTCGGCGTCGGTGCTGCTCCACGGCCCGCCCGGGACCGGCAAGACGACACTCGCCCGGCTGATGGCCGGGGTGGGGGAGGGGCGGACTTTCGTCGCTCTCTCGGCGCTGTCGGCCGGGGTCAAGGAGCTCCGGGCCGTGATCGAGGACGCCCGCCGCCGGCTGGACCGCGGCCGCGCCGGCACGTCGACCGTGCTGTTCATCGACGAGGTCCACCGCTTCTCCAAGACCCAGCAGGACGCGCTGCTGGGGGCGGTGGAGGACCGGATCGTGCTGCTGGTGGCCGCCACCACGGAGAACCCGTCGTTCTCGGTCGTCTCGCCGCTGCTGTCGCGGTCGCTGGTGCTGCGGCTGGAGGCCCTCGACGACGCCGAGGTGCGGGAGCTCCTCGGCCGGGCGGTTGCCGATGCCCGCGGGCTCGGCGGTGCCGTTGATCTGGCTGCCGAGGCCGAGGACGCGCTGGTCCGGCTCTCCGGAGGCGACGCGCGCCGGGCGCTCACCGCGCTGGAGGCTGCCGCCGACGGAGTGCTGGCGCAGGGGGCGCGGCTGGTCGACGTCGCCGCGGTGGAGCGCGCCGTCACCGAGGCGACCGTGCGCTACGACCGGGCAGGCGACCAGCACTACGACGTGATCAGCGCGTTCATCAAGTCCATCCGCGGCTCCGACCCCGACGCTGCGCTGCACTACCTGGCCCGCATGATCGTTGCCGGAGAGGACCCGCGGTTCATCGCGCGTCGCCTCGTGGTGCATGCCTGCGAGGATGTCGGGCTGGCCGACCCGACCGCGTTGCCGGTCGCCGTGGCCGCCGCCCAGACCGTGCAGCTCATCGGGATGCCGGAGGCGCGGCTCGCGCTCGCCCAGGCCACCGTGCACCTGGCCACGGCGCCCAAGTCCAACGCCGTGATGGTCGGGATCGACGAGGCGATGGCCGACGTGCGCGGCGGCGCCGTCGGCGCTGTACCGCCGCACCTGCGCGATGGCCACTACGCCGGAGCGCAGAAGCTGGGTAGTGCGGTCGGCTACCGGTACCCGCACGACGACCCGGACGGGGTGCTGGCCCAGCAGTACCCGCCCGACGCGCTGGTCGGGAAGGACTACTACCGGCCGGGCACCCACGGCGCCGAACGGATTCTTGCCGAGCGGTTGCCGAAACTGCGCCGAGCCGTCCGCGGCGAGCGCTCCTGATCCAGCACAGTGAAGTCCCAGTGAAGTTGATCATCGCGCAGCTGGTGCGGCGCCGCGGAAGATCCTCGGGTTCGGCAGGGCCGAGGACACGCGTGGAGGTGGTGCGAGGACCCGGCGGGCGGGCGGTGCCGAGCGCATGATCGAAGTTTGGAGACCGTCGGCCGTGCTGAGTGCGGTTCCGGGTCCCCAACCGATGATCTGGCCCCACCGGGGTCGCGGTGATCTGCCAAGATCAGCGTTTCGGTACGGGGAGCCGCACGGGATGCGGCTCTGTGTTCCCGTTGGGTGATCAGAAGCTGGCGGCGAGATCCGGACCCCGATGGGTGGAGCTGGTGATCGGTTCAGGCCGGGTCGCGGCGGATGGGGCAGCTCATGCAACGGGGGCCGCCCCGGCCGCGGCCGAGCTCCCCGCCGGGGACCTCGAGGACCTCGATGCCGTTTCGACGCAGGAAGGTGTTGGTGGTGACGTTGCGTTCGTAGGCCACGACGACGCCGGGCGTGACGGCGAGGGTGTTGCACCCGTCGTCCCACTGCTCGCGCTCGGCGGCGTGCACGTCCTGCACGGCGGTGAGGACCCGGATGTCCGCCAGCCCGAGCGCCGCGGCGATCGCGGCGTGCATGGCGTCGGGATCATGGTCGGTGACGTGCAGCTCCTTGTCCGACTCGCCCGGCCGCACGGTGTACGCGGGCAACATCCCGAGCCCCGAGTACTTGGTGAACGTCTCGGGGTCGACCATCGTCAGCACGGTGTCCAGGTGCATCAGCGCCCGGGTCTCCGGCAGCCGCAGGGCCACGATCCGGTCCACCTGACCTCCGTCGAACAGCCTTCGCGCGAGCCGTTCCACACCCGCGGCCGTCGTCCGCTCGCTGATCCCGACGAGCACCGCGCCGCCGCCGAGCACCATCATGTCGCCGCCCTCGGTGGTCGCGACCCCATTGGCCGTGCCGTCGGACCACACCTCGAACGGCGTGTCGGCGAAAAGGGGGTGCCAGCGGTAGATCGCCTCGTAGTGCACCGTCTCCCGAACGCGCGCCGTCTTGCGCATGCTGTTGATCGATACCCCACCGTGGATCCAGGCGGAGGTGTCGCGGGTGTAGAGGTGGTTGGGCAGCGGCTCGAGCACGAAGTCATCGGGGGCGAGTACGTGGAAGGCGATCGAGCGCGGCTCCGGGATCCGCATCAGCACCTCGCGCTTGGTGATGCCGCCGACGAGGTGCTCGGTCAGGGCCTCGACGTCCATCGCGTCGAAGGCGTTGCGCAGGGCGTCGATGGCCAGCGGGCCGTACACGCGCTCGTCGAAGATGTGGTCGAGCAGGTACTTCCTGGCCTCGGGGATCTCCACGGTGCGGCGGAGCAACTCGCCGAACAGGTGGACGGTGATGCCGCGCTCGCCCAGCGTTGCCGCGAACGTGTCGTGTTCGGCCTGCGCGCGCGCCACCCAGAGCACGTCGTCGAACAGCAGCCGGTCCATGTTGGCCGGGGTGAGCCGCTTCAGCTCCAGGCCGGGTCGGTGCAGGATCACCTGCCGCAGCCGGCCGACCTCGGAATCCACGCGGTACATGGGCTCATCCTGCCTCTGGTGGGATGGCCCGATGCGAATCGACCGGCTCGACGAGGAGATCATCGCGCTCCTCGTGGACGACGCCCGCCCCACCCCCCTAACCGCGAGTTGCCCGATCCGGCACGGCGAGTTCGCCGATCCGGTTCGCTGAGCTGGCGAACCGAGCCACGCAACGGATCATCGTAACCGTGCCGGATCACGCAACAGATCGCCGTCAACCGGCAACGGTTCGCGATTGTCGTGCCGCTCCGAAGTCCATACCGTTGGAGCCATGACCTTGCTCGCCGAGAACGCTGTTGCGCCCGACAGCCGGACAGCCCACCACGAGCACCTCGTCGGGGAGCACTCGGCGCGCAACTATCACCCGCTGCCGGTGGTGATCAGCGAGGCCGCGGGTGCCTGGGTGACCGACGTCGAGGGCCGCCGCTACCTCGACTGCCTCGCCGGGTACTCCGCGCTCAACTTCGGCCACGGGCATCCCGCGCTGCTCGCCGCCGCGCACCGCCAGCTCGACCGCGTGACCCTCACCAGCCGCGCCTTCGGCAACGATCAGCTCGGCCCGTTCTGTGCCGAGCTCGCCGCGCTCGTCGGCAAGGAGCTGGTACTCCCGATGAACACCGGTGCCGAGGCGGTGGAGAGCGGGATCAAGGTCGCGCGCAAGTGGGGCTACGAAGTGAAGGGTGTGGCGCCGGGGCAGGCCCGGATCATCGTTGCGGCCGGCGGATTTCATGGCCGCACGACCACGATCGTCGGGTTCTCCACCGATCCGGAGGCCCGCGAAGGTTTCGGTCCTTTCACCCCGGGCTTCGACGTGGTGCCCTACGGTGACGCCGACGCGCTGCGCGCCGCGATCACCCCGGACACCGTCGCCGTGCTGATCGAGCCGGTGCAGGGCGAAGCCGGTGTCGTCGTCCCGCCATCGGGTTATCTGGCCGCGGTTCGGGAGCTCTGTGACACCTCGCGGGTGCTGTTCGTCGCCGACGAGGTGCAGTCCGGTCTCGGTCGCACCGGTCACCTGCTCACCACGCGCGCCGCTGGGGTCGATGCCGATGTCTACCTGCTGGGCAAGGCACTCGGCGGCGGGATCACGCCGCTGTCGGCGGTGGTGGCCGACGCCTGCGTGCTCGGGGTGTTGGGTCCGGGCCAGCACGGCAGCACATTCGGGGGCAACCCGTTGGCCTGCGCGGTCGGGCGGGCCGTGGTCGAGCTGCTGTGCGACGAGGGGGCCGACGGGATGCTCGCCCGCGCCCGTGTCCTCGGCGATGAGCTGCTGGGGCGGCTCGCCGAGCTCGTCGGGCACGGGGTGCTGGCGGTGCGGTGCGCCGGGCTGTGGGCGGGGATCGACGTCGACCCACGGCTCGGCAGCGGCCGGGAGGTCTGCGAGGAGCTCGCCCGGTTCGGGGTGCTCGCGAAAGACACCCACGGCTCGACGGTGCGGTTCTCGCCACCCCTGGTGATCACCTCCGGCGAGCTGGGCTCCGCGGTGGACGCGCTGGCCGCGGTGCTCATGAACCGGCGCTGAGATACCGGATCTCGTCGATCAGGACCAGTCTGCGTCAACCGGGATCACCTGCCTGGCGGTTGGAGGAGACCGCCGGCGAACGGGCGGCCGGCGCGGCCGGGATCGACCAGCAGCTCGGGTCGCAACGCGCCGAACATCATCGTGAGCAGCAGTTCGGTGGTCGCCTCCGGTTGCTCGTGAGGCAGGTTGATGATCATGCCATTGATATCGAGCGCCGACGGGTACCGGCGGAGCTCGCCGGTATGCTGGCCGCGCTCGACGAGAATGCGCAGGGCCGTCGGCATCGGCGCCACCGTTCTCGGATCCAGCTCGTCATCGCTTCGCGGGGGTGCGTTGACCCTGGTGGCGTAGTCCTGAAGTGGTTGTACGCCGTCGCGGCGCTCACGCCCGCGGCCGCTGCGACGTCCTCGGCACGGGTGCGCGCCCAGCCCCGGGAGCCGAACGCCGTATCGGCGGCCCCCAGCAACGCACGGCGGGTGCGGTCGCGCCCCGTCTGGGCGACCCTCGCTCGGGAACCACTCGATCGGAGCGCGTCGGCAGGCTGTATCGACTCAACGTAGCTATTTAGCGCCATCGGACCGGACTTGACTCCAAGTGGTTGGTAATTCAGAATGGCAACGAACACCAAGCGGTGACCTTCTGCCTGAGCACAACTACTGCGTGTACACGGCTGGAGTAGTACCGTTCAGGGGGACGCCGAAGGAGTCGGCGCGATTCGACGAGGTTGTCGGATCGCGTACCGGCCGGCCGCGGAGGTCGCTCCCTGGCTACCTGCACCACGCGCTTCGGGTGAGCTCACCGGACTGCGGCGTGCGTCCGTGTGGCACCGGCGACTCCTCGCGGGTGCAAGGGGAGGGGATTCTGCCGATGTTCGCTCACCTCGTCGACGCGCTCGACACCGCGGCGCCCGCCCGATGAGTGCCGAGCCGGCCGGATCATCGCCCGCAGTGTCCGCCGGACCCGACGATTCCGCCGAGTACCGGGTACCTGTGCCGCCGCTCCTGGAGGGTCTCGTCGCTGCGGCCGTCGGCGGTGACGGCCGGGCCATCGAACAGTTGCTCGCCGAGATCCGGCCCCTCGTCCTGAGCTATTGCCGGGCCCGGCTGGGCCGACACGAGACCGTGCTCGGATCTGCCGACGACGTGGCCCAGGACACCTGCCTGGCCGTGATCAACGCGCTGGCCGGCTACACGCTCAAGGGGCTGTCGTTCCGCGCGTTCGTCTACGGCATCGCCGCGCACAAGGTCGCCGACGCGTTCCGGGCGATGGGACGCAACCGCTCCGAACCGATGGCCGACCTGCCCGACACACCGGTGCCACACGACGGCCCGGAGTTCCGGTTGCTCGCAGCGGAGCTCGCCGAGCGGGTCGGTGACCTCCTGCATCTCCTGACGCCGCGCCAGCGTGAGGTGCTGGTGCTGCGCATCGCCGTCGGTCTGAGCGCGGAGGAGACCGCCAGGGTGGTCGGATCGACACCGGGTGCGGTGCGGGTCACCCAGCACCGCGCGCTCAACCGGCTGCGCGACATCCTCCCACAGGTCGAACCACACCCGTCCTGACTCAGCCCGTCCCGAACAACACCGTCGGCAAGGCCGACCTGATCGAGTACGACCCCCGGTAGCCGAACCTGGGACCAGGAGTAGCCTGTCGGCGATCACATCTGGTGTCGGGAAGGCTATGAGGAGGCCCCTGTGTCGGCTGGTCAGATCGCTGCGCTGATCGCCGCGGGGGCCTTTGTGGTCCTGGTGGCGCTGCTCGCGGTGCCGCTACTCAAGCTGGGTCGCACCCTGGACGAGGCCACCCTGGCGATCCACAAGGCCCATGAGGGCAGTGCGCCCCTCCTGAGCGACGCCCAAACCACATTGCAGCAGGTCAACACGCAGCTCGAACGGGTCGACGGCATCACCTCGAGCGCGCGCACCGTGAGCAGCAACGTCTCGGTGCTCACCTCGCTGTTCACCGCCACCCTGGGCGGGCCGCTGGTGCGGGCGGCGGCGTTCTCCTACGGGCTGAACCGGGCGTTGAAGGCGCGGCGGGCCGGGAAGGACGCCAAGGCACAGTTGCGACGCCGGCCAGGGCTGCGGCGGCGGGCCCGGCGATGATGCGTCTGTTCTGGCTCGGTGTCGGGCTCGCCGCGGGTGCCTACGTCACTCGGCGCGCAACTGCGGCGGCACGCAATCTCACCCCCGCCGGGATCGGCGCCAACCTGGCCGACGGGCTGCGTGAGCTCGGCGCCGGTATCGGTGAGTTCGGTGCCGAGGTGCGGGCCGGGATGACCGAGCGCGAGCAGGAGCTCACCGAACTCGTCGCACGGCGCACGGGGTCGTCGCTGCCGTCGGTCTCCGACGCGCTGACCCAATCCGCCTCGGCGCGAGCACGCCAGGCAGGGGAGTAGACGCCTCGTCCTTCCCTGCTGTCGGCGTCCGCTCCGTCACCACTGTGAAGTCACCACTGTGAAACTGTGAAAGAGCCACCGTGCAGACCCACGAGATCACCCGTCGCTTCACCGACCACTTCCTCCGTGCCGGCCATACCGGCGTGCCCAGCGCGTCGCTCATCCTCGACGACCCGAACCTGCTGTTCGTCAACGCCGGCATGGTGCAGTTCAAGCCGTACTTCCTCGGCCTGGTTCCGTCGCCCTACCCGCGTGCCACGTCGATCCAGAAGTGCGTACGCACCGGCGACATCGACGAGGTCGGCAAGACCACCCGGCACAACACGTTCTTCCGGATGGCCGGCAACTTCTCCTTCGGTGACTACTTCAAGGCCGGCGCCATCGAGCACGCCTGGAACGTGGTCACCGGCTCCACCGACGCCGGCGGGTACGGGTTCGACCCGGACCGCATCTGGGTCACCGTCTACCTCGACGACGACGAGGCCGCGCAACTCTGGCAGCGGATCGCCGGTATCCCGGCCGGTCGGATCCAGCGCCGGGGGATGGCCGACAACTACTGGTCGATGGGCGTGCCCGGGCCGTGCGGACCGTGCTCGGAGATCTACTACGATCGCGGCCCGGAGTACGGCGCCGACGGTGGTCCGATCGGGGACGAGGATCGATACCTGGAGATCTGGAACCTCGTCTTCATGCAGAACGAGCGCGGCGCGGGCGGCACCAAGGACGACTTCCCGATCCTCGGTGAGCTTCCCGCGAAGAGCATCGACACCGGCATGGGCGTCGAGCGCGTCGCTTTCCTCCTGCAGGGCGTGGACAACGTCTACGAGACCGATCTCGTCCGGCCGGTGATCGCCCGCGCCGAGGAGCTCTCCGGACGTCGCTACGGCGCCGAACGCGACGACGACGTCCGCTTTCGGGTGATCGCCGACCATGCGCGGTCCGGCGTGATGATCACCGGCGACGGGGTGACTCCCTCGAACGACGGCCGCGGCTACGTGCTGCGCCGGTTGCTGCGTCGCATCGTGCGTTCGTCGCGACTGCTCGGGGTGCACGAGCCGGTGCTCGGACCGTTCGCCGAGGTGGTCCGCGACGTCATGGCCCCGGCGTACCCGGAGCTGGCCACGGATTTCGAACGGATCTCCGCGGTCGTGCGCGCCGAGGAGGAGGCGTTCCTCACTACGCTCATCACCGGCTCGCGCATCTTCGACCTCGCCGTGGCGCAGACCAAGCGGTCCGGTCGCACGGTGCTGCCCGGTGACCAGGCGTTCGCGTTGCACGACACCTACGGCTTCCCGATCGACCTCACGTGCGAGATGGCCGCCGAGGCCGGGCTCGAGGTCGACCAGGACCGCTTCCGGGCCCTCATGGGCGAGCAACGTGCCCGGGCCAAGGCCGACGCCGCCACCCGCAAGGTCGGCCACGGGGACGGCTCGATCTATCGCGGCGTGCTCGACACCCACGGCGCCACGACGTTCGTCGGCTACACCGATCTGTCGGTGGAGGCCACGGTCACCGGCCTGCTCGTCGACGGCGCCCCGGTGCCGGCCGCGACCCAGGGCCAGCAGGTGGAGGTTGTGCTCGACCGCACCCCGTTCTACGCCGAGGCGGGTGGCCAGCAGGCCGACGCCGGCGAGCTGCGCGGTGCCTCATTCACTGTGCGGGTCGACGACGTGCAGGTACCGGTCACGGGCCTGCGGGTGCATCGCGGCACCGTCACCGGCGGCGAGGTCACGCTCGACGCGACTGTCGTCGCCGAGGTGGACCGGGCCCGCCGGGCGTCGATCTCCCGCGCTCATACCGCCACCCACCTCGTGCACGCGGGCGTGCGCGGCGCGCTGGGCCCCTCGGCCGCACAGGCCGGGTCGCTCAACGCGCCGGGCCGGATGCGGTTCGACTTCACCTCACCGACCGGCGCCGTCGCTCCCGCGGCGCTCGCCGAGATCGAGGACGAGGTGAACTCCGTCCTTCAGCAGGACCGCGAGGTGGCTGCCTACGAGACGTCGATGGACGAGGCGCGCCGGCTCGGCGCGATGATGCTGTTCGGCGAGAAGTACGGCGACCGGGTCCGCGTGGTCGACATGGGCGACTACTCCCGCGAGCTGTGCGGTGGCACCCACGTCGGGCGCACCGGTGAGATCGGCATGATCAAGGTGCTGTCGGAGGCCTCGATCGGGTCCGGCATCCGCCGGGTCGACGCGCTGGTGGGGCTGGATGCGTTCCGGTTCCTCTCGCGCGAGCACGTTCTCGTGTCCAATCTTGCCGAGCAGCTCAAGGCCCGCCCCGAGGACCTGCCGGAGCGGATCAGCACCCTCGTCGAACGGCTGCGCGCCGCCGAGCGCGACCTGGAGAAGGTGCGTGCCGACGCGGTGCTCTCCTCGGCCGGAGCGTTGGCCGATGCCGCCGAGGACGTCGACGGCATCGCGTTGGTGGCCGTCGCGGTTCCGGACGGGATCGGCGGCGACGACCTGCGCGCGCTGGCTAGCGACGTCCGTGGTCGGCTCGGTTCGCGGCCGGGGGTCGTGGCGCTGTTCTCCGACAACGGCCCCGGCGCCGACGGCACCGGTGGCGCAGTCGACGCGGCCGCGGGCAAGGTCTCCTTCGTGGTGGCCACCACCGCCGCGGCCCGCGACCGTGGTCTCGTGGCCGGGAAGCTGATCTCGACGTTCGCTTCGGCCGTCGGTGGGCGGGGCGGTGGCAAGCCGGACCTGGCCCAGGGCGGCGGTACCGATTCGTCCGGCATTCCGGCGGCCGCCGAGGTGCTCCGCCGGGCCCTCTCCACCCGGTGAGCCGGGCCGGTCCAGATCGTCCGGTCGGGGTGACGCCCGGGCGTGGACGGCGGCTCGGAATCGACGTCGGGACGGTCCGGATCGGGGTTGCGCTCTCCGATCCCGACGGTGTCCTCGCCACACCACTGGTCACGGTGCCCCGGGACGTCGAGGGTGGTTCCGACCTTCGCACATTGCTGGATCTGGTGTCCGAGCACGAGGTGGTACAGGTCGTGGTGGGCCTGCCGCGCACGCTGGCCGGGCGCGAAGGGGTTGCCGCGCAGGTGGCGCGGGAGTTCGCCTCGGCCCTGGCGGTGGTGCTGGATGCGCACGACGTGCCGATCGTGCTGGCCGACGAGCGGCTCAGCACCGTGGTCGCCACCCGCCAGCTCCGTGCGAGCGGGCGATCCGGTCGCCGGCAGCGCGCCGTGGTCGACCAGGTCGCCGCCGTCGTGATCCTGCAGAGCTGGCTCGACGCCCAGCCCTGAGGCCTGCTCGCCGGGCCGAAGCGGCGGCCCCGTCGGAGGCCACCGCACCCACCTGGTTAGTCTCCGGCGTTGTGAACTGGACGGATGGGACTTCTCGCGCTCCTTGGCCCCGTTCCGCGAGCGGCGGCTCGTGACCGACGACGTCGACGTCTACGTGAACGGCCGTGCCGAGGATGCCGCTCGGCGGGCTCAGCGGGTGGCGGTGCGCCGCCGCCGCCGGGTCCTCCTGCTGACGGTCGCACTGCTCCTGATCGCCACGGTGTTCGCGGCGCTCTACGTTGCCGGCTCGTTCAGCACCCCCGACTTCGACGGCTCCGGTGACGGCGCTGTCGTCGTGGAGGTGCGCGACGGTGCCACGACCACCCAGATCGGCGGTGTGCTCGCACGCAGCGGGGTGGTCGCCAGCGTCGGGGCGTTCACCGAGGCCGCGCTGTCGGAGAACCGGATCCGGTCGGTTCAGCCGGGTTACTACCAGATGCGCCTGCGGATGTCGGGGACGTCGGCAGTCGCGCTGCTGCTCGATCCGGCGGCCCGGGTCGGCCGGCTCGAGATCCGCGGTGGGGTGCAGCTCGACGACACCCGCGTACCCGACGGCACCGTCGCACCCGGGGTGCTCACCCTGATCTCCCGGGCGACGTGCGCGGGGGTGGACGGCCAGCAGCGTTGCGTCTCCGTCGACGATCTGCGTGCGACGATGGCGGGCACCGACCCGACCGAGCTCGGCGTGCCGGAGTGGGCAGTGGCCGACGTCCGCGCGGCCGACCCGGTGCGACGTCTGGAGGGTCTGCTCCTGCCCGGGCTCTACGACGTACAACCGGACACGTCCGCCGTGGAGGTGCTGCGCCGTGTGGTCGAGGTGTCCGCGGCCCGGCTGGAGGCGTCCGGTCTCGTGGCCGGGGCGCAGGCGGTCGATCTCGAGCCGTACCAGGTGCTGATCATCTCCTCGCTGGTGGAGAAGGAGGGCATCACCCCGGACATGCCGAACGTCGCTCGCGTGATCTACAACCGGCTGGCGGACGAGCAGCGCCTCGAGCTGGACTCCACGGTGAACTACCCGCTCGACCTCCAGGCCCTGCGCACCACCCGCGAGGCCCGCGCGCGCGTGGGGCCCTACAACAGCTACGCCGTTGCCGGGCTGCCACCGACGCCGATCGCGGCCCCCGGCCGCGACGCCGTCGCCGCTGCGATCGCACCCGCGGACGGACCGTGGCTGTTCTTCGTCCGGTGCCAGCCCGACGGCACGTCATGTTTCGGGAAGACACTTGAGGAGCACCAGGTCAACGTGGCGACAGCCATCAGGAACGGCGCCATCTGAGCGGACACGAGTTCGCCCTCAGCGGTGCAGCAGGAGTTCTGGCTGCTGGAGGCTGGTTTCATGGTGCGCCGCGGAGGGTGTGGCGGGGGAAGCCGCTACCGGTCGGGGCCGGGAGGGGGGACCAACTCCTGGATCACCGCCTGGGGCACGACGACGAGGGTGTCCGCCTCGCCGGACGTGCCCGCCGGGCGGAGGAACTGCTCGCCGGTGCGGACGTCGTGCACGGCGAAGCCGGCGAGGGGCGCGTCAGCCGGCCCGACGACGACGATGTTACCCAGGTCGAAGGCCGGCCAGTCGTCTCCGCGGTACTGGCGTGATATCGAAACGGCGACCGGGTCCTGGAGCGGGTTGCCGCCATCGCACCTGACCCGAGGTTGACCGAACTCGTCGACGAGGACCGCGGTTCCGGCCTGCAGCACCGCCTGTCGCGGGGTAGCGTTCCCGTCCCGGTAGCCGTGGTTGGTTACCCGGGTGTCCGCGCGCAGCAGCACCGGGGTCAGCCGGGCGATGTAGCCCGCGATCTCGTCGGACCCGACGCCGAGCGTGGCGGCCCATTCGGAACCTGTGGACGGATCGTCGCGCAGGAACGCGATCAGCTGCGTCTTGTCGCAGATCCGCGCGCCGCGGGTGCCGCCGAACAGCCCGGGTCTACCGCCGCGGACGATCGTGGCGCTGCCCGGCCTCGACCCCGGCACCGCCGCGCCCGCGATCGGTGGGGAGCCGGCGTCGGCGACGCTGTCGCTGAACGGAGCCGGTCCGGGCTCCGCCGCGGGTTCGCGGAGGATCTCCCCCTCGGCCAGGACCGGACCCGGACCGAAACCGTCGAACAGCCCCGAGCCGAATGCCACCCAGGCGAGCAGTGCGACGGCCACCACGGCAGACAGCAGGCCGGCGATCGGAACGAGGCGGTGGCGCCCACGGGTGCGCTGGGACGCCGTTTCCGGGGCCGGATGCGTCGGGGGATGGCGGGCCGATGCCGGGACCCCGGGTGGGCGTGGGGGCGGGGTCGGTGGGGCAGCCGTTGACCGCGGTGGCGATGCCGGCACCTCGGGTCGCCGCGACGTCGGGGGCGTCGGGGCCGACGGGGCCGACGGCGATGGTGGGGTCGATGGCGATGGCGCGACGACAGTGCGGCGCGGCCCTGCCGTCTTGGCGTGGTCGGGGAAACCGGGGTTCGCGGGTGCGCTGACCTCGGCACGGGAGGTGGTGCGACCGGTGGTGAGGCGGGCGGCCCCGAGGGCCACCGAGTGCTTCGGGTGCGAGTCGACCGCCACGGGTCGGTTGAGCCCGCTGTCGACCGTTACCGCCACCACGGGGATCCGGGAGGAGCCGCCCGAGAGCAACACGCTCTTCAGATCGGCCGGGATCATCCCTGCCGAGGTGATCGCCCTCGTGGTCGCGTCGATCGTGGGGGCCAGCGTGGGGCGGATCATCTCGTCGAACTCCGACCGGGTGA
Organism: Pseudonocardia sp.; assembly: GCA_050701075.1. Classification (GTDB taxonomy): domain Bacteria; phylum Actinomycetota; class Actinomycetes; order Mycobacteriales; family Pseudonocardiaceae; genus Pseudonocardia. Next base: position 8,876 of record JBOHEP010000337.1, on the reverse strand, counting down.
GCCGTACGGAGGTGTGGATCCCGGGTACCGACACCGGGATGAGGACGTCCGTGTCGACCGACAGCGCTTCCTTGGCCCGGACGCAGTCCAGACGCAGCCGTAGCAGGGCCGGACCGTTGACCGGATCCTCGGGGTCCAGCTCGGCCAATGCGGGGACCGACCGGTGGACGTGGCGAAGGACCGCCTCGTCGAAGTCGATACCGCCCAGCCGCTCGATGCCCTCCGGCCGACCCAACAGCTCGAAACCGGTCTGGGTGCGGCGCAGGACCGCCGCGTCGAAGGTGCCCCCGCCCAGGTCGTACACCGCCACGGCGTCGCCCACCTGCACCCGCTCGGCCGCCGCGTAGGACACCGCGGCTGCTTCGGGTTCGGTGACCAGCACCGCACCCTCCAGCCCGGCCAGGCGCACCGCCTGGACGAACAGCTCCCGCTTGTACGGTCCCCAACTTGCCGGATAGGTGACCGCGACGGCCTCGGGTGGGCCGCCCTCGAGGTCGCTGACGGTCTGTACGACGCTTCGCAACAGCGTGGCGGTGAGCTCCTGGGCCGAGATCGGGGTGCCGCCGATGATGATCGGCACGGGGTCACCGAGCCGGCGCTTGAACTCCCGGGCCACGCGGGTGGGATCCGCCTCACCGCGCCGGAGCGCGGCGTCGCCGACCAGAACGGTTCCGTCCGAGGTCAGGAACACCGCCGACGGCATGGTCATGATCTCGGTGCCGAGAGTGACGGTATCCACCCGGCCGTCCCGCGCGACAGCTGCCGCAGTGAAAGTGGTGCCGACGTCAATTCCCAGCCCGTATCCGGACACGACGTATCCCCCACTCCTTCCGCCGCCGATACTGTATAGGCGCGAGGGCGACGCCGGGTGTCAATGCCGCGCGCTGAGCCACGCGCGGTACCCCATCCCGGCCGCCCTCAAACAGGGCGACCGAAGAATCCCGGCGGTGGCACCGGCGAGGGGACCGCATTCGCATCGGTGGGCACGGCCGTGCTGCCGGCGAACCGACGAGCCTCGGCGTCGGCGAGTAACCGCGCGGGGAACGGGTCGCCCGCAGTGTCCCGGGTGAGCCGGGCGATCGGCAGGTCACCATGCGTCCCGAGCAGCACGAGATTGCCGAAGCGGCGCCCGTGCAACACCGCGGGCGCGACGAGCACGGCCACCTCGGGGAACACCGTGCCCAGCGCCGCCACCTGCGTATGGGCGAAGGACAGCGGCGCGGCGTCGGCGATGTTGGCCGCGTAGACCCCGCCCGGGCGCAGCACGCGAGCGGCGGCACGCAGGAAGTCGACCGACGTCAGGTGTGCCGGGATCCGGGCTCCGGCGAAGACGTCGAGGACCACCAGGTCGACGCTGCCGGCCGGGGTGTCCTCCAGGCCCCGGCGGGCGTCGTCGACCAGCACCTCGATTCCGAGTCCGTCCGACGGCAGCCGGTTCCCGATGAACTCCACCAGCGCGGCGTCGAGCTCCACCACGCGCTGCCGGGAGGCGGGTCGGGTCGCGGCGACGTAACGAGCCAAGGTCAACGCCCCGCCGCCGAGGTGCAGCACCCGCAGCGCCGTCGGGCCGGGGGGCTCCAGCGCGTCCACGACGTGCCCGAGCCGGCGCACGTACTCGAACTCGAGGTGCGTGGGATCGTCCAGGTCGACGTGGGACTGGGCGGTGCCGTCGAGGATCAGGGTCCACGCGTGGGGCCGGTCGAGGTCGCCGACGAGCTCCGCGCTGGCGTGGTCGACCTCGGCCCGCACCACGGCGGCGTCTTTCCGGCGATCCCGGTTTCGCGTATCCCCGATCATGTCTCGCATCCCCGATCATCCCGCGTTGCGGTCCGTGACCCGCATCTACCGGATCTATCACACGCCACCGACACCGCACCGCACTCCGGTCCGTTCGGTGCGCACCTGTCCACATCGCACCACGTCCATCCACAGGCTCGACGGGGCACTGGTGCGGGTCTCGCCCGCGGTCGAGCATTGATGCCATGACACACAGTTCATGGATGGGGAGCGCGCTCGTTGTCCCGGCCGGTCTTGTCCCGGCCGGTCTTGTCCCTGCCGGTTTCGTTACCGCTGGTCTTGTCTCAGTCGGTCTCGTCACCGCCGGTTTCGGCGCGGTCGGGGTCCTCGCCGGGGCAGGGGCACGATGGTTGCTCGGCCGGTTGCGACGGGGTGCCCGGGTGCGGCCGCCCGGGTGCGAGGTCGGGGTGAGCGCGCTCTGGGGCGCCACCGGTGCGGCGTGGGCGGCCGATGTGGTGCCCGCGGCGTGGCTGCCGGTGCTGCTGGGCTTGGGCTGGCTCGGCATCGCCGCGGCGGCGGTCGACCTGGCCCATCACCGGCTGCCCGACGCCCTCACCCTTCCTGCGCTCCCCGCAGTTCTCCTCCTGCTGGTTCCCCTCGGGTCCGGCGCGGTGGCTCGCGGGGTGATCGGCGCCGGGATCGCTGTGGCGGCGCATGCGGTGCTGTACCTGTTCGCGCCGGCGGCGATGGGCGCCGGCGACGTCAAGCTCGCGGCGCCGTTGGGTGCGGTGCTCGCCGCGGCGGCCTGGCCGGCGCTCGTCCTCGCCGCGGTGCTCGCTGCGTTGATCACCGGATGCATCGCCACCGTGGGCCGCTGTACCCGCCGCCTCGCCCGCGGCGCCGCCGTGCCACACGGCCCGTCGATGCTGATCGCGGCGTGGATCGTCGTGTCGGCCGCGGCGATCGCCGCGGCGCCTGGGTGAGAGGATGACTGTCGTGCGTTGGATCACTGCCGGAGAGTCCCACGGTCCCGCGCTGGTCGCCGTGCTCGAAGGCATGGTCGCCGGTGTCGGGATCACCACCAAGGAACTGGCCGCCGAGCTCGCCCGTCGCCGCCTGGGTCACGGCCGGGGTGGGCGGATGAAGTTCGAGGCCGACGAGCTCGAGGTCATCGGCGGGGTGCGCCACGGTGTCACGCAGGGCGGCCCGGTGGCGGTGCGGATCGGCAACACCGAATGGCCCAAGTGGGAGACGGTGATGGCAGCCGATCCGGTCGACCCCGACCTGATCGCCGGCCGGGCGCGCAACGCCCCGCTCACCCGCCCCCGTCCCGGCCACGCCGACCTGGCCGGCATGACGAAGTACGGCTTCGACGACGCCCGGCCGGTGCTCGAGCGGGCCAGTGCGCGGGAGACGGCCGCGCGGGTCGTGCTGGGCACCGTGGCCAAGGCCTTCCTGACCCAGGCATTCGGTGTCGTTCTGCTGTCCCACGTGGTGGCGCTCGGGGGCGCCGAGGCGCCCGATGATGAGGTGCCCGGCCCCGGGGACCTCGACCGGATCGACGGGAGCCCCGTTCGCGCCTACTCGGAGGCGGCCACGGCGGCGATGGTCGCCGAGGTCGACGCGGCGCAGCGCGACGGCGACACCCTCGGTGGCGTCGTCGAGGTGATCGCCTACGGGCTGCCCGTCGGCCTGGGCTCCTATGTCCAGTCCGACCGCCGCCTCGATGCCCGCCTGGCCGGGGTGCTCATGGGCATCCAGGCCATGAAGGGCGTGGAGATCGGCGACGGCTTCCGCACCGCGCGCCGTCGCGGCAGCGCGGCACATGATGAGATGGTCCCCGGTGTCCCGGTCACCCGGCTGTCCAACCGGGCCGGCGGCATCGAAGGGGGGATGAGCAACGGCGAGCCCGTCCGGGTCCGGGCGGCCATGAAGCCGATCTCCACCGTCCCCCGGGCGTTGCGGACCGTCGACATCGCCACCGGCGAGGTCGCCACGGCGATCCACCAGCGCTCCGACGTGTGCGCGGTGCCCGCGGCCGGGGTGGTGGCCGAGGCGATGGTGGCGCTGGTGTTGGCCGATGCGGCGTTGGAGAAGTTCGGTGGCGACTCGCTGGCCGAGACCCGCCGCAACCTGCGGTCCTACCTGGAGGCCGGAATCGCCACCTCGGAGAGGCTTACGTAGGAATCGCCGCTCGCTGGCCGCCCATCGCGGTGACGACACGCTGTTACACGCGATGCTCGACCAGCTCGTGGACCAACCGGAGGAGCCGGCTGACGTGATGTCACTACCCTTCACCAGGTGAGTCCTGAGAGACGTCCCACGCTGGTGCTCGTCGGTCCACCCGGCGCAGGCAAGACCACGGTCGGGCAGGTGCTGGCCCGCCGCCTCAAGGTCGGGTTCACCGACGTCGACGCGCTCATCCAGCAGCGAGCGGACAAGACCATCGCCGACATGTTCACCCAGGACGGCGAGCCCGCCTTCCGGCTGCTGGAACGTGAGGTCGTCGCCGAGGCTCTGATCAGCACCGACGGTGTGCTGGCGCTCGGGGGCGGATCGGTGCTGGCCGCCGAGACCCGCATACGCCTGCGCGGGCATCGGGTGGTGTATCTGAGCGTGGGGCTCACCGACGGCCTGCGACGCACCGGGATGTCCACCGCTCGCCCCCTGCTGGCCGGGGTCAACCCGCGGGCCACGTTCAGGGCCCTGCTGGTGGCCCGCGCGCCGCTCTACCGGGAGGTCGCCACCGTCGAGATCGACACCGTGCGGCGCAGTGCGAACCAGGTAGCCCGAGCCGTGCTGGAGGCGCTGGGCGAGGAGCCGGGCGAGGCCGTCCGCTCTACCGCGGTGCCCGATCCGCTCGACCGCCCGACGCCCCGTGACGCGGTCGCACTACCCGATCCGACGGTGCGGCCCGATCCGGCGGCGCTCGATCCGATGGCGACGCCCGATCCGACGGTGCTCGATCCGGCGGCGCCGCGCGGCCCCTCCGCGCCGCATGGTTCGGCTGCCATGCCTGGTCCGACCGTCCCCGGTCAGGGATCGACTCTCCGGATCAGGCGACCATGAGCAACCAGGCCGACGAACCGGTGCGGATCGACGTCGCTGCCGAACGTCCCTACCCGGTGCTCATCGGCCGGGGGGTGCGTGACCGGCTGGGCGCCATCATCGCCGATCTCGGTGCGACGACGGCAGTCCTGGTGCACCAGCCGGCGCTGGCCGCTGCGGCCGAGCAGGTCCGCGGCCGGCTCGCGGACGGGGGCGTCGAGTCCCACCGGGTGGAGGTACCCGACGCCGAGGAGGGCAAGACGCTCGCCGTCGCCGAATCCTGCTGGGAGATGTGCGGCCGGGTCGGGCTGGCCCGTGGTGACGTGGTGGTCGCGCTGGGCGGCGGTGCGGTCACCGACCTCGCCGGTTTTGTGGCGGCCACCTGGATGCGCGGCGTGCGGGTGGTGCACGTGCCCACCACGCTGCTGGCCATGGTCGACGCGGCGGTCGGCGGGAAGACCGGGATCAACACCGCGGCCGGCAAGAACCTGGTGGGTGCCTTTCACGAGCCGTCGGCGGTGCTCGTCGACCTCGCCACCCTGGACACACTGCCCTCCCCCGAGCTCGTCGCGGGTATGGCGGAGATCGTCAAGGCCGGGTTCATCGCCGACCCCGTGATCCTCGAGTTGGTGGAGTCCGATCCGGCTGCGGCGCTGGATCCGGCCGGTGCCGTGCTCCCCGAGCTCGTCCGGCGCTCCATCCAGGTGAAGGCCGACGTCGTGTCCGCCGATCTGCGTGAGTCGCACCTGCGTGAGGTCCTCAACTACGGCCACACCCTCGGCCATGCGATCGAGCGCCGCGAGCAGTACCGCTGGCGTCACGGCGCCGCGGTGAGCGTCGGGTTGGTGTTCGCGGCGGAGCTGGCCCGGGCGGCCGGGCGCCTCGACGACGCCGTCGCCGATCGACACCGGATCGTCCTCACCTCACTGGGACTGCCGGCGTCCTACGAGCCCGGGGCGCTGCCCGAGCTGGTGGCGACCATGCACGGGGACAAGAAGTCACGCGCGGGGAGGTTGCGGTTCGTGGTGCTCGACGGGCTCGCCGTGCCCGGGCGGCTGGAGGGACCCGAACCGGCGCTGCTCGAGCGTGCCTACGCGGCCGTCTCCGGAGCGGGGCAGTGACACCGCGGCCGGTGCTCGTCCTCAACGGGCCCAACCTCGGACGGCTCGGCACCCGCGAGCCCACGGTCTACGGCTCGACCACCCACGATGACCTGGTGGCACTGTGCGAGAACACCGGCAAGGAGCTCGGCCTCGTCGTCGACGTCCGCCAGACCGACCACGAGGGTGAGCTGCTCGGCTGGCTGCACACCGCGGCCGACACGGGAACACCGGTGGTACTCAACGCCGCGGCGTGGACGCACACCTCGGTCGCGCTGCGCGACGCGTGCGCCCAGCTCACCGCACCGCTGGTTGAGGTACACATCAGCAACGTCCACGCGCGCGAGGACTTCCGCCACCACTCCTACATCAGTGCGGTGGCCAGCGGGGTGATCGTCGGGCTCGGCGTCGCCGGATACACGCTGGCCCTGCGGTGGATCTCCGAGCAGGGCCAGGACTGAGCGTGATCAGTAGCGCGGGTCCTGCTCGTAGCCCTGCTGCGGCGCGGCAGGCGGGTACTGCTGCTGGGGGGCTGTCAGCGGCCGCTGCCTGCGGGCGAGAACGACGGTGATGATGAGCCCGACCACCCCGACTGCGACGAGAATCCAGCCGACGAGCACCAGGTCGATCCCGGTCAGGTCCACATCGACGGCGAGCGCGAGGATCAGGCCCACCGCGATCAACCCGATGCTCGATCCGATTCTCATGGGTGGTCAGTACCCCGGGAACCCACCGGCTACACCGTAGGCTCGCGGGGTGTCCTGCGTCCGCCGTCGAGAGGCCGTCCGGGCCCGGCTGCGTCAGTCCGAGCGGGACGCTCTGCTCGTCACCGATCTGGTCAACATCCGGTACCTGACCGGATTCACCGGCTCCAACGCCTCGTTGCTCCTGCATGCCGACGACGACGCGAGGAGCGTCCTGTGCACCGACGGTCGCTACGACACCCAAGCCGCCATCGAAGTCCCGGACCTGGAGCGGTTGATCGAGCGGGCCGGCGCACTCGCGCTGGTCGGGCGCGCCGGGGAGCAGGGCGTGCGGCGGCTGGGCTTCGAGTCCGACGCCGTCACGGTCGAGGCGCACGCCGGTCTGGTCGAGGCCGCGGGGGCGGTGGCGCTGCACCGGGCGCCCGGGCTGGTGCAGCAGCTGCGGATGGTCAAGGACGAGGCGGAGGTCGGCTTCCTGCGCGAGGCCTGCGCGTGCGCAGACCAGGCCTTCGCGAACCTGCTCGCCGCGGGCGGGCTGCGTGCGGGCCGCACGGAGCGCGACGTCGCGCTCGACCTGGAGACCCGGATGCGCCGCCACGGCGCCACGGGCCCCGCGTTCGAGACGATCGTCGCGTCCGGGGCGCACTCCGCGGTACCTCACCACCGGCCGACGGACGCGATCCTGCGGCGGGGCGATCTGGTCAAGCTCGACTTCGGGGCGCTGTGGGATGGCTACCACAGTGACATGACCCGCACAGTCGTGCTGGGCCCGCCGGCCGCGTGGCAGCGCGAGCTGTACGACCTCGTTGCCGCGGCACAGGTCGCCGGCCGGGCGGCCGCGCTCCCCGGCGCCGATGTCGTCGCAGTCGACGCCGCGGCCCGCACGGTGATCGTCGAGGCCGGCCGCGGCGACGATTTCCCGCACGGCCTCGGGCACGGCATCGGATTGCAGATCCACGAGGCGCCCGGGCTGGGCCCCACCGGCGCCGGGGTGCTCGCGGCAGGGGTGACGGTTACCGTCGAGCCCGGGGTGTACCTCGCCGGGCGCGGTGGGGTGCGGATCGAGGACACAGTGGTGGTGCGCGACGGCGAGCCGCAGCTCCTGACGCACACCACCCGCGAGCTGCTGGAGATCTGACCGGCGGTCGTCCGGCTGCGCAGCCACTGCGAGATCCGTGACCGGCTGGTCGGGTCCGGTCGTCGCCCGGTCAGGTGATCGGTTCCCGGACGAGCTCCTGCAGTGGCGGGAGGTCGTCCGTGCTCAGCTCGGGTGCCTCCCACCGCACCTCCACCCGGTCCCCGTGGAGGTCGAGGGTGCCCAGTGCGTTGTGGAAGATCGGCCCGCGCACCACCCTCCAATCGAACGGTGCGCGCCGCACCTTCGCCAGCCGGGCCAGCCCACGGCCGATCAGCCCGGCCACCCCGAAGCTGGCCGCCCCGTTCGCCAGCCGCACCGGTGCCGACAGCGGGTTGCGGATCGGTGAGCAGACCGCCTGGTAGACCGCTGTCGGGCCGGCGGGGAGCTCGGCGCGCGCCAGGTAGGAGTAGTGGACGTCACCGGAGAGGAAACCGATGCTCGTCGGCGCCCGGCCGTGCCGTCCGGCCGACAGGTCGATCAGCAGCTGGGCCATCGCCTCGAAGGAGCGCCGGAACGCGGCCCAGTGCTCCAGGTCGATGGCCTGCCGGACCTTTTCCCCGATCCGGGCGGCGCGGGGTCCCCACGCCCCGTCGCAGATCGCCTCGTTCCAGTTCTCCAGGTAGTGCAGCCCGGACGGCAGCAGGTACGGCAGTGAGGTGCCGATCACCAGGTGCTTGTGCTCGGAGGTCGCCACGTCGCGGAACCAGTTCCACTCCGCTTCGTCCATCACCGTCCGCTCACCGGGGGTGAGGATCCGAGCACAACGACTGTCCAACACCACCAGCCGGGTCTCGCCGAGGTCGCGGGTGTAGGACCAGCGGTTCCCGGTGGGGTCCGCGTCGGCGCGCGCGGCGAAGTCGTCGAGCACCGCGCCGCCGTCGCCGTCGGCCCCGCGCAACGCGGCCAGCAGCGGGTCCTCAACGCGTTCGGACGGCGGCAGGTTGCCCAGGTGCTGGTAGATCCAGTACGCGCCCAGCCCGGCCACCACCCGCCGTTGCCACCACGGCAGCGCGGCCATCTCCTCGCGCCATGCCTGCGAGGTGTTCCAGTCGTCCCGGAGGTCGTGGTCGTCGACGATCATCGCCGACGGCAGGGTGGACAGCAGCCAGCGGATGTCGGGGTCGATCCACGCCAGCCGGTACAGCTCGG
>JBOHEP010000336.1:0-2536 GCA_050701075.1 Pseudonocardia sp. | reverse complement strand
GACGGCCACCGACCGGCGCAGCGCGTCGATCGACCCCGACGGCTGGTTCGTCGTCGAGGACGTGCCGGCGGGCGCGGTGCGGATCCGGCTGCGGGCCGATGACGGCACCGCGGTGACGACGAGCTGGGTGTCGATCTAGTTGGTGCTCGGGCCGGACCGCACGGCTCGGCCGCCCGGTCGGCGGCCGCGCCTGTTCGGCTACGGCGTGTCCGTCGCCCGCAGGGCCGGGCCGAGCCCGAGGATCCGCTGGTTTTCCGCGACGGCGAGCACCGCGTCGGCCGCGACCACCGCCGACTCACCTTCCCGGGACATCCGGGCGGTGATCAGACCGGCGACCAGCGGCGTCGCGTACGAAGTACCGTCCCAGCGGGCCATCCCGGTGAACGCCTGCTTCGCCGGCCGCTTCGGCGGCTCCTGGTAGGTGTAGACGCCCGTGGCGTAGGCGTTGACCATGCCCTCGCCCAGCGCATAGACGTTCACCCACGAGCCGAAGTTGCTGAACCAGGCCCGATGCTGTTCGTCGGGGCCGAGGGCGCCGACCCCCACGGCCCACGGGAAGGCCGCAGGCCAGAATTCGCGGCTCGTCCCGTCGTTCCCGGCGGCGGCGACCAGCTTGACTCCGGTGCCGTCCAGGTGATCCTCGAAGAGCCGCTGGAAGACCATGGAGGGCCGGTTCCCGCGGGTGTAGGTGCCTGCGGAGAGGCTGAGGACGCCCGGGGCAGGTGACCGGGCCAGTAGCTCGATCAGCTTGTCCCGAAACACCGTCTCCAGCACACCGCCTGACAGCGTCAGGTGGTCGGTGACGTGGACCTCGGCCTCGGGCGCCACGCTGCGGGCGACGCCGGCGATGAACGTGCCGTGCCCGACGTACTCCGGGATCGGTTGCTCACCGTGCCCATCGAGCGCCGGTAGCAGGTCCGGCTCACCGGTGACCCCGTTCAGCCACGGGTACTGGTCGACGGTGTCCAGGTCCTGCAGCAGCCCGGTGTCGGCCACCCCGATCAGCACCCCGGCACCGCCCCCACCGCCGCCGCCCGGCCGCAGCGGCGGCCAGGGCAGCTGTGGGTCGCCCGAGGGCACCTCCGGCTCACCGGCCGGGCAGATCCGGGTGATGTGCATGAGATGGTTCGGCGAGGCCAGGGGCAGCTCACCCGCACCGGGTCCGTCGGTGCCGGTTCGCTCCCGCTCCCTGCTGTCGATCAGGTCCAGCGCCTCCGGTACGGATAGGACCCCACCTGGCCGATCGACGATGGACAGCACGCCGATCCCGCCTTCTCGGCGGAGCAGGTCCGAGTCGTTGAGTTCTGGGACGCCCAGATGGTCGAGTACACGGATGACGTTGTCGTCGCGGTCCAGGATGAGGATGCGGTCGACCTCGTAGATGTAGTCGACCTCGCCGCGGGCGGTGTAGGCGATCTCGGCATCGATGCCCTGTGCGGCCAAAGCGGCTCTCATGTTGCGGAACTGTGCGTCGAACACGGCATCCATCGCGACTCCCGGGGGTGAGGTACGGTTCATGGTCGTGACGTCGAGACCCGTCCGGCTGTCCCTGATACATCCTTGCGGTGGGCGCGTGCGGGCTCGCGGCGAGGGCGTGTAGGCGCTACGTCTCTGGTCGTGAAGTCGGCCGGCGCGAACTGTCCGTCGGAGGGTCCGCTGGATCTGCTCCCGCTGGCGCTGTCGCGACCGAAGGAGGCGATGGAGCAGGCCCGCGCCGTCCTGGCGCACGCCCCGCAACCGTGGGAGGCGTCCGTCGCGCGCCAGACGATCGGCATCGTGCTGCGCGAGTTCGGGGACATCGACAAGGCCATCGCCGAACTGCGGATCGCCCGCAGGCTGGCCCGTGTCGCGAGGTCGGTCGAGCGGGAGGCCGACGTGCTCGCGACCCTTGGCGTCGCCCTCATCTTCGCGGGCCGCACCGCGTCCGGTCGTGCCGCGCTGGACAGGGCCGTCGCTGACTCCACCGGCCGACAGCACGGCCGGATCCTGTTCCGGCGCGGTGCGGCCCTGCTCATCCTCGGCGATCACCGGGAGGCCATGCGCGACATCAACCGGGCCGTCGCGGTGTTGGGCGAGGTCAACGAGCCGATCTGGGTGGCTCGGGCCCTGACCGAACGCGCGTTCACCCATCTCGCGGTCGGATCCACCCGCCGCGCCGCCGCGGATCTGGTCAGGGCCGGGGAGCTGTTCGCCGAGACCGGGCAGGAGCTGGAATCCGCGGACGCCGTCGTGCACCGCGGCGTGCTGGCCCTGCGTATGGGTGACCTGCCTGCTGCCCTGACCGCGTTCGACGGGGCCGCCGAGCGGTTCGACAAGCTCGGGATCTCGGACTCGGACCTCAGCATCAACCGCTGCGCGGCACTGCTCGCGGCCGGGTTGCCCGGCGAGGCGCAGCAGGAGGCGGACAACGCCGTGACCAGGCTGGAGCGGGTGGGCGGTCAGCCCACCAAGCGGGCCGAGTTGCTGCTCACCGTGGCCACCTGCGCGCTCGCCGCCGGCCGGCCCGGTCCGGCGCGCGTGCACGCCCGACAGGCCG
>JBOHEP010000335.1:0-24188 GCA_050701075.1 Pseudonocardia sp. | reverse complement strand
GGTCGTGCGGGCCCTCACCGCCGCACGCCCGCCGCGGGACACCGCAGGCACCCGAGCCGGCCAGGTCGAGCTCTGGTTCGGCCGGCACGTCCCGGGTCTGGTCGGCGCGGTCGTCGCCCGCCGGCTGCGCAGTAGCGCCGCCCGGGGGCACTTCGACGACTCGCCGCTGGCCGCCGGGCTGGCACTGCGGCTCACCGGCGCCGCCCGCCCCGCCGCCACCACCACCGAGGGGAATGCCCGATGAACGTCAAGGCCGTCACCGACCGGGAGGCCACCGCACAGCGGCTGCTTCAGTCCTCGCTGGAGCACTCCTACGAGCCCGGCATCGACATCGACTGGGACGCCCCGCTGGTCGACGGTCTCCATGGCATGCCGGCCCGCCGCGTCTCGCTGTACGGCACCGAGCTCTGGGACCGGCTCACCGAGGAGCAGCGGGTCACCCTGTCCATCCACGAGGTGTGCAGCATCGCCCGGATCGGGTTGTGGTTCGAGATCATCCTCATGCAGATGCTGCTGCGCTACGCCTACGGTCGTGACCCCCGCAGCCGGCACATCCAGTATGCCCTGACCGAGATCGCCGACGAGTGCCGACACTCGATCATGTTCGCCAGGATGACCGAGCGCTACGGGGTGCCGGACTACGCGCCGCGCAGACAGGCGCACGAGCTCGGCCGGGTGTTCAAGTCCATCGCCGCGGGACCTGCGATGTTTGCCGGCACGCTGGTCGCGGAGGAGATCACCGACCAGCTTCAGCGCGAGTGCCTGCGCGACGAGGCCGTGCAGCCGCTCACCCGGATGGTCAGCAGGATCCACGTGACGGAGGAGGCCCGACACGTCCGGTACGCCCGCGAGGAGCTGAACCGGATCATGCCGAAGGCCAACGCCGCGCAGCGGACGTCGGCCCGCTGGCTCACGGCCGCGGCCGCGCACCGGATCGCGACCAACCTGATCCATCCCGACGTCTACCGGAGCGTCGGGCTGGACCCGAAGCTCGCCCGCCGGGTCGCCGGCGACAACCCGCACCACCAGGAGACGATCCGCTGGTCGGCGCGAAAGGTGGTGCCGTTCCTGCGCGAGCAGGGGATGATCGGTGGGCCGAGCGAGACCCTCTGGCGACAGGCGCACCTGACCTGATGAGCAGCACGACGATCGAGACCACAGACGGCGTCCGGCTGCACGTCGAGATCACCGAGGCCCGGGCTCGATCGGATCGCGACGGTCCGACCGTCGTCCTGACGCATGGCTGGGCGTTGGACTCCCGCAGCTGGGGCCCGGTCGGTGCGGCGCTCCTCGAGTCGGGGGGCTGGGGGTCGGGGGACTGGAGGTCGGGCAGCTGGGCGTCGAGAGGCTGGGGGTCGGTCGGGCGGGAGTTCGGTACGGCCACCCAGGTCGTGCGCTATGACCACCGCGGGCACGGCCGGTCCGAGGCGGCGGAGCCGGTGTCGATGACGCTCGAGCAGCTCGCCGATGACCTCGCGCACGTCATCGCCGCAACCGCCCCCACCGGGTCGCTGGTGCTCGGGGGTCATTCAATGGGCGGTATGACGATCATGGCGCTGGCCGAGCGGCATCCGCGCCTGGTCGAGCGGGTCGCCGGCGTCGCGCTCGTCTCGACGGCCTGCGGCGGGCTCGCCGGAGCCACCCTCGGGCTCTCGCCTCGGCAGGCGCGGATCATCCATGCCGTTGAGCAGCGGTTGTACTCCTCACGCCGGTGGGCGCGGCGTGCTACTGTGGGTAACCTGCGAGTGCTCGCCCCCGCGCTGCGCTGGCTGTTGTTCGGCCAGGATGCCGAGCCGGCCGCCGTGCGGATCACCACACAGTCCATCGCGAGCTGCCGGCCGGTCACGGTTTCCGGGTTCCGGCCGGCCCTGGACACCCATGAGCGGGACGCCGCCCTGGCTGCGTTCGCGTCGATCCCGACGGTGGTGCTCGTCGGCTCCTGCGACCGGCTCACCCCGGTGTCATCGGCCCGTCGAATCGCCGCGGCACTGCCGTCCGCCAGGTTGACGATCTTCCCGAAGGCCGGCCACATGCTGCCGGTGGAGCGGGTGGCGGGCGTCGAGAACCGCATTGGCGACCTCGTTCGGAACGCGATCGCCGCGACACGGTCCTCGGTCGATCACGGGCACCTGTCGCTGATGGACTTCCCTGAACAACCGTCAGCCTGTGATCGGTGACGCAACCGGTCGGGCGCAGCGGGTCACGGGCGGTGCTTCACTGTCAGTCATGGACCAGAGGGAATCCGGCAAGGCCGCGCCAGGCGAGGCTGGACATCAGCGACACCGCCTCGTCACGGGGGACCTTCTGGTCGGAGTCGAGCCAGTACTGGGCCGTCACCTGGCTCAGACCCACCAGCCCGACGGCCAACAGCCGGGCCCGTGGGGCGTCGAGGCCGGCGTCGGTGGTGACGGCGTCGGCCACGGTGTCGATACAGCGGGTGAGGGCGCCGTCGACCACCGCGGACGCCTCCGGCTCGCCGCGCAGATCGGACCCGAACACCAGCCGATAGGCCTGGCCCTCACCGGCGACGAAGTCGAAGTACGCCGAGACCGCCGCGTGCACCCGCTCGTGGTTGTCCTGGGTGCGTTCGATCGCCGCCTGCACCCGTTGGACGAGCTCGTCGGCGTAGGTGGTGAGCAGGGCCTGGTAGAGGTCGAGCTTGCCGGGGAAGTGCTGGTAGAGAACAGGTTTGCTCACACCGGCCTTCTCGGCGATGTCGTCCATCGCGGCGGCGTGGTAGCCCTGCGCGGCGAAGACATCACGGGCGGCGACGAGCAGTTGGGCGCGGCGGGCGCTGCGGGACAACCGGATGCCCCGATGCGCCGGTGCCTCGCCCATGACCAGGTCTTCCCTTCGTTCCGGTCCGATCATCCACCTTACCGGTGGGTAAAGATTTCCAGGGATCGGCTTGATCGAGTGATGGCCGCGGCGTTCGGATCGACCGGGAAAGGCGGCTCGGCGGGCTGGTCACCGGCCGAGGATCAGGTAATCCTCATGTCGTGTCCATCGCTGCGTCACTGCTCGTTCGCCCGTACGTCACCCGACGGGTCCGGTCTGCCGTCCTGCCCATGAACCCGACCGCCCTCCCGGAGCGCGACGCCACGCAGCAGCCGTGGCCGGGCCGCGAGATCAGCTCCGGCGGGGTGATGCTGCACGTACGCGAGACCGTACTGTCTCCCGCCCATCCCGCGGCCGGCGACGCCGTCTACGTACACGGCCTCTCCGGCTCGGCCACCAACTGGACCGACCTGGCGGGGCTGCTCGGTGAGCGTGCCGCCGGCACCGCTGTCGACCTGCCCGGATTCGGGCGGTCCCGCCCCCTCGCCTCTGGCGACTACTCCCCGGCCGGGCACGCCGACGCGCTGCTGTGCTTCTTGACCGGCCGGGGTCGGCCGGTGCACCTGCTGGGCAACTCGCTCGGCGGCGCGATCGCCCTGATGATCGCGGCGCGGCGACCCGAGCTCGTCCGCACCCTCACGCTCATCTCGCCGGCCATGCCGGACCGCAGGCCCGACCCCCGGCGGCTGTCCGACCCGCGGCTGGCGCTGGCGATGCTGCCCGGCCGAATCGGCCGCCGCGCACGGGCCGCGCTCGCCGCGCTCGACCCCCGCACGCATGCCGAGCAGATCGTCCGCCTGTGCTTCGGCGATCCGACGCTGGCACCGGAGCACAGGTTGGCGGAGGCAACCGCGGAGATCGTGGCCCGCGGCGCGCTGCCGTGGGCGGGTGAGGCCCTCGAGCGCACGATGAAGGCCATGCTCCTCAGCTGGTGGCGCGGGGAGTCACTGTGGTCGGTCGCCGCGCGGGTGCAGGCGCCGACGCTGGTCGTGTGGGGTACCAGGGACCGGCTCGTCTCCCCCCGACTCGCTCCGCGCACCGCCGCGATCGTGCCGCGCGCCCGGCTGTTGATGTTGCCCGGGGTGGGCCACGTCGCGCAGATCGAGGCGCCGGAGGCGGTGGCGTGCGCCGTCGCCGGGATGTGGGACGCCGTCGCCGCGGGCCGATGGGAAGATGCGGTCTGAAGCGGCCACCGGTGGCGCCTCAGGCGGTGTTGTCCCCGCTGTCCACCGCCCGCAGGACGTGCGGGGCGAACATCTCCCAACGCGTGTGTGCGAGGCTCATCCGCAGCATCTCGTACGGGCGCAGCCGCCGTTCGTACCGCAACCGTTCGATGATCTTCCAGCGGAACGCCTCGAACCGCCCGCGGATCGGCACGACGCTCCCCGAGCCCCAGCGCTGCGAGAATCGCGGCAGGACCAGGTTCTGCAGCACCCCCGGGTAGTAGCGCCCACTGTCCGCGTCGATCGTGTAGACGCGCGACGCGCGGAGCACCCCGCCCGCCACCGGCTGGATCTCCCGGCGCAGTCGCAGGTTCCGGCCGGAGAAGCTGCGCTGATGATCCTCGGCACCGGTGTCGTGCGGCGAGTACTCCCGCACCGACCGGCTGTGTCCGGCGGAGTCGCCGTTGAGCTTCGCCGTGTCCGCCACGAGGATCCAGTCCAACACGGCGAGCGAGGCGAAGGTGAGGTGCAATCGGTACTCGCCCGGATTGGGCGCCCATGCCATCAACGGGTCATCGTGGTGGGCCCACATCCGCACGGGATGGCTGAACACCGTGCGTCCATCGTCGAGTTCCTGGGTGGCGAAGGCTCTGGCCCGGTCGGCCAGTGCTCGGACGTCGTCCGACGACGCGACAGCCACGGTGCGCAGGCCGACGGCCGCCGCGTCCAGGTGCCCGAAGTCCGGCAGGACCACCATGACGTCGACGTCAGACGGGGTGTCCTGCTCCCAGGGCCCGCGCACGGTGAAGAACCGCCCGTAGTTGAGCGACCCGCCGAGGATGCCGGTGGACGGGACCCCGGCGAGCCCCCGCTGCACGGTGTTCAGGTCGCGGAAGCGCCGGGCCGTCTCGACCAGCGACTCGAACGGCCGCGGCCGCCGGAGTGGGGCGCCGCCCGCTGAGTACCGGGAGAACCGGTCGAACCGGCGATCGAGGTAGAGCCGCTGGAACAGCGCTGCCGAGATCGTCTCGAACCGGTCGATGTTGCCGAGGATGCCGAGCGCGTGCAACACGAGCTCGTCCTCGCGTCCGTAGTAGTTGGCCGAGATCCGCCCGAACGTCTCGGCCAGAAAACCTGCCACGTCGCGCGGCATCGAGGTGCCGTGCGGGTCCTCGGCGATGTCCACGCACTGCCGGTAGACGCCCTCGACCAGATCCCAGTCCGCGGTGGCGCGGGCCTGCGCCATGACCACCGACACCTGCTGCTCGCCGGCGAAGACGGTGTGAACCGGCATCTCGCGGGGGCTGCCGGCAGCGGTTTCCTCGGCGGCCGCGAAGGTGAGCAGCGCCGAGATCTCCTCGGCGACCGCGGTGATCAGCAGCGGTTCGTAGTGCTTGCGGAACCGGTCGATGCCGACGCTCTGGGCATGTGCGGCGGCCCGGCGCCGGTCGGTCGCGTTGCGCAGGATGGCGCCCGGGACGAGCCCGAACGTGTGGCGCACCGCAGTCGCCTCTCGGCTCTCGCCCATCCGGCCGACGGCTGCCCGCAGGAGCGCCTCCACGCCGTCGCGCAGCGGGCGGTTGTCGTCAAGGTGGCCCAGTTTCGACGCGGCGTCCTCGAGACACGGGATGTGGATCTCGCGTGCCTTCCCGAGACCCTCGACGCGAAGCAGCCGCAGCTCGGAGCAGAGGCTGTCGTATCGCGCGCCGTCCCCCACCGATCGCGGGACGGAGTCCTGCGGGTCGGCTGCCATGTCCTGATCGTGCCCGGCAGGTGCCCCGTTCTCAACCAGGTCACGTCCGGCGTCCGGTGGTCCCATCGAACTGTGCCGCTCCGGCGGCACGCCGGAGGGAGGTGAACGCGATGCAGGAGACGATCCTCTGGGCCGCCGCGGGCGTGATCTTCTGGGCCGGGATGGCGGTCGGTGTTCGGATCCAGGAGAGCGGCACCGCGAAGCGCGAACGACGGATCGCGGCCGAGCGTCGCGAGCTGTCCGAGCGGACCAGGGTCGATGATGCCCACGGGCGTTCTAGGTTCCGGTGAGTTTCTAGGCTCCGGTGAGTGCTGCATCCGTCGCCGGTCCGGTTCGCCGGATCAGCGACGGCGCGCGCCACGGGAAACCGTCGAAGGTGGCCCGGTTCTCCCGGTAGAGCCGCAGGGACGGGTGGAACTCCGCGGCCACGTCGAACTCCGGGGGGAGTTCGCTCACCACCGCTCGCAGGCGTCCCTGCTCGCGGTAGTGGTCGGCCAACCGGTTGACGTCGAACCCGAAGTGCGGAAGCGCGTCGGCGTAGTCCATGTCGATCACCATGGGGTGGGCCAGCGCATGCGTCGACCCTGCATCGCACGATCCGTCCCGGTCGAGGGAGGTGAGGTAGCGCGGATTCACCGGGTCCGGAGCGAACGCGGAGAAGACGATCGCGTCGTGGAGCTTGGCGCGGATCATCTCCCGGTAGTGGCCCGGCGCGCTGACCCCGTGTCCCGCCTCGAACACGAACTGCGGCTGGAGCAGGTCGATGGCCTGGTGCGGGATGCCGTGCACGCCGAGCCCGGCATCGAGGAAGGTCGTGACGCTGTTGAAGCCGACCACGTGCTCGGCCACCTGCATCGCGCGTTCGAGGTGCGCCTGTTGGTTGCCCGCCAGCACCACATCGGTGATCCCGGCCCACTGCAGGGACGTCAGGCACCAGTACAGCAGTGACCGGCGCCCGCTGACGATGAACGCCTTCGACGGGCCCACGTGCACGCCGTCCTCACGCAGGCGTCGCGCCCTGCCACCCACGGCCACCAGTGCCTGGGTGACGGCGAGCGGTCCCATCGGGTGCACCTCGCAGGAGCCACGGTCGGCGGGGAGGGCCGGCTCACGATTCGGTCCGCGTCCGGTGGACGCACCGACGATGCGCGGCACTCTAGCGTCAGCATTCGCCCGGATGGCCGAGGGTGGGAAGATGCCGGGTGATCCTGGTGTTCTTCCCGGTGCACGCGTTGCCGACGACCTGAGGAGTCCCAGACATGGCGCTACCGCCGCTCGTGGAGCCGGCCGCCGAGCTGACCAAGGAGGAGGTGGCGCGCTACAGCCGCCACCTGATCATCCCTGACGTCGGGATGGCCGGCCAGAAGCGGCTGAAGAACGCGAAGGTGCTCGTCGTCGGCGCCGGTGGGCTCGGCAGCCCGGCCCTGCTGTACCTGGCCGCGGCGGGGGTCGGCACGCTGGGTATCGCGGAGTTCGACGAGGTCGACGAGTCCAACCTGCACCGCCAGGTCATCCACGGCCAGTCCGACATCGGCCGTCCGAAGGGCGAGTCCGCCCGCGACTCGATCCGCGAGATCAACCCGTTCGTGCAGGTGCGGCTGCACCCGGTGCGGCTGGAGAGCTCGAACGTCCTGGACATCTTCGGTGACTACGACCTGATCCTCGACGGCACCGACAACTTCGCCACCCGCTACCTGGTCAACGACGCGGCGGTGCTGCTCGGCAAGCCCTACGTGTGGGGCTCGATCTTCCGGTTCGAGGGCCAGGCGTCGGTGTTCTGGGAGGACGCGCCGAACGGGCAGGGCCTCAACTACCGCGACCTCTACCCCGAGCCGCCGCCGCCCGGAATGGTGCCCTCGTGTGCCGAGGGTGGCGTGCTGGGTGTGCTGTGCGCGTCCATCGGCTCGATCATGGTGAACGAGGCGATCAAGCTGATCACCGGCATCGGCGAGCCGCTGCTGGGCAGGCTGATGGTCTACGACGCCCTCGACACGACCTACCGCACCATCCGGATCCGCAAGGACCCGACGTCCAAGCCGATCACCGAGCTGATCGACTACGACGTGTTCTGCGGGGTCGTCTCCGACGAGGCGCGCAGCGCCGCGGCCGGGCACACGATCACGGCGTCCGAGCTCAAGGAGATGATGGATGCGGGCAAGGACTTCGCCCTGATCGACGTCCGCGAGCCGCACGAGTACGAGATCGTCTCGATCCCCGGTGCCACGCTGATCCCGAAGGACCGGATCCTGTCCGGCGAGGCGCTCGCGGAGCTCCCGCAGGACAGGCCGATCGTGCTCCACTGCAAGTCAGGCGCCCGTTCGGCCGACGCGCTCGTCGCGCTGCACGAGGCGGGCTTCCGCGACGCCGTGCACGTCGGCGGCGGTGTACTCGCCTGGGCGAAGCAGGTGGACCCGACGTTACCCACCTACTGACCGCACCCCTACTACGCCGCCACTACGAGTACGACGCGAGATCTGAGCCGGTGGAGAGATCTCGGCGTCGAGCGGTCGCTCACGTACCGACCACCCACCGTGATGCCCATCCAGCAGTCCACCTGGGGGCATTGTCGATTTTCCCGCAGTTGGTTGCAGACCGTGACGACGATCGGTGTATCTGCGCCGGATGGGGCAGTGACAGCGTTGATCCGTTCCGGGTACCGTCACATCCCTGGAAGATCAAAACGGTTCGTGGGGGAGCGTCGCGACGGGGGGTTGCGGCTGGACCTTCCGTCACTGGTCGACGTGTTCGTGCGCGATGGGGGGTAATGCTGGTGAAAGCCGTCACGATCTGTGCGCTGCCTGACTGCAATGTGCTGATCGAGGACATTCCAGGCCGCCCGGTTCGCCGATACTGCTCCGCCGCGCACCGGGCCGCCGCCCGTCAAGCGCGCCGCGCCTCAGCCCACGACGACCAGGACGCGCGGCTCACCGACGCCCTCCCATGGTTGCGCGAGCGCACCGGACGCGTGCCGGGCCCGGACACCCAGATAGGGCCGGGGGCCGTATCGGACGGTTCCGATGACAGGTCCGGCCCGCCCCGGGCTGAGCCGCCACTCCGGGTCGAGCCGCCGCTCCGGGCCGGTCAGCCGCTTCGGGTCGAGCCGCCGCCCCGGGTCGAGCCGCCGCCCCGGGCCGGTCAGCCGCTTCGGGCCGAGCCGCCGCCCCGGGCTGAGTCGCCGATCCGGGTCGAGCCGCCGCTTCGGGTCGAGCCGCCGCTTCGGGTCGGCTCGCCGGTCCGGGTCGAGCCGCCGGCCCAGCCCAATCCACTGGCCCAGCCCAATCCGCCGCTTCGGGTCGAGCCGCCGCCCCAGGCCAATCCGCCGCTCCCGGCCGCCTCGCCGCGAACCGCCGCGGTTGCCGTCGACTTCCCGCCGCGGGCACCCGAAGCAACGCGGGCCGGACGGTGGCGGGCGCTCGCCGTGCTCAGCGCCGCCGTCGTCCTGACCGGTACCTATGCCGTCACCGTGGCGGAGCCCATCACGCCGTCGGAAACGCCCGTGCAGGCGACCCCGAAGGGTGAGACGCAGGCCGTGTGGGCCGTCCGGGCACGCCTCAGCCTGACGTCGATCAACCGGCAGCTGGACACGGTCGCGCACACGGAGCAGGCCTGGAGCCGGATGCCGAACCAGGCCGCGGCGCCGGCTGCGCCCGTCGCGGCGTTGATGGAGCGCAAGGTCCTGCTCCTGCGTCGTCAGGCCGCACTGCGGTCCCAGCTCGGGATGTACGAATCCGTGCGCGAGGCGCAGCAACAGCTGGAGCTGTCCGTGCAGCAGCTCGGAGCGGTCGAGTCGGCCCTGCAAGGCGCACCGCCGGAGGCGCAGCGTTCGCCCGCCCAGGCCGGCGAGATCGCCTTGCTCATCGACCAGCGCGACGTGCACATCCGCCAGCGCGAAGCCAGACGTCAGGAACTGGCGAACCTCCAGGACGGTGTACAGGCCGCCGCCCGGACATCCCTGCCCGACGACGGCCACGAGACCGACCGGATCACCGGTGAGGTTTTCGACGTCATTCGTGGCGGCCGGGACGAGCGTCCATCCGACGATCCAGCGGCTGGGCCACCCGAGGTGATCGGTGGTCGGGATGAGCAGGACGGGCGGCCCCGCCAGGACGTCGCCAACAGCGCTCCGCCTGACCCCCGCGGCCCCCGCGATGAGCCAGGCCAGGGGCAACGCGAGCATGGCCAGGCACCTGCGGTGGTGCCAGCGGTCGCTGTGCTGGATGGCGGCCGTGACGCCGACCCTGAATCCTCTGAGCGGGGTCTGACCGAGGGATCTTCTGAGCGCGGTCTGGTCGAGGGCTTGGAAGTCGGGTCCGCCGCCCAGGCACAGGACGATGACACGGCGGGCGACTCGCCGCAGGTCGGCGCCAGGGTCCCGGCCGTACCCCCGACTGCCGGTGGCCGGGGGGCGGAACGCGGGATGGCAGCCGTGGCCAGCGGGGGCGCCCGAGGCTTCATGCAATCGATGGAGCCGTGGTCCGGGGCAATGGAGTCGAGGACGGCCGACTCGTCCGATTGGCAGAGGTCCTCGGACTCGGATATGGATGTGGGCTCGATCTCGGACATGGGCTCGAGCCGCGGTTTCCATGGTTGGGGCCGGGATTCGGGCAACGACTATGGCTCGGACGACAGCGACGAGAGCTCTGGGAACGGCTGGAGCTCGGGCTCGGGGTCGAGCTTCGGCTGGAGTGGTGGCGGCTCGAGCGACAGCGACGAGAGCTCGGGCGGTGGCTCGAGCTCGGGCTTCGGCCGGAGCGGCGGTTGGGGAGGGAGTTCGGGCGGTGGCTCGGGCTCGAGCGACGACGACTAGAGCGCGAGCGACGTCGCCCGGCTGAGACTCGAGCCTGCTGGTGGGACATCGATCCTCCCGTGGGTGCGGGTGGCGCCGGCCCGCGGACCACGGGACAGGGCGCGCGCGTCACGCCCCGATCCCCGGCTCGCACCCCCCGCCGATACAGGAATCCGGGAAGACACGACACATCCGTAGGTCGTTTCCGGGTGGGCGTTCAGGCCTGATCGCGGGTGGATCGACCCGGCGCCGGCGTGCTTGTCGACATGCGACCCGCGTGGCGAGCTTGATCGGGGGCCGACCGCCGGTAGCGTGCTGCGGCGTGACCGCTGCACCTGCTCTCCCCACCGTTACCATCGGCGTCGCGCTGCCGCCGCATGTCCGCAGCGCATTCGGCGTGAGCGACGTCGAGCCGCGGCCGGTCATGTGGGCCGGTCGCCGAGCCTGGCATTGTCCGGCCAGTTCCAACCATCCCGACGTCCTGGTGCGCCCCGTCGCCGACAATGCGGTTGCGGCGTGGTCGGCCGGAGTGCTGGAGGGGCTGCAGATCGAGGGCCTCCGGCTTGCGCATCCGGTGCGATCGTCGGACGGACGCTGGGTGGTGGCCGGCTGGGCGGCGTGCTGGAACGTGGCGGGGACCTTGGAGCCCCGCTACGACGCGATGATCGATGTGGCAGTGCGCCTGCACGCGGCCACGGCGGCCGTGTCGCGTCCGCGCCTTCTCGACGACCACGACGATCTGCCCTTCCGCGCCGCCGCGGCCGCCTGGGGAGAGCGTCGTCTTGTTCTCGACCCCGCTACCGGCGGCGACCTCTATACCGAGCTGGCGGCGCACCGTCGCCCGGTTCGCCTGGCCCCGCAGGTGGTGCATGTCGAGCTCTTCGGTGCGGTGCTCTTCGATGCCGAGGGGGTGCCGGCGCTGATCGACCTGAGTCCGGCGTGGCGGCCTGCGGAATGGGCGGCCGCCGTCGTCGTCGTCGACGCGTTGGCGTGGGGCGGAGCCGACGACGGCCTGCTGGAGCGGTGGGCGTACCTGTCCGAGTGGCCGCAGATGCTGCTGCGCGCGGTGCTGCACCGGCTGGCGTTGCACGCCCAGCACCCCGACGCCTCCGCCGAGAGCATGCGTGGCCTCGAACGCGCCGCGGGTCTGGTCGCCGGCCGACTCTGATATGTGTTCGATGCCACACAAATTCTACGTAGTCAATCGCTGAACCGGATTCTTCCTCACAGCCACTCGGGGTGGCGCGTGAGAACGGCTTTGCGCGAGTGTCACATGACGCGCACCATCGGGTTAACCGGACGTTCTTACGTTACCTCCATGACAACCACGGTAGCTGACGACGCCCGGCCCGCGCAGCGCGCCGGCCGCTGGATCGACCACTGGGAGCCGGAGGACCCCGGCTTCTGGGAGCGCACCGGCGCCAGGATCGCGAACCGCAATCTCTGGTACTCGATCCTCTCCGAGCACATCGGGTTCTCGATCTGGACGATGTGGTCGGTCCTGGTGCTCTTCATGGGTCCGGAGTACGGCGTCGACCCGGCGGGCAAGTTCTTTCTCGTCGCCGTCCCCACGCTCGTGGGCTCGCTCCTGCGGCTGCCTTACACCTTCGCGGTGGCGCGGTTCGGGGGCCGCAACTGGACGATCGTCTCCGCTGCGCTGCTGCTCATCCCGACGATCCTCGCCGCGATCGTGATGCAGCCAGGCACGTCGTACACCACCTTTGTGATCATCGCGGCGATCGGCGGCCTGGGTGGCGGCAACTTCGCCTCGTCCATGACCAACATCAACTCCTTCTTCCCGGAGGGCCGCAAGGGCTGGGCGCTCGGGCTCAACGCGGGTGGGGGCAACATCGGTGTGTCGTTCGTCCAGCTCGTGGGTCTCGCGATCATCGCGACGGCCGGCATCACAGCGCCGCGGATCCTGTTCGGCATCTACATCCCGCTCATCGTGATCGCCGCAACGCTGTCTGCGATCAAGATGAACAACATCTCCTCGGTCCGCAACGACACCGGCGCGTTCAAGGAGTCGATCAAGGAGAGCCAGACCTGGGTGATGTCGTTCCTCTACATCGGGACGTTCGGCTCGTTCATCGGCTACAGCTTCGCCTTCGGCCTGGTCCTGACGACCCAGTTCGGCCGGACGCCGCTGCAGGCCGCGAGTGTGGCGTTCATCGGCCCGCTGCTCGGATCGCTGATTCGTCCGTTCGGCGGCAAGCTCGCCGACCGCATCGGCGGCGCGAAGGTGACGTTCTGGAACTTCATCGGGATGGGCATGTCCACCCTGGTCATCCTCGCGGCCTCGGCGCTCGACTCGCTGCCGGTGTTCGTCACCGGGTTCGTGGCACTGTTCATCCTGTCCGGCCTGGGCAACGGGTCGACGTACAAGATGATCCCGGGGATCTTCGCCGGCCAGGCGCGGGTGGCGATCGCCGGTGGGGCCGACGAGAAGACCGCGTTGCTGCGGGCCCGGCGGGTCTCCGGCGCGGTGATCGGTATCGCCGGCGCCATCGGGGCGCTGGGGGGGCTGTTCATCAACCTCGCGTTCCGGCAGTCGTTCCTCACCACCAGGTCCGGTGACTCGGCGTTCTGGGCGTTCCTCGCCTTCTACGCGGTCTGCGTCGTGGTCACCTACGTCGTATACCTGCGGCCCGCCCCGGTGACGGCGGAGCACCCTCGTCTGGCCTACGCGGGAGTGTGACCTCGCCCGGTGAGGATGACCCTGCGGCCCGCGCCGTGACCCGCTGCCCGTACTGCGTTTCGCGGTACGGGCAGCGGCCGTTGCCCATCAGCGATGCGATTCTTGTGAACGCAATTTGCGCGCATGTAACGTCGCACATATATGACCGTGCCACGATCGGGTGGCCCGGAAATGTGCTGAGCATTGGACCTTACCGGAAGTTCATGGGAACTCAGCCCCCTCGCGGCCCGACAGCCCTGGAGGGCAACACGTGGGAAACCTGACCGATTCGCTGCCGGCACCACGGGCGCCGGCCATTCCGATCGTGCCCACCACGTCGCCCACGTCCGTGGCAACCCACTGCCCGTACTGCGCGCTGCAGTGCGGGCAGTGGGTGGACGGCGAGGGCGTTGTCGACGGGCGGGAGTTCCCGACCAACCGCGGCGGGCTCTGCCAGAAGGGCTGGACGGCGGGCGCGCTGCTCGCCCACCCGCAGCGGCTCACCACCCCGCTGTTGCGCACCTCCCGCGACGCGCCGCTCGCCCCGGTCGGCTGGGAGACCGCGCTGTCCTACGTCGCCGACCGGCTCCGGGCGCTGCGCACCGAACATGGGCCGGATTCGGTGGCCGTGTTCGGCAGCGGGGGGCTCACCAACGAGAAGTGCTACCTGCTGGGGAAGTTCGCCCGGGTGGGCCTGGGGACCTCGCAGATCGACTACAACGGCCGGTTCTGCATGTCCTCGGCCGCGGCCGGTGGTAACCGCGCGTTCGGTGTGGACCGGGGGTTGCCGTTCCCCGTCACCGACCTCGACGAAGCCGAGGTGGTGGTACTGGCCGGCGCGAACGTCTCCGAGACCATGCCGCCGCTGATGGGTCACCTGGCCACAGCACGGCTGGTGGTGATCGACCCGCGGCGCACCCCGACCGCGGAGCGTGCCCTCGCATCGGGGGGCCTGCACCTGCGGCCGGTCCCCGGCACCGACCTGGTGCTGGCGCTGGGGATGCTGCACGCGGCCGTGGTGGCCGGGCACGTCGACACCGACTACCTCGCCGACCGCACCACCGGCTTCGACGACGCCTGGCGAATCGCCGCGCAGTGGTGGCCCGAGCGGGCGGAGCGGGTGTGCGGTGTCGCGGCGGCGGACATGCGCACGGTCGTGGACTGGCTCGCCGGCTCGACCCGGCGCTACGTGCTCACCGCCCGCGGGGCCGAGCAGCACGCGCATGGCGTCGACACGGTCACGGCCTGGATCAACCTGTCGCTGGCGCTCGGGTTGCCGGGTCGCCAGGGCAGCGGTTTCGGGACGATCACCGGTCAGGGCAACGGGCAGGGCGGACGTGAGCACGGCCAGAAGTCCGACCAGCTGCCGGGTTACCGCAAGATCGACGACCCGACGGCGCGGGCGCATGTGGCGGGTGTGTGGGGGGTGGACCCGGAGTCGCTTCCCGGTCCGGGGCGCAGCGCCACGGAGCTGCTCGACGCGCTGGGCCGGCCCGGTGGGCCGAAGGCGTTGCTGGTGTTCGGCTCGAACGTGAAGGTGTCGGCGCCAGATGCCGGCGCGGTCGCCGAGCGGCTCGCCGCGCTGGACCTGCTCGTGGTGGCCGACTTCCTGCCCGGTGAGACGGCGATGGCCGCCGACGTCGTGCTGCCCGTCGCGCAGTGGGCCGAGGAGGAGGGCACGATGACCAACCTCGAGGGTCGGGTGCTGCGCCGGCGCCGGGCGATGTCGCCGCCGCCCGGGGTGCGCACCGACCTGGAGGTGCTGTCCGGGCTGGCTGATGAGTTCGGGCTCAAGGGCTTTCCGTCCGATCCCGAAGCGGTGTTCGACGAGCTGCGGGCGGCGTCCGCGGGTGGGCCGGCTGACTATGCGGGCATCAGCTACGCCCGTCTCGACGCGGGGGAGGCGTTGCATTGGCCGTGCCCGTCGGTCACCCACGGCGGTACTCCGCGGCTGTTCGTCGACCGGTTCGCCCATCCGGACGGCCGGGCGCGGCTCGTCGCCGTCGATCATGTCGACGCGGCCGAGCTGCCCGACGCCGACTTTCCGCTGCGGGCCACGACCGGGCGGGTCCTGGTGCACTACCAGTCCGGGGCGCAGACCCGCCGGGTCGGGGAGCTCAACGCCGTCGAGGCCGAGTCGTTCGTCGAGGTGCATCCGGACACCGCCGCGCGGGCCGGGCTGGCTGTCGGGGAATGGGCGCGGGTGGTGTCGAGGCGGGGGACGGCGCTGGCCCGGGTGCGGTACGTGGCGTCGCTGCGGCTGGACACGGTGTTCCTGCCGTTCCATTACGGGGGCGAGCAGGCGGCGAACCTCGTGACCAACCCTGCGCTGGACCCGATCAGCGGGATGCCGGAGTTCAAGGTGTGTGCGGTGCGGCTGGAGGCGGGCCGTGGTGTGGCCGAGCGGTAGACCTCCGGCGATGGCTCACAGACTGCGATAGCGGTGATCAAGGCGAAACCGTGGTTGCTGGAGATCAACTGTCGACTGATTGCCTTTTGGTCACGGCGTCGGTGGTCATACAGGAAGTGTGCGCCAGTACGCCAGAGGATCAGCAGCCCGGCGCTTCATGCCGCAGCGTCTCTTCGTGCTCAGCCTGGCCAGGCGCGGAGCAGCTCGTCCGGGCCCAGCTGCCCCAGATCGCTGAGCCCGCTGACGAAACCGGCGCGGGACACGGCCACCAGCATGGTGTTGTCGTCGGCACCGGGTACGAGCAGTTTCGCTCGGCGCAGGGCCGCCTCATCGGCCGTCGAAAACGGCTCGCCCTCGCGCCATTTCACCGACCCGACCGCGGCGACGTGCTGCACCCGTCTACGGTCGGTGACCCCGACCAGGTCCACTTCGACGTCGTTCGCCCTGGTCCAGTAGCCGCCGAAGTCACGCGCTGCGCCGAGGCCGGGCAGCGGCGCCAGTCGCTCCAGCGACTGCCTGACCAACGGCTCGACCGCTCGCCCCCGATAGCTCACCCAGCCCTCCTCGGCCCGCGCCACCGCCAGGTCACCCCGGCCGCGTTCGACATCGGGCAGAGCCGGGCTGACGAAACGCAGCCAGAACCGTAGGTAGGGGTCGGCGACGCGGTACCGCGTGGCACGTCCACCCCGCGCAATCGACAGCGGGTCCTCGCCCTCGACCACCCGCTTGCTGCGCAGCAGGGCGAGGGCCCGGTGCAGGGACGTCCCGCTAAGACCACTCCGACTGCTCAACGCGCTGAAGGACCGCTCGCCATGCCCGACCGCTTCGAGTGCCGCACGAGCGGTCTCCGGGGCCGGGAACTCAGCGGCCAGCATCCGTTCCCCGATCACCACGAGCGCGGAGGTCGGTTCGCTCAGCCCCTGGCGGACGAACTCCTGCCGCGACGTCCCCCGCGGCCAGGACGACAGCACCCGCGGGAACCCGCCCACCGTGAGGTAGGCATCGACCGCTTCGGGTGCCGCCAGACCCAGCACGTCGGCGACCTCGGCGAGGTTGAGCGGCAGGACGACCCGCTCCAGGCGGAGCCGGCCGTACAACGGCCGGTCGTAGCTGCTCACCGCCTCCATGGTCGCAAGGTCCGACCCGACCACGACGAGCAGCACCGGTCGGCCCTGCACAGTGTGATCCCACACCCGCTGCAGCACCGACTCGAATGAGGGGTCGGTCGCCGTCAGGTAGGGCAGCTCGTCCAGCACGACGACGACCGGGTCGTTCGACGACGCGGTCCGCGCGATCCACTCGAACGCCGGCTCCCAGGTGGTGAACCGGAGACCGTCCCGCACCAGATCCGCACCGGCGAGGTTCGACCGCCCGATGGCCTCGGTGAACGAGGCGAGCTCCTCCCGGGCCGGCCTGCGGGTCGCCTGGAAGTACACCGAGCGCGCACCACTGCGGGCCAGGAACTCGGTGACCAGGCGCGACTTGCCAACCTGGCGCCTGCCACGGAGCAGGATGAAGTCACCCCCCGACCCTGCCGCGAGGGCGAGCCGGGCGGACAGCTCCCGGAGATATGCCGTCCTGCCGATAAATCCCGGATCAGCCACCGCGAAATACTAACATCGACGAAAGTTTCGTTGATGAAACTTATCAGCGCACAAGGTGACTCCGCAGCTCGGCGTGCGCCGGCACAGTCCCAACGCGGACGTCGACAGGCGCTGTTGCCGGCGTAGGCCCAGGATCAGGTGATCTCGAAGACCTTCAGTACTTCCTCGCCGTACGGTCCGCGCCGTCATCGGCGAGATCGGCCTGGACGTGACGGTGTTCGGCACTCACCAGCGGCTGTGCTCCTGGGCCAAGGTCTGTCCACGCACCGTACAGTCCGGCCGTAAGAATGGCCGGGCCCGCACCGGCAAGGCCAACCCCTACCTCAAGGCCGCACTCGCCCAGATGGCCGTCGGCGCGGCCAAGACCGACACCTTGCCTCGGCGCGCGTCACCGGCGGCTGATCCAACCGATGCCCAAGGCCAAGGCGCTGGTCGCGCTGCAACGCTCCATCCTGGTCATCATCTTCCACCTACTCGCCGACCCCACCGCCGAGTTCACCGACCTCGGACCCGACTTCCACATCCGCAGCCTCGACCGCGCCCGGCGCACCAACCACCTCACCCGCCAGCTTCAAGCCCTGGGCTACCACGTCCAGCTCACCCCGACCGAGGCCGCCTAAACCATCTATCCCCGGGGTCACCTTCCGGTGGCCCCGTTCCCCCGTCCCGACTCAGCCTCGCAACCCCGCTGAGCCGGTGGTCCGTTCGCCCGTCCCCGGCTGGGTTTTCCGGTCAGCGCCTTGATAGTGTAGATGATGCGGAAGTTGCCAACCTGGATGCGCCACAGGTCTGGGTAGCCGACGAGCGGGCGAGAGCCGTTGGGCCGCGGGTCGGCCCCCAAGGCATCGACAGCTTTCACGACGCGGCGGGCCACCGGCTTGTCGAGCATGGTCAGTTCCTTGAGCGCCTTCGGATCGTACTGGACGACGTACTGCCTCATCAGAGTCCGAGTGTCCGGGCCACTTCGTCTGCCGTGACCGCCGTCGTGCGACCGGCGTCGACGTCGGCCAGCCGTTCCTGCGCGATTCGGCCGTCCTCATGGTCGAGCATGGTCTCGTAGTGCTCGACGAGTTCGGCTGGCACAATCGCTGCGGCACGCTGGTGCCCCCGACCCCGGGTGACATAGGTGATCTCTCCGCCGAAGGCGGCACGGTTCACGGCGTCGGAGAACCGGTCGCGGGCCTCGCTGACCGAGAGTTCGGTTGCATCGGTGGTCATGCAGCAAGTGTGCGCCAAGTTCGCCGGAATCGCCAACTTGACGCTCCGTGTCGAGGCGAGTAAGTGAGCGGCGGGCGGGAACGGTGCTACTGCCGGAGGGAGTCGACGCCCCCCTACGTCCCAGTGATGAGGTGCGTGAGTGGCCTTCGGCGTTGGGGTGCCGCGGCTGTTCACCGACCGATTCGCACACCCGGACGGCCTGGCCCGGCTGATCGTCGTCGAGGAACAGGACCACGGCTGGTTGTCCGCCAGCGCAGCTATGCAGCATGGGCACGGTTCGTCGTCGGGACGCTCAGGTCGGAGGACGGCACGTAAGTGATCACATGAGTGATACGGATTCGCCGCTCAGCAGGATCGGCACGAACTCCAGGCCGCGGACCTGGTGGATCAGCCGGATGCCGGA
The DNA here is from genome assembly GCA_050701075.1 of Pseudonocardia sp. Taxonomy (GTDB): domain Bacteria; phylum Actinomycetota; class Actinomycetes; order Mycobacteriales; family Pseudonocardiaceae; genus Pseudonocardia. The sequence continues at coordinate 5,336 of JBOHEP010000335.1, read as the reverse complement.
GTTCAAGGTGCGTGCGGTACGGCTGGAGGCGGGCAGTCATTGCCAATTTGCTCCGCACGCATGGCGATTGTGGCCATAGCACATGGCCACCAGGTCAGCGTGTGATAGCAACCTCTACATCGCCCATCGGGACGCTTGGCGTGGACGGCGAGTGCCCGGCTGGCGGCGCCGGACTGCGCAGAGATGAGGCACGCGGCTTCCTCGATCGCATCCCTTCGATCTACAGACGTATCAGTCGGATCGCCGCTATTCAGCTGAGCCATTCCGCCACCCGCCGGGCCTGTACATGAGCGGTATACCTGCGGAGGCTGACGCTGCCGAGGTTGTGGGCCGGCTTGCGCTGACTTCGGTCGGGCCGCCGTGCCCTGCGTGCCCTGCGTGCCCTGCGTGCCCTGCGTCTACCGGTGCAGACCAGGCGCCGGTCAGCGTCGCTCCTCTCGTCGTACCGGCGATCACCTCGCACCGGGCCGTCCTCCTGTCGGTTCGTCTGCCTTGGGGTACCGTCGATCGTGGCGCACAGCGGCGGGTTGGACTGCCACTGGACCGCCACAGCATGGGCGCGCGAGGCGCGGCTAGCAGACTGCTGCGCGCTGATGCGACGCACGGACCGAAGGAAGGCCAGGGTGGCGTTGAGTTCGGACAGTGATTCCGATGCCACTGAGTCACTGAATCCACCGATTCAGTGACTCCCTTCGGCGTCAGGATCGCGACACTGCGCAAGATCCACGGGTTTACCCAAGAAGGACTTGCGCTGCGCGTGAACGTTTCGTACTCAATGCTTCGGAAAGTTGAACGAGGAGAGCGAACGGCTTCGCACTCGCTCATCGCCGCCGTTGCGCGCACGTTGCGCGTGAACGTCTTTGATATCACCGAGCAGCCGTACGGGACTCGGCCGACGAATGTTGCTGCCGAACAATCAGGAGTCCCCTTCCTGAGGCAGGTCTTGGTTGAAGGCGACGACCCAGATCCGGATACGCCACTCGTGACACTGGACGATCTGCGACAACTGGTGTCCAGATTAAAAGAACTTGACCGCCGCGGTGCCCATTCGGAAGCCGTTCGAGATCTGCCCGACATACTCAAGAAGCTGCACCTGCTACGGTGGCAGGAAGGCTCCGACGGCCAGTCCGACACGAATGAGCTATTAGCCGAGAGCTACGGCTACGCCCTTGTGGCGCTCTACCGGCTCGGCCACCTGGATCTGGCGCACCTTGCGGATGAGCGTGCACGAGTCGCAGCCGCCAAGGGTTCAGATCCTATCCGTGCCGCGGTTGCCGAGTGGCACCACGCGTTGATCCTGCTCTTTGACGGCGCCTACTCCGCCGGAACACGTACGCTCGATCGGGCGGAATCATTTGTCGAAGAAGCACCTGCAGGTCCAGTATCGACAGCTGTTCGCGGAGCCATTCAATTGCGGCGAGCAGTACTCGCAGCCCGTCAATCTGACGCGGACATGGCGAACGCCGCACTGCTCGAGGCAGGACGCTTCGTCGAGCAAGGTCAAGACGCGGCGAACCACTATGGTACGAAGTTTAGTGGCGGGAACCTCGCAATTCACCAGGTTTCCATTCCGGTAGAACTGGCGGACGGAGTCGCGGCAGTCACACGCGCCGCAAGGATCCAGATTCCCGGCAGTATTGCTCCGTCTCGTCGAGGTCACTACTGGATAGATCTCGCACAGGGATGGCTCCTGTATGGGAATCGCGCCAAATCGCTTGACGCTCTTCATCAAGCGCGGCGTATCGCGCCGCAGGTAACTCGCTACCATCCGCAGGTTCACGAGACTGTACACGCACTGGCTGTTCGCGATTCGCGAGCGACAAGCAGTCTGCACGAGTTTGCGGCATGGTGCGGCACGAAGCATTGACCTTCTCCCGGTTAAGGGGATGACCATATGAATTCGGACGGACAGCCCGTTCTGTATGCAGTCGTCACAGGATCGCCAGCAGCGCGAGACGTCGGAAAACTCGTGAGCCTGGCTCAGCGAGATGGATGGGATGTATGCGTCATTGCCTCGCCGGACGGTGCCCGCTTCATCGACGCGAAGTCGCTCACCCGGCAGAGCGGCCATAATGTCCGAAGCATCTACAAGGACCCAGACGCGCCCGATGAACTTCCCCCTGCCGACGGCATGATCGTCGCGCCCATCACGTGCAACTCGCTTTCGAAGTGGGCCGCCGGAATCTCTGACACGCTCGCCCTCGGATTGCTCGTCGAAGCAGTCGGAAAGAGGCAACCTGTTGTTGCCATGCCCTTCTCGAACTGGGCGCAGATCAGCTTCCCGGCAGTTCAGAATGCCATGCGTTTACTATCTGATTGGGGCGTTCTAGTTCTGGTCGGAGATGATGTATACGAGCAGCACGCACCTGGAACGGGTGACCGTTATCTGCATAAGTTTCCTTGGGAGATGGCCTGGCGAGCTTTTCTCAAGCATCCTTGGCTGAATTGCAGCAGCTAGCCATGGTCAGGCTCGGCGGGCCCCAGATGATCTTCGCGCGGTACTTGGTCTCGAGCCCATCGTGACTGCCTCAAGGACCAGTGTGCAGGTAAGGGGCCCAGGCGAGGGGACTTGCGGGCCGCTTCGCGCGGAGCACGGTGACTGCGTGGTGCAGGGCCAGCGCGGCGTGGTCGGCGTCGAGCGTGCAGGTGGCCAGGGTGCCATACACGGTGGCGGCGACGCCGGGTGCCATCGAGTCGTAGATCGACCAAAGTGTGGCAATGACGTGACGGTAACCCATGAGTTGCATTGCGGCGGCGAGATGGAGGGATTCGTCGGGTATCCGGGTACTGCCAGTGGCGGTCTGGCACGCGGACAGGAACGCCAGTTCACGTGGTCCGGGGCGGTCTTGCTGGATCAGGTCGGTGACGCTTAAGGGACCGTCGGCGAGGCGGAACGCACTGGCGGTGGGATCGGTCGGGTGTTGGCTGCCGTGGCAAGCCAGGTGTACCCAGGCATGGTTCGGTAGCTCAGCCAGGACCCGGCTGACCGTCGGTCGGGTAAGGGGTTGTCGGTTGGGTCGCCGGTCGGGCTCTGCAGGCGAGTGGCGATCAGGTGCTTGGGGATGCAATCCAGCTCCCTTGGTACGTGCGGCAGGTCGCTGGCTTCGGGTCACCCATGCCTTCCGTCGGATGACGGCGTCACCCTGAAGCAGCGCCGCAGAAGTTCTTCGGGTTCGGTCGGCTTAAGGATACGCGTGGAGGGTGGTGCGGGGATCCGGTGGACGGAAGGTGCGGAGCGTTGATTGATGGTGAGGAACCGTCAGCGGTGCTGAGTGCGGTTCCGAGTTCCCAGCCAATGGTCACGACACTACCGGAGTCGCGATGACCCTACAAGATCAGCGTCTCGGTGCGGGGAGCCGCACGGGATGCGGCTCCCCGTCCCCGTTTGACGATCATGAAACTGGCGGCGTGTTCCATACCCCCGATACCCCCGATGAACCTGTGCGGTGCAGCACCGTGTGTTCGAGGGCGCCCGGCAGTGCGGCCGCCGCTCAGCAAGCCCGGTCAGTGCACCGGATCCCACCCCCGGGCCGGCTCGGTGTGACCTCGCCGCGGCTCGCGGCTGCGGTAGACGACGTAGGGCCGCACGAGGTAGCCGACCGGCGCGCTGAACACGTGCACCAGCCGGGTGAAGGGCCAGAGCGCGAACAGCAGCATCGCGGTGATGTTGTGCAGCTGGAACGACAGCGGCGCGGTGGCCATCAGCTCGGGAAGCGGTGACAGCAGGAACAGGCTGCGGAACCACGGCGATACCGTCTCGCGGTAGTCGTACCCGCCGCCGATCAGGTTGCCGCCGACGGTGTTCCACATGCCCAGGAAGAACACCGCGCCGAGCAGGACGTAGGTCACCACGTCCACCTTGGTGGTGGCGCGGCGCACCGACGCCACGGTGATCCGCCGGTAGACCAGGATCGCGAAGCCGGCCACCGTCGCCAGCCCGGCCAGGGTGCCCAGCGAGACGGAGGCGAAGTGGTAGAGGCCATCGGAGATCCAGACCGCCTCGGTGACCCACTTCGGCACCAGGATGCCGCCGACGTGCCCGGCGATGACCGCCAGCAGGCCGAGATGGAACAGCGGGCTGCCCAGGCGCAGCAACCTGCTCTCATACATCTGTGACGACCGGGTGGTCCAGCCGAACTTGTCGTAGCGGTAGCGCCACAGGTGCCCGACGACGAACGTCGTCAGCGTGACGTAGGGCAGGATGACCCACAGGAACGTGCTCACCGCGCTCCCTCGTTGCGCTCGGTCGGCGGCTGCGCCGATGCGCTGTGCCGATGGTTCGCTCGCCTGCGCTGGCTCACCGGTGGCCTCCGCGCGGTCCGGCCGGAACGAGCGAGGGATCGAGCGCGAACGGCTCCAGCCCGACCTCTTCCTCGGGTGGTCCTTCCCTGGCCAGCCGCTCGACCTCGGCCCGGTCCCGGGTGGCCAGCGGTGGCAGCGCACCGCAGACGCCGTCGAGCACCAGGCCGTACGGCGACCCCGCGTCATGCAGGGACAGCCGTAGCAGTTCGATGCCGGCGCGGCGTTCGTGCAGCAGCCGCATGCCGGCGGCCAGGTCCGCGGTGGCGGCGAACTCCAGGACGACCGCGAGGTGGTCGGGCAGCTCGGCGTCGGTGAGCGAGAATCCCGCGGCGGTGTACGCGTGCTTGATCCGCAGGATCGCCAGCCCGCGCTTGCGGGTGTCGCCGTAGGCGTAGTAGGTGAGGTAGAGGCAGCACCGGCGCCGCAGGTCGAAGGTCTCGACGTAGTCGGCGGCCAGCTGGTGCAGCGGCGTCGCCTCGACGTGGGCGAGGAACGCCCGCAGCGGTTCGCCCATCACCGCGGGCAGCGTCGCGGCCGCATCGCGCAGCAGGGGCAGCCGGTCGATCGTCTGCTGCCCGGGATAGTCGAGCAGCAGCGACGCGACCTGCCACCCGACCTGCCGGTCGCGTTCCCCGGGGCGCTCATCGGCCGTAGATCGTGCGGTCCGTCGCAGCGGCAGCTTCACGCGTCCTTCTCCGTCCCGGCCGCGGTGCGTTCGGGGAACAACCCGGTCGGCGTGCCGTTGCCGTCCCAGTTGAGCAGGTTGACCCGTTGGAGCTTCTTCAGCGGTGCGGCCGGAGTGTCGGTGTGGGTGAAAGCGTCCCCCGCGTCCCCCGCGTCCCCCGCGTTCCCCGCGTCCCCCCCGGCGTCGCCGCGGATGTGGAAGTCCTGCTCGGACATGCCGGGGCCGCCGTCGGTGTCCAGGCTGCAGCCGGTCGCGATCGCGTCGAGCTTGTGGGCGTCCTCCGCCGACGCGGTCGGGATGACGTAGCGGTCCTCGTACTTCGCGATGGCGAGCAGCCGGTACATCGCCT
>JBOHEP010000334.1:0-3342 GCA_050701075.1 Pseudonocardia sp. | reverse complement strand
CTCCCGGCCGGATCTGATCTACCTGGTGCGCGGCTCGGCCGAGCCGCTTGAACTGCGCCGCGCCACCGAGGGGAGCACGTCGTGAACGCACCTACCCGCTCCGGCGCCATGACCGGCTTCTACGTCGGGTTCCTCATCGTCGCCCTGCTCATCGCCGGTGGGCTGTCCTACTTCGCCAGCGGGAATCCCGACGGTCTCGACAAGGCCACGCTGGAGGGCTGCGAGGTCGTCGAGGTCGACGGCGAGGAGCAGCTCAACGGCACCTGCATAGCGCAGAACGCCGCGGACAGCCCGGTCGCCGGCAGCCCGCTCGCCGACTACGCGCTGAACGGCGGTGACGGCACCGTCGGCCTGGCCGGCGTGATCGGGGTGGTGGTCACCCTGATCTTCGCGGGCGGGTTGTTCTGGCTGCTGCGTCGTCGCGGCACCGACGCCACCCGCTCCGACAGCTAGATGGGCGCCGGGCACTCGCACCCTCTTTACCTGCCCGGCAGCTCACCGGTGCACCGGCTGCCGTCCGAGGTCAAGATCGTGGCGGCGTTCCTCGGGGTGGTCTGCGTGGTGACCACCCCGAGGGAGGCCTTTCCGGTCTTCGGCGGATACCTGGTGCTGCTCGCCTGCGTGTGGGCCGTGGCGCGGATCCCGCCGGGCTGGATTGCGCGACGCTCACTGATCGAGGCGCCGTTCGTGGTGCTCGCGGTGCTGCTGCCGTTCAGCGGTGGCCCGCCCTTCGTCGAGTGGCTGGGTCTCACGCTGTCCGAACCTGGTCTGCTCGGGGCCTGGAACATCCTCGTCAAGGGCACGCTCGGGGTGCTGACCTCGCTCACGCTCGCCGCCACCACGCCTCTGCGTGACCTGCTCCTGGGCTTGCAGCGGCTGCACGCGCCCGCGTTGGTCGTCACCATCGCCACCCTGATGCTGCGCTACATCGACGTCATCGCCGGCGAGGCCCGGCGGATGCGGCTGGCCCGCATCTCCCGTGGGCACGACCCGCGGTTCCTCTGGCAGGCCGGCGCCACTGCCCGCGGCGTGGGCGCGCTGTTCATCCGCTCCTACGAGCGCGGCGAGCGGGTACACCTGGCGATGCTGTCGCGCGGTTGGGCCGGGGAGATGCCGCGGCTGTCGGAGGCGGTGACCACCAGGCGGAACTGGGTGGTCGGGTTGGCACCGGTCGGGGCCGCCCTGCTGCTCGCCGTGACCGGATACCTGATCACCTGAGGACGGGCACATGACCACACTCCCGAGGCGGGACATCGCCACCGTCAAGACCACAGCCGCCCCGTCGCTGCTGGTCTCCGAGCTGGCCTTCGCCTATCCCGACGGTCACCAGGCGCTGTTCGGGGTGGACCTGCGCATCGAACGCGGTGAGCGGGTGGCCCTGCTCGGTCCGAACGGAGCCGGCAAGACCACGCTCGTGCTGCACCTCAACGGCATCCTCACCGGCGGGCACGGCACCGTCTCGGTCGGCGGACTCGAGGTGGTCAAGGCGAACCTGCGTGAGATCCGACGCCGCGTGGGAATCGTCTTCCAGGACCCCGACGACCAGCTGTTCATGCCCACCGTGCGCGAGGACGTCGCGTTCGGCCCGGCCAACTTCGGCGTCACCGGCGCCGAGCTCGTCACCCGGGTGACCACCGCGCTGGACCGCGTGGGAATGAGCGAGCTCATCGACCGCTCCCCGCTGCACCTGTCCGGCGGTCAGCGCCGCCGGGTGGCGTTGGCCACGGTGCTGGCGTGCGAGCCGGAGATCCTCGTGCTCGACGAACCGTCCTCCAACCTCGATCCCGTCGCCCGCCGCGAGCTCGCCGAGGTGCTGCTCGGGCTCGGACGCACAATGCTCATGGTCACCCACGACCTGCCCTACGCGTTGCAGCTCTGCCCGCGCAGCGTCGTGATCGACGACGGTGTGGTGGTGGCCGACGGCCCCACCCGTGAGCTGCTGGCCGATCCCGGGCTGCTCCGGCGCCACCGGCTCGAGCTGCCGTTCGGGTTCACGCTCAGCTGAGGACCGCGCGCGGTCCGACGTTCCGCAGCGTCGATCATCGGACTCCGACTACTTCGGCGGAGGGGACGGGCGGCCGGGGCGCGGCGGAACGTCGCCCCCCGGCGGCAGCCCGCGCGCAGGCGTCGGCGGGTTCGACGCCCCCGGTGGTGGCCCCTGCGGTGAGCCGGGTGGGCGGGGTGTGGGACTGAGCTGCCGTCCGGCGTCCGGCCTGGGTCGCTGCACCGGGCCGTGGTCCTGGGCGGGCGGGGGCAGCTGCGGCGGACCCGGTGGGCGGGAGGCTCCCGGCCCGACAGCCTGGAGCGGGGGCAGATCCCTGCGGGCCTGCGCCTCCGCATCGGCCACCACGCGGGCGATCTCGGGGTCGGGCGAGGTGTCGAACCAGTCGGAGATGCCCTTGTCGTCGTCCTCGGGCCGGATACCGTTGCCCGGCTCGACCGGGCTCGGCTCGAACCGGAACACCCCGTCATCACCGGGGGCACCGAGCATGCGGGTGAAGCCCTCCAAAGCCTTGCCGAAGTCGCTCGGCACGATCCACACCTTGTTGGCGTCGCCCTGCGCCATCTGCGGGAGGGTCTGCAGGTACTGGTAGGCCAGCAGCTCGGGTGTGGGCTTGCCCGCCTTGATCGCCGCGAAGACCTTCTCGATGGCCTTGGCCTGGCCCTGTGCCTGGAGGTACTTCGCGGCCCGATCACCCTGGGCACGCAGGATGCGGGCCTGACGTTCGGCCTCGGCACCGAGGATGGCCGCCTGCTTGGCGCCCTCGGCGGTGAGGATCTGCGACTGCTTGAGGCCCTCCGCGCTGCGGATGGCCGACTCCCGCTGACCCTCCGCGGTGAGGATCATCGCCCGCTTCTCGCGTTCGGCCTTCATCTGCTTCTCCATCGACTCCTGGATCGACGCGGGCGGGTCGATGGCCTTGATCTCGACACGGCTCACCCGGATGCCCCAGCGGCCGGTGGCCTCGTCGAGCTCGCCCCGCAACACGGTGTTGATCTCGTCACGGGAGGTGAGGGTGCCCTCCAGGCTCATCCCACCGACCACGTTGCGCAGGGTGGTGGTGGTGATCTGCTCGACGCCGGTGATGTAGTCGGAGATCTCGTAGACCGCCTTCTTGGGGTCAGTCACCTGGTAGTAGACGACCGTGTCGATGTTGACCGTCAGGTTGTCCTGGGTGATCACCGGCTGCGGCGGGAACGACACCACCTGCTCGCGCAGGTCGATCCGTTCCCGGATCTTGTCGATGAACGGCACGAGGAAGACCAGGCCCGGCTCCTCCGTCGCCTTGAACCGGCCCAGCCGCTCGATGACGGCCGCGGTGGCCTGCGGGATGATCTGCA
>JBOHEP010000333.1:0-10305 GCA_050701075.1 Pseudonocardia sp. | reverse complement strand
AGACCCTCGGCTTCAAAGTCACCTTGGAGCCCGCCGCCTGACATCGGTCAGCCCGTCCCCGACTCGGCACCGACATGACGCCGAGCCGGTGGTCCCGTTCGCCCGTCCCCGGCTATTTTCGGATTAGCGCATCGGCCGTCGACGTACTCGACGACGCTCGGCGCGAACGTGCGGTCGGCTGGTCGGAACCGCGTTCGTGATCGTCGTGGACTGCGCTGCGGTCGTCGATGCCTTGACAGCCGTGGACGACACGGATGATCTGCGTAAGTTCCTTGCGAGTGACGAGCTCGATGCGCCGGCCCTCCTTGATTTCGAGGTCGTCTCAGCTCTACGTGGACTCACCCTTCGCGGAGATCTCAGTGCCGGCAGGGCCGAGGACACCTTGACCGACTTCGAGGACATGCAGATACACCGCTGGCCCGCGGGTGACGCCCTTCGGCGCCGGGCATTCCAGCTCCGCGACAACGTGTCCGCCTACGATGCAGCCTATGTGGCCTTGGCCGAGGCACTCGACTGCCCGCTACTGACCCGGGACGTCCGATTGGCGAAGGCGAGCCGTCACCTCGTCCGCGTCGAGGTCCGCTGAGTCGTCCCACCGGACGCACCGCGATGGGTCCGGGCAGCAGCCGCCGTCTGAAGCGGCTCAAGCTCCACGAGCCGAGCCGTTGATGACGCGGAAACCACGACCGGAAGATCTATCCCGACGACGACACCAGTCTCCTCGATGGTGAGGCCGGGAACCGGCAGGAAGGACGCCGAGGTGGGATTGCGGATCGGCTACAAGGCCTCGGCGGAGCAGTTCGGGCCGCGGGACCTCGTGGAGTATGCGGTGCTGGCCGAGGAGGTGGGGCTGGACAGCGTGGTGGTGTCCGACCACTACCAGCCCTGGCGGCACACCGGTGGCCACGCACCGTTCTCGCTGGCCTGGATGGCGGCGGTGGGGGAGCGGACGTCGCGGGTGCAGCTCGGGACGTCGGTGCTGACGGCCACGTTCCGCTACAACCCCGCGGTGATCGCGCAGGCGTTCGCGACGATGGCCTGCCTCTACCCGGACCGGGTGATGCTCGGGCTGGGCACCGGCGAGGCGCTCAACGAGACCGCGGTGACGGGGGCGCAGTGGCCCGACTTCAAAGGTCGGTTCGCCCGGATGCGTGAGGCCGTGCGGCTGATGCGCCAGCTCTGGACCGAGGATCAGGTGAGCTTCGACGGCGAGTTCTACAGGACCGTCGAGGCAACGGTGTACGACAAGCCCGAGCGACCCGTGCCGGTGTACATCGCCGCAGGTGGGCCGGTGGTCGCGAAGTACGCGGGCCGCGCCGGCGACGGGTTCATCTGCACCTCCGGCAAGGGCATGGAACTCTACACCGACAAGCTCCTGCCGGCCGTGGCCGAGGGTGCGGCCGCTGCGGAGCGGGACCCGGCCGGGATCGACAGGATGATCGAGATCAAGATCTCCTACGACCGCGAGCACGACCGGGCCCTGGAGAACTGCCGGTTCTGGGCGCCGCTGTCGCTCACCGCGGAGCAGAAGCACAGCGTGGACAACGCGGCGGAGATGGAGCGCCTCGCTGACGAGATCCCGATCGAGCAGGTCGCGAAGCGCTGGATCGTCGCATCCGACCCGGACGAGGCGGTCGCCCGGATCAAGCCGTATGTCGACGCGGGGCTGACCCACCTCGTCGTCCACGGCCCTGGTCACGACCAGGAGCGTTTCCTCGCCCATTTCAGCGAGGACGTCCTCCCCCGGCTGCGGAAACTGGCTCGGTGAGGTCAGGAACGCCACTCCCCTGACGTGTCGGGACCGGTCAGTAGGGTGCGCCCATGTCGACTCATGCCCGCGTCGGGCGCACCATCGTGATCTCGGGGGGCAGCCGGGGGATCGGGCCGGTGATCGCCGTGCCCGCCGCCCGGGCCGGGCGCACCGGGGAGGGTTTCCTGGACGTCGACATCCGCACCGAGGTCGGAGTCCCCGACGGCTGCGGGGCGACCCCGAGCTCGCCATCTTCGTGAGCCCGTCACGCATCGGCGTGGGCGCTTCATGAACGACCCCGGACCTCTCGTGCGCGACGGCCGGGTGCTGCGCTGCCGGGTCGCCCGCGGCCGGCACGGCACGCTCGACGGCGAGGCGCTGCCCGCGATCCACCGGGCGCTGGTGGCGCTCGACCCCGAGCAGGTCGGGGCGGTGCTGCTGATCAGCGAGGGTGGAAGCTTCTGTACCGGTGGCGACGTCGCGACGTTCGCGTCGGCGGCGGACCGCGGCGCGATCGTGCACGGCCTCGCCGACTCCTTCCACCGATTCGTGACCGCACTCATCGAGTGCCCCGTTCCGGTGGTGGCGGGGGTCACCGGCTGGGCGGCCGGGGCCGGGATGAGCATCGTCTGTGCAACCGACCTGGCCGTCGCCGGGCCCTCGACCAAGCTCCGGCCCGCCTATCCTGGAATCGGGTTCTCTCCGGACGGGGGGATGACCTGGACGCTGCCGCGAATCGTCGGCACCGGCCGGGCACGGCACATCCTGCTCACCGACCAGGTGCTCGACGCCGACACCGCCCTTGCCGCCGGAATCTTCACCGCCGTCGTCGACGACGGGTCCGTGGTCAAGGAGGCCGAGCTGACCGCCCACCGAATCGCGCAGGGACCGACCGCGGCGCTGGGCCGGATCAAGCGGTTGCTGGCGGCGTCGCCCGACACCTCCCTGGCCGCGCACCTGGTCCTGGAGACCGACGCGATCTCGGCCAGCGCCGCCGGCCCGGAGGGCGCCGAGGGGGTGGCCGCGTTCGCCGAGAAGCGCCCCCCGCGCTTCCACTGATCGGTGGGCGCACGGCGACTCCGTTTGGAACGAGAAACCGCGTTCCTGACCAGATCCATGGTTTGTGATCGGCTCGCTCAGGGCACTACGAGCCATGTCCCTGCGATTCCTGCCCAGGATCCTCGGCGCGGTCACCGCGCTCTACAGCGTGGCGATCGCCGTGCGTCCGGCCTTGCTGGCGCGGCCCTGCGGCCTCGCTCACGGCCCGGACGAGGATGAGGTGGCCCCGGCGATCAGCACCCTGATCGCCGGGATCGGCATCCGCGACGCCGCCATCGGCACCGCGATGATGTTGGCCCCCCGCGGTCCGGCGCTGCGGGCGGCCATTGCGTGCCGGGTGGTCGCCGACGCGGGTGACGCCGTCGTCTTCGGCGCGCAGCTGCCGGCCCGCGACCGGCGCCCGAAGGTGGTCGCCTTCGCCTTGCTCTGGGCCGTTCTCTGCGCGGTCAGCAGCCGCTGGGCCCGGTGACGTGCGGGGTACCTCCAACCGCTGAACCCACCGCTGAACCGAGGAGTGAGCATGACCCAGACCTCGCAGCGGGTGGCGATCGTCACCGGGGCGGCCCGCGGTATCGGCGCGGCCACGGCCCTGCGGCTGGCTGCGGACGGCCTGGCCGTCGCGGTGGTCGATCTCGAGGAGACCGCCGGGCAGGCGACCGTCGACGCGATCCTCGGTGCAGGTGGCCGCGCGATCGCGATCGGCGCCGACGTGTCCGAGGCGGCGCAGGTGGAGGCGGCGGTCGGGCGGGTCGTCGAGGAGCTCGGCGCTCCCGTCGTATTGATCAACAACGCCGGTGTCACCCGCGACAATCTGCTGTTCAGGATGTCCGAGCTCGACTGGGACGCCGTGATGGGGGTGCACCTGCGCGGATCGTTCCTGATGACCCGCGCGGCGCAGAAGCACATGGTCGCCGCCAGGTACGGCCGGATCGTCAACCTCTCGAGCACCTCAGCCCTTGGCAACCGTGGGCAGGCCAACTACTCCACCGCCAAGGCAGGGCTGCAGGGTCTGACCAAGACTCTTGCGATCGAGCTCGGCAAGTTCGGCATCACCGCCAACGCCGTGGCGCCCGGCTTCATCGCCAGCGACATGACCCGTGCGACCGCTGAGCGGATCGGCCAGGACTGGGCGACCTACGTGGCCGCCCGCGCCGCAGAGATCCCGGTTGCCCGGATCGGGCAGCCCGACGACATCGCGCACACCGTGTCGTTCCTGGTGAGCGAGGGTGCGGGATTCGTGTCGGGTCAGGTGATCTACGTGGCCGGCGGCCCACACACCTGACCGGCTACCCCCGCGCGGTATAGATGTCGCAGGTGACGCTGTCCTACAGTTCTCCTGACGATCGATGACCAGGCGTCGATCGACCAGGTGAGGTGCCGCTGACGATGACGTTCGGGGTTGTCTGGCTCGACGGCCCACTCGCTGTGCTGTGCCTCGGGATCGGGCTCCTCTACACCGTCATGGTGCTCACCCGGAATGCCCGGCCGACGAGCGGGCTGGCTCATGCCCTGATGGGCGTCGGGATGGCCGCGATGTTCGCGCCGCGTTTCGACCCGCTGCCGCGGGTGGGGTGGGTCGTGATCTTCGTGCTCATCGGTGCCTGGTTCGGGGCCGCCGCCCTGCGCGATGGGCCGCGGTTCGGCGAGCCGGCCCACCACGTCGTGGGCGCGGCCGCCATGATCTTCATGCTCCTTGCCCATCGCCACGACGCCGCTCCGGCGGTTGTCGATCCGCCCCACGCGCACCACGGGGCCGCGGCCGGCGGCGGGACGGCCGCATTCTCGGCTCTGGCCCTGGTGCTGGCGGCGTACTTCGTCACGCACGCCGTGCACCACCTGTCGGCCCGCGCGGCCGCGGATGCCGAACCGGTGCCGGTCGGGACGGTCGGGGTGCTGGTTCGGATGAACGCCCAGCGCGCCGTGCCGGCCTCCCACGTCGTCATGGGCGCCACGATGGCGATCATGCTGCTCGGGATGGTCTGAAGCGCGTCCTCACACGAGCACTTCGACGAACTGACGACCGGCCTGGTTCTCCACGACCACCGCCGCGACCTGCTCGGGCGGCACCGCCGCCGAACCGTTGAGAGTCGTACCGTCGCGCTCACCGGCGGGGGACACGACCCAGCTACCGGCGACCTCCCGGGTGCCGTCGCGGGACACCACGACCAGGTCGCAGATCTCCCCGGCCGGGATGCCCCGTACCGTCGCGGTCAGTCGGACCCAGCCCGTGGCGGGGGTCACGGTGGCCGCCATCGTGATCCCCCCGCTGCCGCCCTGCAGCACCCGGGCACCGGCGGGTGGCTGGGCGAGCACGGTCTCCGGCGCCGTGGCCCGGCCGACCACCACCCCCCCACCCAGTACAGCGGCCAGCACGACCGCCGCCGCGGCCACCACGGTGAGGCGGCGACGGCGGAGCCGCGCGGCGGTCTCCGCCCGCATCTGCCGCAACGTCCGCTGCAACACCAGGTCGCCCTCGGGTGGGCCGTCGAGGAACGCCTCGGGCGGCACCTCACCGAGCAGGTCGGTCATCTCGCGGAGTTCCTCCCAGTTGCGCCGGCACGGCGCGCAGTCGGCCAGGTGCTCGTCGACGGCGCGGGCCTGGGCGTCATCGAGCAGGCCGAGGACGTATGCGCCCAGCTGTTCCTGGTCGTGGATCTTCATGTCAACACCTCGGACCCGTCGCGTGCGGTCAGTCTCTCCCGTAACGCGCGCAGCGCGTAGTACGACCTGGACTTGACCGTCCCGGCCGGGATGCCGAGTGCGGTGGCGGCCTCGCCGAGGCTGCGCCCCTGGAAGTAGATCTGGTCGAGCACCCCTCGATGATCCTCCGAGAGCGCCTCGAGCGCGGTGAGGACCGTGACCGAGGCGACGACACGATCGGCGTGGTCGCGCTCCACCGGCGGGCGATCCGGTGTCTCGGCGACCTCGTGCGGGCGGGCGGCGCGGGCCCGGATCCGGTCGATGACGATGTTGCGGGTCACGGTGAGCAGCCAGCCACGGGTTGAGCCCTTGCCATTGGTCAGCACCTCCGGGTGGCGCCAGGCGCGGATCAGCGTCTCCTGGACGACGTCCTCAGCCGCGGCGCGATCGCCGAGCAGCCGGGTGGCATAGGCCAGCAGCGCTCGCCCGTGCTCGGAGTAGATCGCGTGCACGAGCGCCTCGTCGCCCTCGCGCTGGCGGATGTCGGGCATTCGGTCCTGCTCCTGGATGACGAGGGGTGGCGAAACCCTAGCGGCAGCCCCGCCCATCGGGGTACACGTGCGGGTGGCCGTTGCGGTTCAATCGGATCCCGACCCACGTGAACCGTTACACCGCGCCGCCCGTGTTCGAGGTGAACAGTGTCCGGTCGCCGACCGGATCCACCACCACTCCCCGGGGGAGATCATGAAGAGGTATGCGCCCCTCCTGACCCTGTTTGCGGTTGCTGCCCTCGGGGTCGCGCTGCTCGTGGTCAGCTCACTGAGCAATCCAGCGAACCAGAACACTGATACGGCCGCCGCGCCGACCACCGAGGCCGTCGCACCGGCCACCACCGCCGCGCCCGAGCCCGCCGTCCCGGCCCCGGCCATCGCGGAGCAGGCTTACGCCGGACGGTCCTCGGGCAACGAGGTGACCGTGGCGATCGCGGTGAAGGACGGCCGGGCCGTCGCCTATGTCTGCGACGGCAAGAAGATCGAGGCCTGGCTGGAGGGCACCCTCCAGGGTGACCAGCTTTCCCTGCAGGGCAAGAACGGCGCCAGCATCACCGGCACGGTTGACGATGCCAAGTCGCTGGGCAGCGTCGCCGTCGACGGCAAGCAGTGGCCGTACGCGGCCAAGACCGTCCAGGCGCCGGAAGGGCTCTACCAGGGCCGGGCAAACATCGACGGCGTGGCTGCCCGGATCGGCTGGATCGCCGTCGACGGCACGGTGACCGGTAACGCGCGCAACGCCGAGGGCGTCGTCGTTGCGGCGCCGACCTTCGACCCGAACGCACCCGACGCGACCACGGCTGACGGTGTCAAGGTCGACGTCGAGACCGTCGGTGGCCGCGACCAGGTGGTCTTCGGATGAGCGCCACGACCCCGCCCTCGCACGCCGCCCCGCGCCCGGGCATCACCGGTCTGCTGATCGCGGCCGCGGTCGGCACGCTGGTCACCATCGGGCTCGGCGTCTACGGCCGCTTCCACGAGCCCACGTTCTTCGCGATCAACATCGCGGGCTTCTCCAGCGGTGTCGCAGCCAAGGCGTGGCTCGGGACCGGTGCGTTCGTGCTGGCCCTGGTGCAGCTCGGCTCCGCTATGGTGATGTACGGGCGGTTCCCGAGCATCACCGCGCCGCCGTGGATCGGTACCCTGCACCGCTGGTCCGGGCGGGTCGCGGTGCTGCTCACGGCGCCGGTGGCCGTGCACTGTCTCTACGCGCTCGGTTTCCAGGACGGCACGACGCGAGTCCTCATCCACTCGCTGTTCGGGTGCTTCTTCTACGGTGCCTTCGCCGCGAAGATGCTGATCCTGAACCGCACCGACTCGCCGCAATGGAGTCTGCCGCTGCTTGGTGGTGCGGTGTTCACTGCACTCGTCGCGCTGTGGCTGTCGTCTTCGCTCTGGTTCTTCACCACCACCGGTTTCACGTTCTAGGAGAAATGATCATGTCGATCGACGCGAACCCGGCGCTGAGCCGCCGCGCGGTTGTCTGCGGTGCCTGCGGTGCCGCCTGCCTGCTGGCGCTGACCGCATGCAGCGGCTACGGCTCGGGCGGGGCCGCCAGGCCTGCGCCCGGCAACTCCGGTGGCGCGACCACCGGTGGTGGTGCCGGTTCCTCGGGTGGGGCACTGGCGGCCACCGCCGACATCCCGGTGGGCGGCGGTGTGGTCTTCGCCGACCAGGACGTGGTGGTGACCCAGCCGGTGGCGGGGGAGTTCAAGGCGTTCACGGCCACGTGCACCCATCAGGGATGCGTGGTCGACGAGGTCGACGAGGGCACCATCAACTGCCCCTGCCACGGCAGCAGGTTCGCGGTGGCCGATGGCTCGGTCGCGGGCGGTCCGGCCCCGTCGCCGCTGGCCGCAAAGGCGATCACCGTGCAGGGGACGTCGATCATGCTCGGGTAGGAGGGCTGTGATCGACGACAGCGTGGATCCCGGTGGATCGGTACAGTCACGAGTTCGCGCACATGGCGAGTTCGACAGGGCTTCCTCCACCCGCCTGGGCAACGTGCGGTTCTTCGGGATCGTCGGCTTACCCCGGCCGCACCCGAGGTAGGGGTCCAGGGCATGATGCCGGCGACCGAACGAAAGGGGCTCAACGATGGTGACCAAAGCACTGCTCGTGCGTCTTGAGGCGCTCCCGGGCAAAGAGGAAGAACTCGCACGCTTCCTCAAGGGTGCAAGAGACATCGCGATGCAAGAGCCGGGCACCATCGCGTGGTTCGCGATCCAGATGGGACCGTCAACGTTCGGTGTCTTCGACGTCTTTCCCGACGACGCGGCCCGCGACGCTCACCTCGCCGGCGACATCGGCCAGGCGTTGGGCCCGAACACCGGCGTACTGTTCTCCGAGCCGTCGATCGAAAAGATAGACATCCTCGCCGACAAGTTGCCTGAGTAGTCCGCCAGGGTCGTGGCGTCGGCAAGCCGGAGGTCGTGCAGGGCGAGTCGACCATCCGCCGGACCGGGAGCCACAGACCTCAGGCCGACTCCGTCGGTCGGGCGGCGGGATGCAGTGGTGGAAGGAGTCCGAAGGACTCTGCGGGGAGGCGGGTGAGCCGACCGTCCTCGACGACGTTCCAGCCGAGCCAGCGCCAGGCCCCGGCGCTGGCCCTGACGAGCTGTTCGGTGATGGCGTCGAAGACCGCGAGCTCGCCCCCCGGCAGGTTGACGATCGTGAACCCGACGGGCAGCCCGGTGGTGGCGTCCCAGACCCGGGCGGTGTTGTCGTCGCTGCCGGTGAGCAGGCGGGTGCCGTCGGGGGACCAGGCCACCGCCACCACCGGGCCGGTGTGGGCGGTGAGGTGGTGGAGGGGTTCGGCGGTGGTGGCGTCCCAGACCCGGGCGGTGTTGTCGGCGCTGCCGGTGAGCAGGCGGGTGCCGTCGGGGGACCAGGCCACCGACCACACCGGGCTGGTGTGGGCGGTGAGGTGGTGGAGGGGTTCGGCGGTGGTGGCGTCCCAGACCCGGGCGGTGTTGTCGTCGCTGCCGGTGAGCAGGCGGGTGCCGTCGGGGGACCAGGCCACCGACAACACCCGGCCGGTGTGGCCGGTCAGTGGGCGCAGCGGCGAGACACCCCGCACCGTCCGGAGGGAGCCGATCGGCAACGGGGCGACCAGCAGCCCGCCGGCCGGCTCCGGCGCCGGGGTGCACCGCAGGATCTGCGTCCGGTAGGTGGCGGCGCGGGCGATCTCGGCGCCGTCGATCGCGCACTCCCGCAGGACGGTCCCGACCGCCCGCGCCCCGGCGAGCCGCGCCGACGTCAGCCGCGAGCCGTGCAGCTCCGCGGAGGTCAGGTCGGCACCGCCCAGGTCGGCGCCGGTCAGGTCCACCCGGTGGAACCTCGCGCGTCGCAGGTCCGCTCCGGCCAGGTCCGCTCCGGCCATCGGCAGCAGTGTGCCGTCATGCCCTTCGGTGCCGATGACCCACCCGCTCAGCCGGGCGCCCGCCAGCCGGGCCCCGACCAGGGACTGGTGCGGGTGCCCGTGCTCGGCCGACCGCAGAGCGTAGGCGAGGGCGAGCTCCGAGGCCTGCGGCACGTACCGGCGCCCGATCCGGTCCAGCCCCGCCAGCGCCGCGGACCGGTGCTCGGCCGACGCTCCCGCGATCGACTGGCCGAGGAAGTCCAGCGTCTCCGGGCTGGGCACCGGCATCGCGAGGGCGTCGAGGCCCCGGCTTGCGGTGGAGCCGGCATCGGCCAGGGCCCGGCTCAGGTAGCGGGCCAGGAAGTACTCGGCCAGCGACCGGTGGCCGAACGCGAAGGTGTCGCCCTCGCGCGTGAGGAAGGTGGCGGTCCGGAAGTCGGCCTTCCACAGGTCGGGCACCCGCTCGCGGTAGTGCCGCCGCAGCTCGGGTCGGCGGTCGAGCACGTCGAGGAGCCAGTCGTCGACCTCCGCCGCCTCCCAGGAGTTCCGCCCGGACCGCCACAACCCGGCCGCGATCTCCTCCATCAGCAGCTGCTTGTGCTCGGGAGTGAGGGTGTGCTTGCCGCTGTCGCGCGACAGCCAGCGCTGCACGACCTCGCCGTAGAGATCCACCGAGCGCAGCGTGCGGCCCGCCAGCTTGGCCGTCTCGATGAACTCCACCTGGTCGGCGATCAGCGCCAGCGTCAGCGGGCGGCGGGCCAGATCGGGCAGGTCGTGCACGGCCGCGACGGTGGCGAGGAACCCCTCCACCCAGGCCGCGTCGCGGTCGAGGTTGGCTGCCAGGTACTCCCGCACCTGCTGCTCCCGAAAGGGCAGCATCAGCAGGGCCAGGTAGTCCTCGCCGCGCAGGCCGTGGCGGCTCTCGCCGGTGAAGAACGTGACCT
>JBOHEP010000332.1:0-6238 GCA_050701075.1 Pseudonocardia sp. | reverse complement strand
CCTGCGCGCGCCGCCCCTCGCCCGCGCCTGGTGTCCTGCGCCGCAGATGTTCTTCGGGGTTCGGTCGGGTCGAGGCGCGCGTGGAGGAGGTGCGGGGATCCGGTGGGCGGACGGTGCCGAGCGCTTGGTCGATGTTTGGGAACCGCCAGCCGTGCTGTGTGCGGTTCCGGGTTCCCAACCGGTGATCACGGTGCCACCGGAGCCGAGGGGACCTGCCGGAGCCGAGTGACCTGCCGGAGCCGAGGGGACCTGCCGGAGCCGAGTGACCGGCCGGAGCCGCGGGGACCTGCCGGAGCCGGCTGACCGGCCGGAGTCGCGGGGGACCTGCCGGAGCCGAGTGACCTGCCGGAGCCGCGGGGACCTGCCGGAGCGGGTGACCGGCCGGAGCCGCGGGGACCGGCCGGAGCCGAGTGACCTGCCGGAGCGGGGGCGACCTGCAAGATCAGCGTCTCGGTACGGGGAGCCGCACGGAATGCGGTTCTGCGTTCCGGTTCAACGATCACGAAGCTGGCGGCATGATCCAGACTCCGCAGAACTTCTGCGGAGCTGCCCTGAGTGGCGTACACTGGAGGTTCGGTGGTGTAAGCACCGCCAGAACCGCCGCCCCCGCTCAGCACCGGGCAAGATCACCACCTGTACTTCCGGCGCAGACCACTTAGGGTGACGGGATGGTCCAGCGTCGGGTTCCTCGTCCCGCCGAGCTGCGTCCGCTGCTGCGGCCCGCGCCGATCATCTGGGACTCGACCGATCGGCGCCTCGCCCGGGCCGTCAGCATCCCCGACCTGCGGGCGATCGCGCGCCGCCGCACACCGCGCGCGGTTTTCGACTACACCGACGGCGCCGCCGACGGCGAGAGCTCGCTGCGCCGGGCCCGTGAGGCGTACGCCCGGCTCGAGTTCCGGCCCACGGTGCTGCGCGACGTGTCCGAGATCGACACCGGCCGCGACATTCTCGGCGTGCGCTCGTCGCTGCCGTTCGCGCTGGCGCCCACCGGTTTCACCCGGATGATGCACCACGAGGGCGAGCGCGCCGTCGTGGCGGTGGCGCAGGAGGTGGGCATCCCGTACGCGCTGTCGACGGTGGGCACCACGACGATCGAAGATCTGGCAGCCGTCGCCCCGTCCGCGCGCAAGTGGTTCCAGCTCTACCTGTGGCGCGACCGCGCCCTCGCCAAGGACCTCGTCCAGCGCGCCGCCGACGCCGGTTACGACACGATCATGCTCACGGTCGACACCCCCGTCGGCGGGGCGCGGCTGCGTGACGTGCGCAACGGACTCACGATCCCGCCCGCGCTGTCGTTGTGGACGTTCGTCGACGGGGCGATGCACCCACATTGGTGGTTCAACCTGCTCACCACCGACCCGCCGGTGTTCGCCGGCCTGGAATCCACCGGCGGCACCGTCGCCGAGCTCATCAACCGGGTCTTCAACCCCGCGTTGACCATGGCCGATGTCGAGTGGCTGCGCGCCGCCTGGCCCGACAAGCTCATGATCAAGGGCATCCAGGGCGTCGACGACGCCTGCCGCGTGGTGGACGCAGGCGCCGACGCGGTGCTGCTGTCCAACCACGGCGGTCGCCAGCTCGACCGCGCGCCGGTGCCGCTGGAGCTGGTGGAACCGGTCACCCAGGCGCTCGGCGGCCGGGCCGAGGTGCTGGTCGACACCGGGATCACCCATGGCGGGGACATCGTCGCCGCGATCGCGCTCGGCGCGCGCGCAGCGCTGGTCGGCCGGGCGTACCTGTACGGTCTGATGGCCGGTGGACAGCGCGGCGTGGCCAAGGCGGTGGCTCTCCTCACCGCCGAGATCATCCGGACGTTGCAGCTGGTCGGGGTGAACAGCGTGGACGAGCTACGCCCGTCCCACGTGCGGTTGCGGGCGAGTCGGTAGGCCCGATCCCGGCGAGCACCGCCTCGATCGCCGTCCCGCGGTCAACGATCCGTATCCGGACTCACCGCATCGAGGACGGCGATCAGATAGCTGCGGATGATCTGTTCGTGCCCTGGCGGGGGGTGCGGCATCCGCTCGCGCATCTCGGCCATGACGTGGGCGGACGTCGTCACCGAGCGCTCGCGACCGGCGGCGGTGAGCGACAGCCGCACCACTCGCCGGTCGGTGGGATCGCGGTCGCGGTGGAGCTCGCCGGCGACCTCGAGGGCTTCGACAACCGGAGTGAGCGTGGCCGGGGTGACGCCAAGGGCTCCGGCGAGCTCGCGATGGGAAATGCCGTCGCGACGGCTCAGGATCCCCAGCACACCCAGTGAAGTGGGTGTGCAGCCGTGCTCGCCGACCGCTCGCCGGTAGTCGCGCGACACAGCGGTACCGACCCAGGGCAGCAGCTTGCCCAGCGGCATGTGTTCGGGTCGCCGTTCGAAGAACGCCTCCAGCATGAGCTAACCGTACACCCGCTGAAAGTCAGGCAACGTATGGTTCGTGTCCTAACGAGTTGGATTCCACCCGACGCTCGACCGCCGCCCGGCACTCTCCCGGAATGACCATGACCCATCCCGCTCCGGCCACCGCCGCACCGCCTTCGATTCCGCGGCTGCGCCTGGTTCACTACGAGCCCGATCCCGAGGAGGAAGCCGGGGTCGCGGCCCGTCCGCTCCGCACGGCGGCCATCCCGCGGCCGGCGCCCACTCCTCTGCCCACCCCACCCGACGAGAGGGTCAGCCGGCACATCCAGCAGGTGCTCCGGCTCGCGCTCGAGGTGCTCGACGGCCGCAGACCGGTCGCTCAGCTCGGCGCGTTCGTCGATCCGTCGACGCTGCGTTACCTGCGGACCGCCGGAAGAAGGGGATCCGGACCCAGCCGACTCACCTCGTTGCGGATGTGCCGGCCGCGACCGGGCGCCGTCGAGGCTACTGCGGTATATCGGGTCGACGGGCGGGCCCGAGCACTGGCCGCCCGGTTCGAGCAGCTCGACGACAGATCAGAGTCGTGGCGATGCGTGGCGATGCGGTTGGGTTGAGACGGCCGGCAGGCGTGTGTCGGCCAGCCATGATCAGGAGCGGGCGGCGGTTGGCGAACCGTGACACTGCTTGTACTTGCGCCCCGAACCGCAGGGACACGGGCGGTTGCGCGAAGGGGCAGCGCCGGTGACCGTGGTGTCGCCCCGGCTGCCCCCCCTCCCCGTCGCGCCGTTTCCGGAGCGGGCCTGGGTCGGCGTGCCATCCTCGGCGGGTCCGCTGTAGCGCAGCTCGGTCGGACGGCTGCCCCGTAGCGCCGCGGGCAGCACGCTGGTGGTCGCCGGATCGCGGTTGGCAGCGGTGGCGCCATGACGCCGAGCCGGTTCGGCACCCCGTGCAGCGGTGGGAACGGGTTGGGCAACATCCGGTACCGGTCGAGCGGGCTGGGCGGTCCGTGCAGCAGACTGCCCACCACTCACCCCCGGTTTGGCGCCGGCCGCAGCAGGCTGGGCGCCAGCAACAGGCTGGGCGCCAGCAGCAGGCTGGGCGCCAGCCGCAGGTTCGGTGGCCGGAGCCCCCTGAGCCTCTGCGTCCGAAGCCACAGCCGCCTCCAAAGCCGCAACAGGGGCCTGGGTGACCGTGAGCTGCACATTGAACAGGTGCTGGACCGTCTCCTCCTTGATGCCTTCGAGCATCGCGGCGAACATGTCGTAACCCTCGCGCTGGTACTCGATCAGCGGGTCACGCTGGGCCATCGCGCGTAGCCCGATGCCCTCCTTGAGGTAATCCATCTCATAGAGGTGTTCGCGCCACTTACGGTCCATGACCTGGAGCAGGACCTGCCGCTCGAGCTCGCGCATGCCCCCTCGCGAACCGATGGCCGCGTCGATCTCCGCCTCGCGGACGGCATATGCGGCCTGAGCATCGGCAAGCACGGCCGCGGTGAGCGCGTCGCGGGTGAGGTCACCGGGATCGTCGAGGGCGCCGTCCTCGTCGCTGCCTCCGGTGAGGTCCTGCCACCGGATGGACACGGGATAGAGCGTGCGCAGCGCGGTCCACAGCTTGTCGAGGTCCCAGTCCTCGGCGTAGCCCTCGGAGGTGGCGCCGTCGACATAGGCGTTGACCACGTCGGCGAGCATGTGCTCGCTCTGCTCCTTGATATCCTCGCCGGCGAGCACCCGACGCCGCTCGCTGTAGATGACGGTGCGCTGCTTGTTGAGCACCTCGTCGTACTTGAGGACGTTCTTGCGGATCTCGAAGTTCTGCTGCTCGACCTGGGTCTGCGCGCTGCGGATGGCTTTGGTGACCATCCCCGCCTCGATCGGCACGTCGTCCGGAAGGTTGAACCGGTTCATGATCGATTCGACGATCTGGCCGTTGAACCGGCGCATGAGATCGTCGGCGAGCGACAGGTAGAACCGTGACTCGCCGGGATCCCCCTGACGCCCGGAGCGACCGCGGAGCTGGTTGTCGATGCGCCGGGAATCGTGGCGCTCGGTGCCCAGTACGTACAGCCCACCCGCAGCCTTGACCTCCTCGGCCTCGGCCGCCACCTGCGCCCTGCACCCTGCGAGCGCCTCGTCCCAGGCGGCCTCGTACTCCTCGCGGGCATCCACCGGGTCGAGCCCACGATCGCGCAGCATGCCGTCGGCGAGGAACTCGGGGTTACCGCCGAGCACGATGTCGGTGCCGCGGCCGGCCATGTTGGTGGCCACCGTGACCCCGCCGGCGTGCCCGGCCATCGCGACGATGTGCGCCTCCCGCTCGTGCTGCTTCGCATTGAGCACCTCGTGCGGCACCTGCAGCGCCACCAGCAGCTTCGACAGGTACTCCGACTTCTCCACGCTCGTCGTGCCGACCAGCACCGGCTGCCCGGCCCGGTTCTTCTCCGCGATGTCGGCCGCGACCGCGGCGAACTTCGCCTCCTCGCTCTTATAGATGAGGTCGGCCTGGTCGGCACGGACCATCGGCCGGTTGGTGGGGATCGACACGACACCCAGCTTGTAGATCTGGCTCAGCTCGGCCGCCTCGGTCTGAGCCGTACCGGTCATTCCCGAGAGCTTGCTGTAGAGCCGGAAGTAGTTCTGCAGGGTGATCGAGGCCAGCGTTTGGTTCTCCGCCTGGACCTCCACCCCCTCCTTGGCCTCGAGCGCCTGATGCATGCCCTCGTTGTAGCGACGGCCGGCCAGGATGCGGCCGGTGAACTCGTCGACGATGAGCACCCGCCCGTCGCGGACGATGTAGTCCTTGTCCTTCTTGAACAGCTCCTTGGCCTTGAGGGCGTTGTTCAGGTAGCCGACCAGGGCGGTGTTGGCCGCGTCGTAGAGGCCGCCCTTCTCCTCGTTCATCGTGCCGCCCTCGACGGGGACGGCCTTGAGGCCGAGCTGGTCCTCGACCAGCCGCACACCCTCCTCGGTGACGGCCACGGTGCGCTTGCGCTCGTCGATCTCGTAGTGGATCTCGGGCTTGAGCAACGGGGACATCCGCGCGAACTCCACGTACCAGCGCGCGCTCTGCTCGGCCGGACCCGAGATGATCAGGGGGGTGCGGGCCTCGTCGATGAGGATCGAGTCGGCCTCGTCGACGACGGCGAAGTTGTGCCCGCGCTGCACCAGGTCCCCCGCATTCCAGGCCATGTTGTCGCGCAGGTAGTCGAAGCCGAACTCGTTGTTGGTACCGTAGGTGATGTCCGCGGCGTAGTGGGCGCGACGCTGCGTGGGAGTCATCTCCGACAGGATCACCCCGACCTCGAGGCCGAGGAAGCGGTGGATGCGGCCCATGTTCTCCGCGTCCCGCTTGGCCAGGTAGTCGTTGACCGTGACCAGGTGGACGCCGGCACCCGACAGGGCGTTGAGATAGGCGGGCAGCACCGAGGTGAGCGTCTTGCCCTCGCCGGTCTTCATCTCCGCGATGTTGCCAAGGTGCAGTGCGGCACCACCCATGAGCTGCACGGTGAAGTGACGCTGGCCGATCGTGCGCACAGCGGCCTCACGGGCAACGGCGAACGTCTCCGGCAGCAGCTCGTCGAGCGACTCGCCACCCTGGTGGCGGCTGCGGAACTCCTCGGTCTTGGCGCGCAGCTGTGCGTCGGTGAGGACCTGAATGTCGGGCTCGAGCAAGTCGATGTGCGCGGCGATGCGACCCAACCGCTTCACGAGCTTCGTCTCACCGGCGCGGAACAGACGGTCCAGGAACGGCACTGATCGACCTCATTCACCATCGCGGTCAGGACGCAGGAACTGCGACCCTGCACGGTCCAGGGTAGCGAAGCTACCGGCCGCGGTCCGCCCGACGCCGACAGGGGCGGTGCCCGTCCACACTCATGGACGG
>JBOHEP010000331.1:0-10971 GCA_050701075.1 Pseudonocardia sp. | reverse complement strand
GCGTCCGTCGCGCCCGCTGAACGAGGTAACGCAGCTTGGCGTCGAGACGGCAGGTTTCCTCATCGACGTCGCGGCTGCGTGCCGCGGACAGGCGGGTGCCCATCAGGTAGTCGCGGCGAAACAGTCGGTGGACCCACCCCGCTCGGCAGTCCAATGCGAGAACGACTCCAGCACCGTGGCCGGAGTCGATCAGTTCTGGGTCCGTGCGGATGCGCATGACATTCGCGCCGCCCGCGTGCGGCGCGTCATCGGCCCGGCCCGGCTCCTGTTGTGGCGGGAGGGTCACCAGGTCAGGGACATCGACGAGGTGACCGTCGGGGACGTGCTCGCGCTCGTCAACAGTCCGACCGGCAGGAAGCGGAAACCCCTGCTGCCGCAGGAGGTCCATGAGGTCACGCCAGAACAGCTGCCGGTGAGTGCGGATGAGGATCTCGTTGCCGGTCGCCCACCCGAGGAGCAGGCCGCGCAGCGTGTTGCTCGCGTCGCGGTCGTCCAGCAACACCGTGCCGACCGGCGAGAGCTCGTAGACATCGTTGCTGTCGGTCAGCGGTTGCCACGGGTACTGGCTCAGGCCGCCGAAGAGGTCGTCGAGCCCTTCGGCCAGCTCTGCACTGTCGAACAGACCAGCCAGGCCGGACAAGCCCGCGGTGTCCAGCAGTCGGGCGAGCGGTGAACCAGGCTCGGCCGAGAGTTCTTGTTCGACCCGCTCGACTGCCAGGAGAAGGTCGGTGGGGTAGTACCTCATGACGGATTCACCGCCGCCTCAACGGCAACGGACCCGAGTCCTTCCACGGCCACGCCTGAACCGGCGCTATGACCGCATCCAGCTGCCGGCCAGGAGACCGCCACCGACAGCTCGGGCTGAGCAGCCGCGTTCCGGCCCGCCGCGATCTCGTTGGCGGAGATTCCCAGCACGAACAGAAGTGCGTCCATGAAAGGATACGACAATGTCACATCGGCGATTTGCCGCAAGGCAGGCTTCGCATTGAACGCCACCCCGAGGCCGGCGGTGGTGAGCATATCGATGTCGTTCGTGCCGTCACCTACGGCGACGCACTGGGCCAATGGGATCCCGTAACACAAAGCAAAGTGACGCAACGCCACAGCCTTGGCGCGCTGATCGATGACCTCCCCGACCACCCGGCCGGTTAACCGTCCGTCCCTGATCTCCAGTTCGTTAGCGGCGAAGAAATCGAGGCCCAGCTCAGCTGCGATCGGCTGGATCACCTGGCTGAATCCGCCTGAGATTGCGCCGCAGGGAAACCCGAGCTGACGCAGCGTCTGCACTGTCGTGCGCACTCCCGGCGTCAACTCCGCCCTCTCGACGACCTCGTCAAGCACGCAGGCCGGCAGACCTGCCAGCGCAGCCACCCTGCGGTGCAGTGACACGGTGAAATCCATCTCGCCACGCATCGCCGCCCGGGTGATCGCGCCGACCTCGCGCTCCCGTCCAGCACGGGCGGCGAGCATGTCGATGACCTCGCCGCGCAACAACGTGCAGTCGACATCGAAGACCACCATTCGCTTGTCTCGCCGACGCGGGCCGACTGGTTCCACCGCGATATCGGACTCGCCGTCGGTGACGACCGCCCGAAGCGCCGCACGGAGCTTGACGCTCATGGTCACGACATCTCCCGGCGCCGAGACAAGCAGTTCCAGTGCGGTCACCGGATGGTCAGCCAGCCTGCGGACCGCGTGCACCTCTGCATCCAGCCCGTCCAACAGGGTGGTCACCGAACGCAGCGCAGAGGCCCGCAGTGGCTGACCGAGAAGCACGATCGCGTGCGTGCTCGGATTCATCCGGCTGCCGGTCGCCGCCCGTGGTTGCCGGCCACTGCGTACTCGGTACGGTGGGCCGCTGCCGCCCCGGTCGCACCGCGCCGGGCGGGCACCGACACCAAGGGTGAGTGCATCCTGGCGGGTGGCGCCGATTCTCATCATTTCCTCCTGCATCTGGTGGTTTGAAGGTCAACGACTCGCTGGTCCTGACCTGTCTGGCCAGCCCGAGACAAGACGTCAGGATGCTTTCCTCAGCTCAACCGAGATGGAATCAACGCACTCTCGAAAGAACTCTCCGAGTACCATCTGGTCACGGTGTGACGCCTCAATGAAGACAGGCGCCAGCCATTCTTGGTACGTAATATGGTCCGGCAGCTGTTCATGAGGGCCGAGGATGTTGAAATTGTCGACGCACGGGTGTGAGCGAAGATTGTTCGGAACGCTGATGAGATGAGGTCCACGGGCCCCCAGGTGATGGCCCGAGAACACCAGCCAACCGTGGTAACGGCCGCTCGGCCGCATCGGCTCAGGTCGCCGCAGGCCCAACCGGATGGAGATTTCGTGAGACGGAAGGTGGATGCCGCAGTGCCGCGCATGGGCACCGACGACCCCGGCTCCACCCATCCGATTGGCAACCTCCAAAAATACCAGCTCCTGCCCAGCAGTTTCGAAGAACTCGAGGTGAAGACAGCCGGCCTCGATCTCCAGCACCTCAACCACCCGGGCGGCGAAGGCGTGGTACCGCGCGTTGCGCGGCAGTTGGTAGGAGCCCAACGCCCGGCCATCGACGAAATCGATCGGCTTGTTCACATACTTGCTGACCACGAGGTTGACCAGCACTCCATCACATACCAAACCGTCGGCATGGAGTATGTCGCCCTCGACATACTCCTCCAGCTGATAATCGACCTGGTTCGGCAGTTTTGCGTAGGCGATCAGCGCCTCGCCAGCCGAGCGGTGAACGCTGACGCCCTCACTGGACGCACCTTTCCGGGGTTTGACCACGGTCCTGCCCGACCAGGGCAGCTGTCCGCGCACCGACGGAACCGGCACAAATCGAGGATAACGAATACCTGAGCCAGCGAGCGCCTCTTTCATGATCACTTTGTCTCGTACACGCTCGATCTGAGCCAGCGACGGACCTGCGATCCCCAGATGCTGCCGTATCCGCCAGGACTCCAGCATTCCGAACTCCGAGAGTGCCAGAACTTTCTCAAAGCCGTCCTCGCGTGAGGTGCGGGCGACGATCCCCTCAACCAGATCGTCATCACCGCCGAGCTCGATGCGCCGACAGCGCAGTTCGCCCGGTAGGTCCGCCATACGCTGGGGATAACCGGCGTACGTCACGTCATGACAATTGTGGTCGATGCCGAGGTGGTAATCCATCTTTCGGTACGGAACCTGATGGATGATGAGGATTCTCATTCTGATACTCCAAAGCCGTAATTCCCCAGCTGAAACCCATGGCACTGGTTGCCAGCAGTATGAGATCGCCGTGCTTCAGCTTCTGCTCGACTAATAGGTCCCGCAAGGCAATCCACGTGTCAGCGCCGCCCATATGACCCAGACGATGATAGTTGTAGACGCTTTTCTCTGGTGATATGCCAAGGGTACGAACCAACCGCTCATGCATCCTCTTGTCACCCTGATTGATCAACAGATAGGCCACGTCTGACATTTTCCTGGCAAGCGTCGCCAGGGTGTCGTCGACCAGTGAGCTGAAGTTCTCGACGTAGGCAGCTGCGAGTCCCTGGCGATGACCTTTTCGGCGGATTACGACCCGATCCGTCTGATGTTCCCCCACATAGTAGTCTGACCAGCCGGGATCGGTCCGCATTGCAGAGTGCAGCAACCTGAAGGTGCAGCCGGCCCGGGCTACTAGTATCGCGGCCGCCGCGTCCCCGAAGTTGAACAGCTCCTTTGAGTCGGGATCGCGGTAGTCCACCATCTGACTGAGCCGGTCCCCAACGAGAATTAGTACGTTGTCGGTATGGCCGAGTGCAATCTTGTCGGAAGCGACCTGAAGCGCCGTCATACCGGCACTGCAGAAGTTCGCTATCTCGAAGCAATGCGCCCGGTCGATACCCAGTTGTTGAGCCACCTTGGCCGCTGGCGACCAGAAGGGTATGTCCCATTCGCCCGATCCGGCATAGATCACCTGACGGATCGCCGCCGGAGATACTTTAGTGCGTGCTATCACCGATCTGGCCGCCTGCAATGCCAGCTTCCATGACTTTTCGTCCTCGCCCAAGGCGGGGAAGGCGTCGCAGTGCGTTATTTCCAGTATATCCGCCACGGACAGGCCTGATTGAGCGTGCATCTCCTGTGCCTTTGCCCACGACGACGGGTAGCATATGTCGAAATCGACTATTCCACCCATTGATCAACCGCCTCAATGCTGACGCGGTGCACCGTCCGGGATACGCCCGGCTCAACCGCGGTGGCGACGTGGAACGTCGTCGCAGTCTTCCAGACCACCAAGTCGTTGGGTGTCCAGCGATGGGTGTAGACGTTCTCTGGGTTCTGAATCAGCTCATCGATGATTGCGAAGTACGCTTCGTTCTCGTTCGCGTCGAATCCGACTACTGATTGCATGTACTCAGGGGCACCGTACAGATAAGACCGCCCGGTGAAGGGATCGCGCTGCACCATCGGGTGTTCGACTCTCGGATGATCGATGTCGATCAATGCCTGGAGCTCGGCCACCGAAAGACCTACATGCTCATCACGGATCCGGAGCCGCTTGGCCACAGTGTGCCACGCAGTACGACCAGCAATCTTCTCCCTCCACTCCTCCGGAAGACGTTCGTATACATCGACCGCGTTGACGAAAAGAGTGTGGCCACTGGACTGCGGAACATCGACGCCGTGCAACATCGTATAGGCCGCAGGATTCGCGACGAAAGATGAGTCCTGATGCCAGAAGTTTCCTACTCGGGCGACCCCGATAGGCTTGTTGTTCTTCACCGCGTTCGAGGAGATCATGATCTCGGGAAATTCCGCATGTCGGTACTTGGTGATCAAGAACGGTACTGGGTTACCGATACGCTTGGCCAGATTGATCTGTTGCCGTGGCGTCAAGTCGATACCGCGGACGACGACGAGCTCGCGCTGCTGGAGGTGGTCGATGAGCTGATCGAGAACTTCCTGGTCGAAGTCGTCATAGGTGAAGCCGGTGAACTCGGCACCAATGAAGGGGGTGATGTCGCTGATCTTCATGAGGTCCTCCTATTCAATCGTCTGACAGGCTCTGCTGCAGTGCGTGGACGAAGTAGTTGATCTGTTCTGGTGTCCGGAACGGAGCGACGGTGACCCGGAACCGCTCGCTGCCCCGCGGCACGGACGGAAAGTTGATGGGCGTGACATAGATGCCGTACTCATCGATCAAGCAGCGCGATATGCGCCGGATACGCTCATCACCTGGCACGAGTACCGGCACCAGATGGCTGTCGGCATCCAGGAAGCAAATTTTTGCGTCCACCAGTGCCTTCTTGAGGCTGCGCACATTGACCATCAGGGCTCGGCGCAGCTCGACGCCACGTTGGGTGATTTCCAAGCCCTTGAGGCTGGCGTCCAGGCTCGCCTGCGGAAGCGCGGTGGTGAAGATGAAGCCCGGTGCATGGGAACGCACATAGTCAAGCGCGCTGTCCGGACCGGCTACATACCCACCGACCGTGCCGAGCGTCTTGCCGAATACACCCTGAACGAACGTCGCCCGGTGGTCGCCAAGCTCCTCGCTCAACCCTGCCCCAGTCGAGCCTCTGACGCCGATCGCGTGCGTTTCATCCAGAAAGGTGAGGGCGTTGTACTTCTCGGCCAGATCGCAGATGGCGCTAAGCGGTGACACGTCACCGTCCATCGCGTAGACCGATTCAAAGACGATCAGTTTCGGACAGTTGTAGCTGTACTCGGAAAGAGAGTTTTCCAGCGCAGCCAGGTCGTTATGCGAAAATATGTGCTTCCTGGGTCGGGCACGAGCGATTCCCTCGATCAGCGAACGGTGATTATTTGCATCCGAGAAGACCACCATCTCTGGAATCGCGGAAAGTACGGTGCTCAGCGACTCAAAATTTGCCACGTACCCGCTTGAGAAGATGAGGGCACGCTCTTTATTGTGCCAGGCGGCCAGTCGCTGTTCCAGATCCACATGTGTGGTGCTGGTGCCGGCGATATTCCGGGATCCGCCGTTTCCGGTCCCGTGAGCCTTGGTGGACTCGATCTGAGCCGCGATGAGATCCGGGTGCTGACTCAGACCAAGATAGTCGTTACTGCACCATACCTGTATTTTTCGCCCATTGTGGGCGGTGTGACCACGTTCGGCGGCCAGGTTGGAGCAGGCGAGGAACTCACGGTAGAGCCCTTGTCGCTTCAGCTCATCAACTTTGTCTCGAAACGTGCTCAACACGGCGCAAGACCGTTCTCTGACTATGCTCGCAGACATCTCTTCTCCAAGCTCGGACCAGCTGTCACACTGGTTACAGAATTCATTGCGCGATCGATCAGCGAGGGCGGGGCCGCAGTGATCACCGCGCTTCCATACCTTGCCTCAGGTTCACTCGCTGGCGAACCGGCCCCCCTTTCACTGGCTCGCCATCAGATCCCATGAAGTTCGTCCAGACCCTGTATTGATGTATTGATGTATTGATGTATTAATGTATTGATCTTGCGTCCTGATACGTCCGCAGCTCAGGCGAAGACAGCCAAAGTCGTTGGTATTCGGTGTCCGGTCGGAGCGGTGGGTCGGGCTCGCTCCCGCGACACCCGGTCGGCGGGGCCGGACAGGGCGCGAGTCGTGCCCCGGTGTACCGGGCATGGCGTACGTGATCAGCCGGTTACGCCGCCCGGGGGTTCGGGAGGTGTCGAGGTATGGGAACGCTGAGACAGCCCGGGGGCGGACCGAGGCGGGGACGCTGGTGGGTGCGGGGCGAAAGGGTCCCCCCGGAAAGCCCCGTTGCGGTGGCCACGACGGGGAACCGGGCGACCCAAGTCGTTGACCATCCACTCGGCGGCTGAGTGCGCCCATTGCTGCCACGTGCTGGTGGGCTGTGGACGGGGCGAGACCGCCCAGTGGCCAAGGTTCGAGGTGATGCACGAGAGCCAGGCTGGGTCATGGTGCTTAACAGCGGCTGAGGCGCCATTGGTTCAGTGCCTGTTCAGTCGCTTCTGTTACGCGCGGCATGCTCGGACCTGCTGGGCCCCGCTGATCAAGCTGACCACCGAGCGGAATGCGGCCGCCGGGCACCTGCACGCCGATGAGACGCAGGCTGGCCCCCAACTCTACGCCCTGGTCGAGGGCAAGGACAGCCAGCACGGCATGCGGTCATCGGGGGTCTGGATCACACCACCAGCTTCATGATCGCCGAACAGGAACACCAAGCCGCATCCCATCCGGCTCCCCGCACCACCTCCACGCGTGCCCTCGCCCGACCGAACCCCGAAGAACTTCTGCGGCGCCGCACCAGCCATGATCGCCGGACGCGATCGCCGCAAACGCGCCGTCAGTCGGGCGCCGACGAGACTGGACGCCGCTCTGGCCGAGCCCAGGCCGAGACGTGATCGCCGGGAACCCCGCCCGGCCGTCGGGTGACCGCCGAGCCGCCGCTACTTGACTCGCCGGTAACCCTGCGTTAGGCACATCAGGGTGCGGCTATCCACCCAACTCCAGTACGGCGACGACCCGATCCGCAGCGCCGAGGCCGTGGTCGCCCTGGAGCAGGCCGGTCTGGACGTCGTGTGGGTCGCCGAGGCCTACAGCTACGATGCCGTCTCGCTCATGGGCTATCTCGCCGCGCGCACCGAGCGGGTGCAGATCGGCTCAGGAATCCTCCCGATCTACAGCCGCACGCCCACGCTCACCGCGATGACGGCCGCCGGCCTGGACGCGCTGTCGGGCGGGCGGGCGATCCTCGGGCTCGGCGCGTCCGGGCCGCAGGTGATCGAGGGCTTCCACGGGGTGGCCTACGACAAGCCGGTCGCCCGCACCCGGGAGATCATCGAGATCTGCCACAAGGTCTGGCGCCGCGAGCGGCTGACCAACTCCGGGCTCTACCCGATCCCGCTCCCCGAGGGCCAGGGCACCGGGCTGGGCAAGCCGCTCAAGCTGATCAACCACCCCAGACGCGCCGACATCCCGATCTGGGTGGCCGCGCTCGGTGACAAGAACGTCGAGATGACCGCCGAGCTCGCCGACGGCTGGCTGCCGCACGTCGTCGCGCCGGACAAGATCCGGGAGGTGTTCGGGCCCGCACTGGACGCCGGATTCACCAAGCGGGCACCGGAGCTCGGCCCGCTGCAGATGACCGGCGGCGGGATCCTCGCCATGGACGAGGAGATGTTCGCCCCGGCTCGTCAGGTCGCCCGCGCGATGTACGCGCTCTACATCGGCGGCATGGGCGCGCGCGGGCGCAACTTCTACAACACCGTCTTCGCCCGCCAGGGCTACCACGACGAGGCGAGGCTGGTGCAGGACCTCTACCTCGACGGCCGAAAGGAAGAGGCCGCCGCGGCATTGCCGGACGACTTCATCGAGAAGGCCACGCTGATCGGGCCGCCGAGCTTCGTCCAGGAACGGATCGCCGTGCTACGCGAGGCCGGCGTGACCCACCTCCATGTCAACCCGATCAGCGCCGACGTCCCGAAGACCTTCGCTCGGGTGAAGGAGTGGATCTCGTAGCGGGTCACGAGTGGAGAAGGTCATGCCAGTTCCATCAACCTGCTCAGCGGGCGCCGGCGTGGCTGGCGAACCAGCTGATCCAGCGTCGTTGGCTGGGCGTCTCGACGGCTCGGGGCCGGTAATGGCGACGCGTCCAGGTGATCGCGTCGGCGGCGGGATGCCCGGCAAGGACGGCCATGCAGGCGATGACGGCGCCGGTCCGGCCGGTGCCGCCGCCGCAGGCGACTTCGACGCGGTGCCCGGCGCGGGCGAAGAGGTAGGCGTGTTCGATGGTGTCGGCGGCGAGCTGGTCGTTGCGCGGGGTTCGGAAGTCGGGCCAGTCGATCCAGTCCGCCGCCCAGGCGGGCTGCCATGGTTCCCAGCGCCAAAACCGGCTGCGCCATCGCAGTTCGGGTGATCGGCCGAGGTAGAGCCCGAAGTCAGGCAGCGGCCCGGCGGGCAGAGGCCGGCGGCGGCCCCGCCCGCGGACGAGGGTGCCGTCGGGTAGCGCGATCGCGTCGGTGAGCGGCTCGACCATGTGACATGGTGCCGCGGAGTCAGGGTGCCTTGGACGCGGGCCCGGGCCAAACGGCAGGACTCAGTTCCGGACCGAACACGACGTGTGACGTCCGAAGCATGATGTTTCCGAACGAGGGCACGGACTAACCTGGAACAGTCCTCTGCGATGA
Source organism: Pseudonocardia sp. (assembly GCA_050701075.1). Classification (GTDB taxonomy): domain Bacteria; phylum Actinomycetota; class Actinomycetes; order Mycobacteriales; family Pseudonocardiaceae; genus Pseudonocardia. The sequence continues at coordinate 1,851 of JBOHEP010000331.1, read as the reverse complement.
CAGCAATCCGATCAAGGTGGTCCCAGCGTGTTCAGCGGTAGTACCTCGAGTCCAGCGAGCCAGTTCGGTCCGAACGAGTGGCTCGTCGAGGAGATGTACCAGCGCTTCCTCGAGGACCCGAGCACGGTCGACCCGGCCTGGCACGAGTTCTTCGCGGACTATCGCCCGGTGGACGTCGAGGATCGCACTCCCGCCGAGCCCACTCCCGCCGAGCCCACTCCCGCCGAGCCGACCTCGGCTGAGCCGGGACCGGCACCGACCCCGAGCACCGAACCGGCCCATCCCACAGAACACATGCGCATCGCCGACCGCCGGGCCGGCGCGCCATCCGCCATCGACACCGGTGGCGTGCCGAAGCCCCGGCAGGACCTGACCGGCAGCACCGAGGCGCAGAGCGCAGCCACCGGCAGACCCCCCGCGGGATCCACCTCGCGGGCTGCGAAGCCGGCCGTCACCGGCAGCGACGGCGCGACGACCTCGCTGCGCGGCGTGGCGTCCGCTGTGGTCAGGAACATGAACGCCTCGCTGACCGTGCCCACCGCCACCAGCGTGCGCTCGGTGCCTGCCAAGCTACTGGCCGACAACCGGGTTGTGATCAACAACCAGCTCAAGCGCACCCGGGGCGGCAAGATCTCTTTTACCCACCTCATCGGTTTCGCCGTCGTACAGGCCCTCATCGACCTGCCGGTGATGAACCGCCATTTCATGGAGGCGGACGGCACGCCGACCGTCGTGCAGCCCGACCACGTCAACCTCGGGCTCGCCATCGACCTGCCGGGACGCAATGGCCAGCGCTCGCTCGTCGTCGTGTCGATCAAGGGCTGCGAGGTGATGAACTTCGCGCAGTTCTGGTCGGCGTATGAGGACATCGTGCGCAAGGCCCGATCCGGCGCACTTGCGGCCGAGGACTTCTCGGGCACCACGCTCAGCCTCACCAACCCGGGAACACTGGGCACCAACCACAGCGTGCCGCGACTCATGCTGGGTCAGGGCACGATCATCGGGGTCGGTGCGATGGAGTACCCGGCGGCGTTCCAGGGCGCCAGCGACGAACGCCTCGCCGAGATCGGCATCAGCAAGATCATTACTCTGACGTCCACCTACGACCACCGCATCATCCAGGGTGCGGAGTCGGGCGACTTCCTGCGCCGGATACACGCGTTGCTGCTGGGCGAGGACGGTTTCTACGACGACATCTTCCGCTCGCTGCGCGTGCCCTACGAGCCGGTGCGCTGGGTCCAGGACATCCCCGTTGGTGCGGTCGACAAGACCGCGCGGGTGATCGAACTCATCGACGCCTACCGCACCCGCGGGCATCTGATGGCCGACACCGACCCGCTGAACTACCGCCAGCGCCGCCATCCCGACCTCGACGTCCTGTCCCACGGCCTCACGCTGTGGGACCTCGACCGCGAGTTCGCCAGCGGCGGTTTCGGCGGGCAGGAGCGGATGAAGCTGCGCGACGTGCTCGGCCTGCTGCGCAACTCCTACTGCCGCACCATCGGCGTCGAGTACATGCACATCGCCGACCCCACCCAGCGCGCCTGGCTCCAGGAACGCATCGAGGTGCCGCACCAGAAACCGAGCAACCCGGAGCAGAAGTACGTGCTCTCCAAGCTCAACGCGGCCGAGGCCTTCGAGACCTTCCTGCAGACCAAGTACGTCGGGCAGAAGCGGTTCTCCCTCGAAGGCGGCGAGACCGTGATCCCGCTGCTCGACGCCGTGCTCGACAAGGCCGCCGAGCACGAGCTCGACGAGGTCGTCATCGGCATGCCGCACCGCGGCCGGCTCAACGTGCTGGCCAACATCGTCGGCAAGCCGATCAGCCAGATCTTCCGCGAGTTCGAGGGC
>JBOHEP010000330.1:0-4720 GCA_050701075.1 Pseudonocardia sp. | reverse complement strand
GTGGCCTTCGGGGACACCCGCTGGGAGTGGCGCGGCGTGCTGTGGGCCATCGCGATCGTCTCGATGGTGATCGGTGCGGTGATCGGGCTGACCCAGACCGACGTCAAGCGCATGATCGCGTACTCGTCGGTGGCGCACGCCGGCTTCATCCTGCTCGGTGCGATGGCGATCACCGACCAGGGCATCTCCGGCACGCTGTTCTACCTGCTGGCCTACGGCTTCACCACGGTGGCCGTCTTCGGCGTGATCTCGCTCGTGCGCGACGCGGACGGCGAGGCCACTCACCTCTCGCAGTGGGCTGGGCTGGCGAAGCGCTCGCCGGTGGCGGCCGCGATGATGGCGTTCCTGCTGCTCGCGCTCGCCGGCATCCCGTTGACCAGTGGTTTCACCGCGAAGTTCGCGGTGTTCTCGGCCGCGCTCGGCGACGGCATGGCACCGCTGGTGGTCATCGCGCTGGTGACGAGCGCGATCGCCGCGTTCTTCTACGTGCGGGTGATCGTGCTGATGTACTTCAGCGAACCGGCCGCCGACGGCCCGACGGTCACGGTACCGGGCGCGTTCACCACGGCGGCGATCACGCTTGGGGTGATCGTCACGTTGTTGCTCGGAATCGTGCCCACACTGGCCTTGGACTGGGCCGCCGGCGGCTCCTTCGTAGGCTGAGCGGGTGGCACACCACGGACTGGCAGGCATCGAGCTCGACGATCCGGACCTCGCCTCGGTCACAGCCCGTGGGCTGGGGCTGGTGGAGGAGCTGTTGCGCCGTGAGGTGTACAGCGACTACCGGTTCGTCACCGAGACCTCACTGCATCTCATCGACGCCGGTGGCAAGCGGTTCCGGCCGCTGTTCACCCTGCTCGGCGCACAGATGGGGCCACGGCCCAACTCCGGCGAGGTGATCATCGCCGCGTCCGTCGTCGAGCTGGTCCATCTCGCCACGCTGTATCACGACGACGTCATGGACTCCGCCACGATGCGCCGCGGGGCGGAGAGCGCCAACTCGCGCTGGGACAACACCGTCGCGATCCTCACCGGTGACTTCCTGTTCGCCCACGCGTCCCGGCTGGTCGCAGACCTGGGGCCGGAGGCCGTGCGGATCATCGCCGAGACGTTCGCCGAGCTCGTCACCGGGCAGATGCGGGAGACCCGCGGACCGGCGCCGGGGGAGGACCCGGTGGAGCACTACCTGACGGTGATCGCGGAGAAGACGGGTTCGTTGATCGCGACCTCCGGACGGTACGGGGGGATGTTCTCCGGGTGCCCGCCGCAGCAGGTGGAGTCGCTGCACCGGTTCGGTGCCACGATCGGTACGGCGTTCCAGATCTCCGATGACATCATCGACATCGCCTCGGCGTCCGACAGCTCCGGCAAGACGCCCGGGACCGATCTCCGCGAGGGTGTGCACACGTTGCCGATGCTGTACGCGCTACAGGACACGGGTGTGGACGCCGAGCGGCTGCGGGCACTGTTGGCCGGCCCGATCATCGACGACGCCGAGGTCGACGAGGCTCTCCAGCTCCTGCGCTCCGGCCCCGGCCTGCCGCGTGCCCGCGAGATGCTGGCCGAGCAGGCGGTCACGGCGCGGGCCGAGCTCACCCACCTCCCCACCTGCCCCGCCGCCGACGCCCTGACGGCGCTGACAACCTACGTAGTCCAACGCACCGCCTAACCCCTCCCCGCGAGTTGCCCGATCCATCACGGCGAACTCGCCGTGCTCGATCGGGCAACTCGCCGTGCTCGATCGGGCAACTCGCGGTGCTGGAATGCGCAACTCGCGGTGCTGGAATGCGCAACTCGCAGGGTGGGTTTGGCGGTGTCGATTTGGGTGGGGGGTGAGAGTTGTGGAGATCAGGGTCGCGCTTTGCTGATCTTCGCCTGGAGTGCCGCGAGCCGCTCCCGGAACGCATCCGATTGCGCCGACGCCGCCTGCGCGCGCACCTCGACCTCCACGGCGTCGGCGTGCGCACTCATGCCGGCCGTCACACGCATGCTGGCCTTGGTGGTGAGCACCAGTTCGCGGGGCGCGGCAGCGGCGCGGGCGGCCAACTCCACCGCGGCGGCGGCGACGTCATCGACGCGGCGGTGCACAAGGCCTACGCGTTCGGCCTCGGTGGCGTCGAACACCTCGCCGAACAGGGTGAGGGCGGCGGCCGCCTGCGGGCCGAGCGCACGCTGCACCATCCAGGTATAACCCCCGCCGGGGTGTAACCCGAGTGGCAGGAAACGGGCCTCGAACCGGGCGCCCGGCCCGGCGAGGCGCAGGTCGCAGGCCAGCGCGAGGTTGAGCCCAGCGCCGATCGCGGCTCCGTTCACGGCCGCGATCGTCGGCAGCGGACAGTTCGCGACCGCCAAGAACCCGCCGTAGACGGCGTGGAGGGTCGCAGAATCGGCCTTGGCGAGCTCGGTCAGGTCCCCACCCGCACAGAAAGCCGGTTCCTCGCCGGTGATGACGATCGCCCCGACGCCCTCGTCGGCGACGGCCGTACGCACGGCGTCGACGAGCTTTCCGGACAGCTCGAGATCCATCGCGTTTCGGCGGGCCGGGTCGGAGACCGTGAGGACGGCGACCCGCTCGGTGATCTCGGTACGCAGGGAGGTGGCCATGCCGACCCATCCTGCCAACCCGGTTGTAGTGCACGCCGCCACGTCCGGTGCCCTGCTATTGCCCGTTACCCACCGGCGGGAGATGGCGGACTCCGCCACCTCTCGTCGAACCCCATCACCAGGGCACGCCCGGGATCGCTCGCCGCACCATTCGACGAGGTGCTCTCGGCACCGGTTCGACAGGCGACATGCCGGGATGGGACGCGGCCGACCTGCTCGCCCGGAACACCAGTCCGCCGTGGCTCGTTGACCTGTCGGGCCGCACGGGCGTGCGCCCGGGAGGACGGACCGCGTTGCACAGGCAGATGAACGGGCTGAAGACGGCCCTGCTGCTCGGTGGGATGAGCGCATTCGTGCTGCTCGTCGGGTCCCTGTTCGGCCGTGGCGGGCTGCTGATCGCGTTGCTCGTGGCCCTGGGCGTCAACGGCTACGCCTACTTCAACTCTGACAAGATCGCGCTACGGGCAATGCATGCCCGCCCGATCGCCGAGCCCGAGCACCCGGCGATGTACCGGATCGTGCGCGAACTCGCGCGCAACGCTCGCCAGCCGATGCCGCGTCTCTACCTCAGTTTCACCGCCGCACCCAACGCGTTCGCCACCGGTCGCAGCCCCCGGCATGCCACGGTGTGTGTCACCACCGGGCTGCTCGGGTTGCTCGACGAGCGTGAGCTGCGAGCCGTGCTCGGCCATGAGCTCTGCCACGTCTACAACCGCGACATCCTCATCTCCTCGGTCGCCGGCGCGCTCGCCACAATGGTCAGCTTCATGGCCAACATCGCGCTGTTCGCGGGCCTGTTCGGCGGCGACTCGGATGTTGACGACCGGCCCAACCCGTTGACGGCCATCCTGATCGCGGTGCTCGGTCCGATCGCAGCCGGGGTGGTGCAGATGGCGGTGAGCCGGTCGCGGGAGTACCAGGCCGACGCGAGCGGTGCCGCACTCACCGGCGACCCGCTCGCGCTTGCGTCGGCGTTGCGCAAGCTCAAGTACGGCACCCAGCGTGCGCCGCTGCCGCCCGAGCCGCGGCTGGTCTCGCAGTCGCACCTGATGATCGCGAGCCCGTTCCGCGTGGGAGAGCTGGGGGCGCGGCTGTTCTCGACGCACCCACCCTTGGACGAACGCATCCGCCGCCTGGAGCACATGGTCGGGCGACGTCCCTGAGCGGCGCCGGCACATAGCGTCCGTCGCCGCACACATGCTGCAACATGTGTGCCGAGACGTCAGGTGTGCGGACGTCGGTCGGGCGGACTCGTACGCCAGCTTCGGGTAGTTCGGGGCGGTGCTGCGGCCGGTCGGGGTCAGGTCCAGCACGTTCCAGATCAGCCAGATCAGCCAGATCGGGTCGACGTGGCGGCCGTCCTGGCCGGGGTCCTCCGGGGCGTAGAGCAGCTCGCTGCCCCAGAAGTGCCGGACCCCCTCGCCATCCTGGACGAACACGTTCAGCATCGGCATCTGGAGACCGTCCGGGGTCTCGGCGAGATAGTCGTGGTTGAAGGGGCTGCCGGCCGACGAGAGCAGACGTACGTGCCGCCAGCCCCGGTCGTCGGCGAAGGCCCGGATGCGCTCCGGCGGCGACTTCGCGACGACGACGAGGTTCACCCGCTGGGCCAGATGCGGGGCCGCACCGTCGAGCGAGTCGACGATCGACGTGCACGGGTGTTCGGCCTCGGCCGAGTACATCAGGCTGTAGACGACCAGCGTGCCCAGGCCGGACCCGAACAGGTCGGAGAGCCGGACGGGGCCGCCGCTCGTGGCGTCGGCGAAGGTGTAGTCCTGCGGCGCCGGCCCGCCCGGTGGCAGCGCGCGCCGGGCGGCCGCCACCTGCTCCGTGGCTCGCCGGAGCCCGATCTCGGCTTCGAGCAGCCGTTCTCGCGACGCCCGGTACTCGGCGGATTCGCCGGGGAAGCGGACGTCCATCACGGCGTCCCGACCGGCGCCGCAATGGGGAAATGTCGGTTGATCCAGGCCTGCCAGTCAGCGGTCAGCACGGCCCCGTCGACGTCGACTCCGTAGAAATAGTGGTAGGCGCTCACCCCACAGCCGGCATCGCCCTCAGCCCCGATGCGGTGCAAACCGTGCGTGGAGCGGACGCCGAGGAACTCCTCGCTCGCGAC
>JBOHEP010000329.1:0-4955 GCA_050701075.1 Pseudonocardia sp. | reverse complement strand
AGCTGGCGCGTGACATCGGCACGGTGTTCGCCCAGTTCGAACGGCTCGTGTCCTCCACGCGCGACTTCTACACCTACCTCTCCCAGGTCCTGCTCCGCTACGACCTCGACCGCGCCGAGTTCCAGGTTTTCAAGACCGCGTTGCTCGACTACCTGCAGCGGTTCGTCGACGAGATCGCCCGGAACCTGCCCCAGCTCGCCGAGGCGCTGCGCACGGTGGCGCCGCGGGTGCCGGTGCTGTGTGCGCGGGCCAACGCCGGGCAGCGGCTGCTCGGCGTCCACGGCGACACGGCTCGGCGCGGGAAAGGCCTCGATCCGGACGACTGGCGCAGCCTGCACGCCTGGTTCGTGGGCGGTGCGGGCCGCGATTCCGACGCCGCCGGTGTACGCCGCCTGGCCACCGATGCGATGCGTGCGCTGCTGGTCAACCTGCGCCGCATCGCCACCAGCTCGCACCGCGAGCAGAGCCGCTACGGCGACCTGCTCAAGCTCGCCGGCTGGTTCGCCACGGCCGACGACGACACCGCGCACGCGCTGTGGGCGTCGGCATTCGGGCTGTACTCGTGTCGACATTTGGCGTTCGCGGCCGACGACGACGCCGAGCCGGTGCCGGCAACGGCCTCCTGGTGGCGCACCTCGTCGGCCGAGGTGCCGGTCGCGCTGCGCAGGTACGGGGAGCGCACGATCCGGGGCCGCACCGGTCGGCGTGACGACTACGCGCAGGCCAAGGCCACCCGGCTGGCCGAGCGGGAGGCCACGGAACGGCGGTTGGCCGCGGCGCTGGCGGAGATCGCGGCGAAGGCGGGCCGCCTCGGCGCGGTCCGGCTCTCCGACGACGCCCGAGCCGCGTTGCTCGATCTGTACGCCCGCGCGCTGGTCGGGCGCGGGAGACCGTTGGAGTCCGGGGATGTCGCGGAGGTCGAGGTCGCCGGTGGCGAGGCGCTGCTGCGGTTGGCGGTGCGGCGCACACCCGGTGCGAGCACCGTGATCACCAGCCCGGCCGGACGGCTGGAGCTCGTCGACCTCACCCTGGTCGTGCACGATCTTCATGAGCGGCGGGCCACCGGATGAGCCGGGTCGAGCCGGCGGCTCCGGGCGAGGCCGGGCATGCACCGACCGAACGCCGGCGGGTCGAGCGGCCGGCTCCGGCCGAGGACGTGCACGTCACGGCCGAACGCCGCCGCGCCGCCCGCGCCCTGTTACGCGAGCCGCTGCTGCACACCGACGGCCCGCGCGCCGAGGCGTTGCGGCTGGTCCGCCGCCATCGCGCCGAGCTGACCCGGATGTTCGCCGACGGCCTCGGCTACCGGCTCGTCGTGGAGCCCGGGGCGGCGCGCCTCTACAAGACCGGGCTCGGGCGCGACGCCCCCCGCCCCCTGCTGCGACGTGCAGGCAAGCCGTTCACCCCGCGGGGCTACGCGCTGCTCTGCCTCACCGTCGCCGCGCTGAGCCGGGGCAAGGGACAGTTGCTCGTCGACGAGCTCGTCGCTCAGGTCCGGTCCGCGGCCGTCGACGCCGGGCTCGATGTCGACCTCGACTCCATCACCGACCGGCGCGCCCTGCACGCGGCGCTCTCGGCGCTGGTCGACCTCGGTGTCCTGCACGAGCGCGACGGCGACCTGGAGCACTGGGTCGAGCAGCGCACGGCGTCGCTGCTCGACGTCCGGCGCGACCTGCTCGCGCTACTCGTCGCGGCCCCGCTCGGCGGTGCCGATACCCCCGCCGACCTGCTCGACGCCGCCGCGCTGCCGTCCGCCGCGGGTGGCGCGCGGGTGGCGATCCGGCGCCGGCTCGTCGAGTCACCGGTGCTGTCCACCGACGAGCTGACCGAGGAACAGGCCGAGTGGTGGCGGCGCAACCGCAACCGCGAGCGCGAGTGGTTCGCCCACCGGCTCGGCCTCGACCTGGAGCTGCGCGCCGAGGGTGCGGTCGCGATCGATCCCGACGGGGAGCTCACCGACCTGGAGTTCCCCGGCGGCGGGTCGGCCCGGCAGCTCGCGTTGTTGTTGCTGGAGCGGTTGGCCGAGGTGCTTCGGCCGGCGGCGCGAGAGGCCGCGGCGCCGGACCGGGTGTGGCGCCGCGCCGGGGCCGAGCTGGTCACCATGGCGTCGGCGGCCGTTCTCCGCGATTGGGGACCTGGGCTCAAGCGGGAGTACCGAGATGACGCGGTCGCAGCCCTCGCCGATGCGCGCGCCGTTCTGGTGGCAGCCGGGTTGGTCCGGGTCGAGTCCGACGGGGCGTGGCTGGTGCATGCGGCTGGCGCCCGGTTCACCGTCCGGGCGTCGATCACCGAACCTGGGTCGGGTGGGCAGCCGTCGCTGTTCGAGGAGCAATCGTGACCGACCGCTTCCGGTTCTCGCGGGCCGGCGTGCTCAACGTGTGGCAGTACGACGACCAGGTCTTCGAGTTCGCCGGCGGACGGCTGCTGCTGCGCGGCTCCAACGGGGCCGGCAAGTCGAAGACGCTGGAGATGCTGCTGCCGTTCGTGCTCGACGGGGACAAGGCGCGGATGACCGCATCCGGACGGCACCACACCAGCCTGCTGTGGTTGATGCTCGACGGCTACACCGGTCAGAACCGTGCGGGCTATCTGTGGGTGGAGTTCGCCCGCACCGGCGACGACGGCCGGCCTGAGACGATCACCTGTGGCGTCGGGATCCGGGCCTCGCAGTCCTCGCGTTCGGCGCAGGCCTGGTACTTCACCTATCCCGGCCGGATCGGTGAGGACCTGATCCTGGAGGACGACGCCGGTCCGCTCGCGCGCGACCGGCTGCGCCTCGCGCTCGAACCCGACGGCACCGTGTTCGAGTCGGCGCGGGTCTACAAGCAGCACGTGGGGCGGCTGCTGTTCGGGCTCGAACCGGCCCAGTACGACGAGCTGCTCCGGCTGCTGTACTGGCTGCGCCAGCCGCAGGTCGGCGAGGACATCGAGCCTGCCCGGCTCGCCGAGCAGCTCGTGCAGGCGCTCCCACAGCTCGACGACGACGCGGTGCGCGCCGCGGGCGACACGTTCGACGAGCTGGCGGCGTTCGGCGAGCAGCTCGACCGGCAACGCCGCAGCGCTGAGGGCGTGGCGGCGTTCGCGGCGGTGTACGCCGACTACGCCCGGGAGGTGCTGCGGGGGCGCGGCGCGGAGCTCGTCGAGCAGCACCGGGAGCGGGCCCGGCGGGCCCGGGACGTGGAGCGGTGCGGCGCACTGATCGAAAAGATCACCACCGAGCGGGCGACCGTGGAGGCCGAGCGGGGTGACGTCGGTCGGGAGCGTGGCGGCCTGACGGCGCGGCTGGTCGAGCTGCGTCGGGATCCGGCGCTGCGCAATGCCCAGGAGCTGCTGAACCGGCGCGAACTGGCCCGGGAGCTCGCGGACGCGGCCGGCACCGCGGCGGAGGTCGCGGCGACGGCGCGGCTCCGCGCCCAGCGGGTGGGGGAGCGGGTGGTCCGGGACGCGTCCGGCTTGCGCAGCGACCTCGCCGCGCACACCGCGGCCGCACACGGTCTCACCGCCGACCTCGACCGGGCGGGCGCCCGGGCCGTGCTCCCGGTGCCGTCCGCGCTGCACGAACCCGACCTGACCGACGCCGCCGACGCGGCGCGTGCGGTCGAGGCGGTGCAGACCCACACGACCGCGGCCCGCGACGCGCGTCCGGTGGTCGGTGCGCTGCTCGCGGCGGTGCAGGTCGTCGATGCCGCCCGCCGGGAGCTGGACGCTGCCGGTACCGCACGGGAACAGGCTGAGCAGCACGCCGCCGCGGCAGCGGAGCGTGCCGAGGAGGAACGCGGCCACCGCGGCGACGCGCAGCGCGTGGCCGAGGGCGCGGAGCGCGCCTACGCCGCGGCGTTCGACAGCTGGCGCGCCGATCCGCGCGGCGTGGCGTTCGATCCGCCCGCTGAGCTGTCGGTGGCCACCGTCGTCGGCATCCAGGCGCTCGCCCGTACCGCGTCGACGCCGGTGCTCGACGGGCTGCGCGGCGAGGAGGCGGCGGCCGCGGCGGGGCGGACGGCGGCTGTTCGAGAGCTCGACGTCGTTGGTCGCCGGCGCTCGGCGGTGGAGGCCGAGCGCGATCCGGCGCCCGCGGAGCCCGGCTGGGGGCGCGATGCACGGGAGGGCACCGACGGTGCGCCGCTGTGGCGCCTGGTCGACTTCACCGATGGCCTCGACGCACCGACCCGGGCAGGGATGGAGGCGGCGCTGGAGGCGTCGGGGCTGCTCGACGCGTGGGTCCGCGCCGACGGCGCCGTGCTCGACCCCGCCCGGCTGGACGTGGTGCTGCCCGCCGGTGCCGCGGTGGCTGGCGGATCGAGCCTGGCCGACGTCCTGCGCGCCGACCCGCCGTCATCGGGGCCGGTGAGCGCCGAGATGGTCCGGGGTGTGCTGGCCCGGATCGGCTGGCGGTATGAGGGCGGCGTGGATGGTGAGCGTCTCGACCCTGACGCCGCGGTGGGTGCCGACGGGGCGTGGCAGCTCGGGCCGCTCACCGGCCGCGCCGCGAAACCCGTCGCGCAGTACATCGGGGCCAATGCGCGTGCCGCGGAACGCGCCCGGCGCCTCGCCGAGCTCGACGTTGTGATCGCGGAGCTCGCCGCGCAACGCGACACAGCCGCCGCGGCTGAGCAGGATGCCCGCCGGGCGCGCGAGGCGATCGAGTCCTGGCTTGCCGCCACGCCGGCGTCCGCTGCCCTGCTCACCGCCTGGACCCGCCTCGACGAGCGCACCCGCACCGCTGAGCGTGCCGACCGGCGCGCGGCCGAGGCCGAGGAGCGGGCTGTGCGAGGCCGTGCCGAAGAGGCCCGCCGACGCCGCGAGCTCGACGAGCTGGCCACCACCCACGGCCTACCCGCCGACGCCGCGAGCCTCGCCGCCCGCCGCGATCAGCTCCGCGCCCTCGACGCAGCGCTGGCCCGCCACGCCGACGCGGCCGATCCGCTGCGTGCCCGGCTGTCCCGATGGGCGGAGGA
>JBOHEP010000328.1:0-1905 GCA_050701075.1 Pseudonocardia sp. | reverse complement strand
CGCCGGTGGACCCACGACCTCGTCTACTTCACCCCACCCGACATCCTCACCGCCACCGAGCGGACCCAGCTGCTCGCCCGCGCCATCGGCGTCGTCGAAGGCACCATCGAACAGCTGGTCATCGACGACGCGGACCAGCTGCGCGGCGTGCAGATGCGCGACGGCTGTGTCATTCCCCGCGACGCGCTGTTCGTGCCACCCCGCTTCGTCCCGAACAACATCCTCCTCGTCGGCCTCGGCTGCGCCGTCGATGCCGAAGGCTGGGTCGCCGTCGACAACACCGGACGCACCAACGTCCCCGGGGTCTGGGCCGCCGGCAACAACGTCGACCCGCGCGCCCAGGTCATCACCGCCGCAGGCGCCGGCTCCGCGGTCGCCATCGCCCTCAACGCCGACCTGGTCGAGGACGACGTGCGCAACGCCGTCCGCGACCTCGACCACGGCCTCCTGCCCCGACCCACCGCGAACGCCCACCCCACGGAGTCACCATGACCACTGCCGCGCCCAACCCGAACCCCGCCCCGAGTTCCCGGCCCGGCGTTCCCGGACCGCCGACCAAGCACCAGCTGGCCCTGATGATCTGGCTGGCCGTCTTCCCGACCCTCACCGTCCTCAACCTCGCCCTCGGTGACTGGCTCGGCACGCTGACACCGGTCGTGTGCACCTTCGTCCTCGCGACCATCGCCGTGCCGATCGTCATCTACGGCGTCATGCCGCACCTGCACCGCGCCCGCGCCCGCATCCTGCGCCGGGCCTGACGCGCCGGCGTCCAGCCGGCCGGACCGGCGGTGCTCCGCGCCCGGGAGCGCGGGCTGATGTGACCGGCTCGGCCGGAGATCTCACCCACGTCAGTCACATCGTCGGGTGACGCCGGGTCACCACACCCGTCCCTACCTTCGGGTCAACCCGCGGCGCCCGCCACGGAGCACCGACACCAGGCGGTCCGCCGCGCACGTGAGCGGGCCCTGACATAACACACCCTCGAACGAAGGAGCCGGACATGACCATCACCACGACCACGCTGACCCGAGCGGCCGGCGTTGCCGCCGCCGTCGCCGGACTGTTGTTCATCGGCGTCCAGATCAACCACCCCCACCCCTGGACGCGACCTTCACCGCCACGGCCGAGTACACGGTCCGCCAAACGCTGAAGGTGCTGATGGCCGCCCTGGCCCTCACCGGCATCACCGGTATGTACCTGAGCCAGGTGAGGAAGATCGGAGTGCTCGGCCTGCTCGGTACGTCCTGTTCAGCGCCGGCTATCTCGTCATGCTGGGCGTCGAGTTCGTCGGTGCGACCGTCCTCCCATCCCTGGCTCACAGTGCACCGGCCTACGTCAACGACGTCCTCACCGCCGCCGGCGGCGGTACCGCGACCGGCGACATCGGCCTGCTGCACACCGCCTTCCTGGTCATGGGCATCACCTACCTGGCCGGCGGCGTCATCTTCGGCATCGCGCTCTTCCGCGCAGGCGTCCTCGCCCGGTGGGCCGCGGCGCTCCTCGCGGTCGGCACCGCCGCAAGCGCTGCGATCCCCCTGCTGCCGCAGATCAACGAAAGGCTGTTCGCGATTCCCGTCGGCGTCGCCCTGGTCGGCCTGGGCCGGTCGCTGTGGCGCGAGCAGCGTGTAGCTCGCCACGTTGGGCAGGCCGTTCAGGATCTTGATGTAGTAACGGGCGGACACCCCGCCCATGCTGTGCCCGACGAGGTGCACCTTGTCCGCGCCGGTCTTCTCCTTGATCTCTGCCACCTTCTGGGCGATCAACCGTGCGTTGGTGATGGTGTCGACGCCGAACCGGGGAACTTGACGGTGTCGGCCCGGTAGCCATCCTTCTCCAGGCGCTTGACCATCAGATCGAACGCACGAACGGCCATCGCTTTCACATCGGGCCCCGAGGCGATCGGGC
>JBOHEP010000327.1:0-7609 GCA_050701075.1 Pseudonocardia sp. | reverse complement strand
CGTCGGTCGCCCCGGTGGGAGCGCCGGGATGACGCTCGCCGATGGCGGAGGGTTGCTCCGCCTTCATCTCGGCCCCCAGCGCGCGGCGCTGTGGCGGCTCGCCGCGTGGTCGGTGGTGGAGGGCCTGCCGGCTTTCCTCTCCGGACTCCTCATCGCGGGCGCCATCGACCGCGGATTTCTCGCCGGCCGGCCGCTCGTCGGGTTCGGGTGGCTCGCGGTCCTGGCCGCGCTGTGGGTGGTCGGCGCGCTGGCCACCAGGCAGGTCTATCCGTGGCTGGCGGCAGCCGTCGAGCCGCTGCGCGACTCGCTCGTCACGGCCCTGGTCGCCGCCTCGCTGCGCCGGGCGCTGGCGGGCGGGGCGGCCGACGGTTCGAGCGTGGTGCAGGCGACCGTCCAGGTCGAGACCGTGCGGGCGCTGGTCTCGGCTCTGCTGCGCAACATGCGCCAGCTGCTCACCGCAGCCATCGCCGCTATCGGGGGGCTCGCTGTGCTGTCCCCGCTGCTCGCCGTCGTCGTCGGCGGTTTCGTGCTCATGGCCGTGGCCCTGTTCGCCGCGCTGTTGCGCGTCCTGTTCACGCGCTACCGGACGGTCGTGCTGGCCGAGGAGCGGATCATCGCCCTCGCCGCACCAGCGATCATCGGGGTGCGCGACGTCGTCGTGGCGGCCGCGGAGGACCGCGTGGCCGGCCAGGTGGGCGAGGCCATCGAGATCGAGGCCGAAGCCACCCGGGCGCTTGCGCGGGCGCGGGCGTGGCGGCTGCCCGTGGTGATCCTGGGCGCGCACCTTCCGCTGCTCTCGCTCCTGGCGCTGTCGCCGTGGCTGCTCGCGGAAGGCCACCTCACCGTAGGACAGATCGTGGGAGGTGTGTACTACCTCTTCGGCGGGCTCGAGCCGGCCATCCAACTCCTGGTGAATGCCGGGGGTACGATCTTCGTGAGCCTCGGGGTCGTCCTGAACCGGCTCGCCGAGGTCTGTGCCGAGCCGCTCGTCGCCCGTCCCACGGCACCTGGGGTGATCCCCACCGGCTGCGACCTCGCGCTGGCGGGGGTCACCTTCGCCTACTCCTCGCATGCCGACCCCGTCGTCCGGGACCTCACCCTGGACATCCCGCACGGGCTGCACCTGGCCGTGGTCGGTCCGAGTGGGGTCGGGAAGTCCACCCTGGCGAACCTGCTCGGGAGGCTCGCCACACCGCAGCGCGGTGAGCTACGGCTCGGCGGCCTACCGATGGAGCAGATCGACGAGTCGCACCTCCGGCACACCGTGGCGCTCATCCCCCAGGAGGCCTACGTGTTCGCCGGGACCGTGCGGGAGAACCTCACCTACCTGCGGCCGCAGGCGAGCGAGGGCGACCTCGACACGGCGGTGGCGGCCATCGGCCTCGAGCAGGCGATATCTCGACTGGGTGGCTATGACGGAGAGGTCGAGCCGGGCGGCGGGAGCCTGTCTCCCGGGGAACGCCAGCTCATCGCGCTCGCTCGGACCTATCTGTCGTCGGCCGGGATCGTCATCCTCGACGAGGCGACTTGCCACCTCGATCCCGTCGCCGAGGCGCGAGCGGAACAGGCCTTCGCGCTACGTCACGGCACGCTCGTCGTGATCGCGCACCGGATCAGCTCAGCGCGCCGCGCCGACCGCATCCTTGTCATGGATGGTGCCGAGCCGCTGCTCGGCACCCACGAGAACCTGATCCGGGACAGCATGCTCTATGCCGAGCTCGTCGGCCACTGGGGCGGGTCGGCCTCGGCGTCGAGTCAGCCTGGTCGTATGAACGGGTAGCGGTGGTGCTCCGCGCAGCCCAGGCCCGCGTAGAACTCCGAGCCGCCGAGTTGTGCGGCGTCACCTGCAGCACCGCCCAGCGGCACTCCCGAGGCGCGGTAGCCGCAGGAGTTCTTCGTGGTTCGCTTGGGTCGAGGAGCGCGTGGAGGTGAGGCGGGGATCCGGGGCTGACGGCGCCGGCGCTTGATCGATGTTTCGGTACCGTCAGTGATGCTGTGAGCGGTTCCGGGTTCCCAAACGCTGATCTGGCACGGCACTACCGGAGCCGTTGTGGCCTGCCGGTGCCGCGGTGGCCTGCCGGAGCCGTGGTGGCCTGCCGGTGCCGTGGTGACCTGCCGGAGCCGCGGTGGTCTGCAAGATCAGCATCTCGGTACGGGGAGCCGCCCGGGATGCGGCTCTGCGGTCCCGTTCGACGATCATGAAGCTGGTGGCGTGATCCGGACTCGATGAACTCATGGGATACCCGGCACACCCCGGTCTGGCCAGCGAGGTCTTCGGGGTCGGAGCCGCCCCGGTCGAACATTCGGTCACCGGTGGACCGCAGCTGTCATTCTATTCCCTACACACAGCGCGGACCCGATGAGGCAGCCCACCGTGACAACCGAACCATACCGACGCGGTGATCACCTGTCGGCCACCGGTTGCGGCCGCTGAGGGCGGGGGTGATTGACTTCTTGTTGCCATCAACTTGCGATGAGGAGCGCCATGTCCCGGCCGTCCGCCACGCCGCACGCCACGATCCCGGCCGTCGCGGTGGAGGTCCTGCTACTCCGGCTGGACGGGGCGGGTCGGCTCGCGTACCGGGAGCTGCGGGCAGGGTGGTGGCCACCGGGGACGCCGGATGCGCTTGCGCTGCGGCTCGCCGGGATCGACGGCTCGGCGCCGGAGGCAACAGTCAGTCACTCGACATCCTGGCGCTGCGACCGGAACGGACGGATCGTGCTGACCTACGCAGTGCTGCCGGACCCGGATCCGCAGCAGCCCGCCACCGTACTGCTCCCGGTGGGCGTGCTCTGCTCCGGCGACCCGTTGCGGCCGAGCCCGCCCGGCCTGCACGCGCACCACATCGTCGCCCACGCCGTGCGACACCTCGGGCAGCTCGCCGAAAACGATCCGGCCGTGCGTGCCGCCGCGACGCTGCGCCGGTCCGAGCTGTGGCGGGTCGTCACCGAGGTCGCCGCGGCGATGGCGGTCGGCTGTCATGAGGAGGCACACTCCACGCCCAGCCGGTCCCCGGCCCGCTGAGCGGCGCGACTGGGACCGTCGAACGGGTGCCTGCGGCCCTGGTCTCGACGGCCGACCGGTCACCCCGGGTGGCCGCGGCGCGGGCACCGGGTCCGTATTCGGACGGGGGCTCGGATGACGGACGCCCCGCGGTTGCTGGCCGTCATGGGTTCGGGGGAGACCGCGCCCACGATGGCGAAGGTCCATCGCCTGCTCATGGAGCGGCTCGGGCCGCCCGTCGATGCGGTGCTCCTGGATAGCCCGTACGGGTTCCAGGAGAACGCCGACGAGCTGTCCCGCCGTACCGCGGAGTACTTCGCCCGCAGCGTCGGAGCGACGATGGAGGTCGCGACGTGGCGGTCCGCCTCCGATGACGTGGTGCGACGCGAGCAGGCCATGTCGAGGGTCCGCAGCGCCGCCTATGTCTTCGCGGGTCCGGGGAGCCCGACCTACGCGCTGCAGGTCTGGGCGGGCGGCTCACTGCGGGAGGTGCTGGCCGGCACGCTCGGACGCGGCGGATGCGTGACGTTCGCCAGCGCCGCGGCGGCCACTCTCGGGGTCCTCACCGTGCCGGTATACGAGATCTACAAGGCGGGTTCCGCGCCGTCCTGGGTGCCGGGTCTGGACCTGCTGTCCGTGACCGGGCTGCGCGCGGCGGTGATTCCGCACTACGACAACGCGGAGGGCGGCACGCACGACACCCGGTTCTGCTACCTCGGCGAGCGGCGGCTGCGGGTGCTGGAGACGATGCTCGACGCCGACACGGTGGTGTTCGGGGTCGACGAGCACACCGCCGTCGTGTTCGACCTGGCCGCGGAAACGGCCGAAGTGTTGGGCCGCGGGACGGTCACTGTGCGCCGCAAAGGGGTGAGCGCGGTGTTCGGCAGCGGGTGCGTGGTCGGTGTCGACGAGCTTCGGGCCGCGGCGGCGGGCCGTCGCCGTCCCGGTAACCCGGTGCCACCCGAACGCGGCACCGTCGGCCAGCCCTCGTTGCGCGCCGAGGGGGAGCGGCTGGAGGGTGTCTTCGTCACCGCGCTGCGTGGCGGTGACGTCACGGGAGCGGTGCGGGCGGCCCTGGAGCTGGAGCAGGCGATCGTCGACTGGTCGGCCGACCCCGAGGAGACCGACGGTCCCGAGGCGCCCCGCGCCGCCCTGCGGGGGATGGTGGTGCGGCTGGGTGAGCTCGCCGCGGCCGGAGCGCTGGACCCGCTCGAAACTCTCGCGCCGCTGGTGGACACGGTGATCGAACTGCGCGAGCAGGCCAGGGCCGCCGGCTCGTGGACGTTGGCCGACGCCCTGCGGGCCAGGCTCGTCCGCGCGGGTATCGAGGTTCGTGACACCACGGACGGCCCGGTGTGGTCGGCGACCCCCCGCAGCGCGCCGGACGGGCTGTGCTGACCGTTCCGCGAAGCTTGTGTACAGAACGCTTGTGCCCAGAACGCTTGTGCCCAGAACGCGTGTGCACAGAAGTCAGCGCGCCAGAGGGCGGCGTGGAGGTGGTGGGATCCGGTGGGCGGAAGGTGCCGGGTGCTTTGATCGATGTCTGGGCACCGTCAGCCGTGCGGAGTGCGGTCCCGGGTTCCCAACCGGTGATCACGGCACCCTCGGCGTCGCAGTGACCTGCCAAGATCAGCGTCTGGGTGCGGGGAGCCGCACGGGATGCGGCTCTGTGTTCCCGTTCGGCGATCATGAAGCTGACCGGGGATGATCCAGACCCCGATAAGCTCATGCGGTGCTGTAACAGCGGCCAGGGACAGCACGCTCGACGCGGAGCTCGTCGGCCACTGGGGTCGGGTTGGTGTCGGTGTCGGACCAGGCTGGTCGTAGGTACCGGTAGCGGTGATGCTCCACGCAGCCCAGGCTCACGTAGAACTCCCGAGCCGTGGTGTTGTGCAGCGCCACCTGCAGCACCGCCCAGCGGGCACCGTGCTCGCGGCCCCATGCGGCGGTGGCCGCGGTCAGTGCTGTCGCCACCCCGCCGCGGCGAGCCTGCTGCCGGACCGTGAGCCGGGAGAGGTGCAGGTGGTCGGCCACCACGGTGGCCCGGATGGCGCCGACTCCCGGCGCCAGGCCGAACGCCGTGCGCGGGTCGCCGCCCGGATCCAGGACGTGGCGCTCGACGACCGTGGGATCGCGGCCCAGCGTCAGCTCCCACCACGCCGCGTCGGGTCGCTCGGCCAGCTCGACTCGGGTCGCCCCGACCCCGACCGTCGCGCGCGGGGCCGACAGTCGCCCCAGATCCCCGACGAGCACCACCGACTCCGCCCCGGCCGCGTGCCCGCCGTCGAGCACCCATCCCTGTGCCGCCACCGCGCGGTCCCACGGCGAGCCCACCGGTGCCTGCACCCGCGCCGGAATCGCGTGCTCATCGCAGAACGCGCGCACCGTCTCCAACGCCGTCGGCACCGGCATGCCCGGGTCGCCGATGGCCAGTGCCGAGTTCGCCCGCCCGGTGAAACCTCCCGCAGCTCGCAGCCGCCAGGCACCGAGCAGGACCTCGGTCCGCGCGGGCCAGGCGTCGGCACACAGCGCCTCCAACCGGGCCACCGCCGACCAGGACGGTCGCCGCGGCGGCGCGGGCGGCACCGAGCGTACGGCCACCACCGCGGTGCGCTCCACGCGCACGGGTCCCCGACGGGTGTGCACGACGACGGTGGTGCCGGCTGTGCCGGCTCCGGCCAGCTCACCGACCGCGTCGCTGTAGAGCGGGCGCCCGGCTCGCTCGCCGATCCGGTGCCGCAGCGCAACCCGGCGTCCCACGAGACCGTCCAGGGCGGCGACCGAGCTTGCGAGCTCGGCATCAAATTGAGCCATGCCGGAGATCCTGCCGCACAGGTCACACCGCCCCGGCTCCTGATCCGCGCTGACCGCGATACATACTGTGCGGAGACTGTGAACGGCCCGAGTGGAGGATGGTCCCACCCGTGACTTACGTGATCGCCGAGCCCTGCGTCGACCTGCTCGACAAGGCGTGCATCGAAGAGTGTCCGGTGGACTGCATCTACGAAGGCGGCCGGATGATGTACATCCATCCGGACGAGTGCGTGGACTGCGGCGCCTGCGAGCCGGTGTGTCCGGTCGAGGCGATCTACTACGAGGACGACGTCCCGGAGCAGTGGACCGCCTACACCAAGGCCAACGTCGACTTCTTCGACGACCTGGGTTCGCCGGGCGGGGCTTCGAAGGTCGGCAAGGTCGAGCGGGACGTGGAGCCCGGAGCGAGCCTGCCGCCCCAGCAACACGACGAGTGAGGTTCGTCCTTCCCGACTTCCCCTGGGACTCCCTGGCCTCGGAAAGGACCGTCGCCGCGTCCCATCCCGACGGTATCGTCGACCTCTCGGTCGGAACCCCGGTGGACCCCGTTCCCGATGTCGTGCGGACCGCTCTGGGTGGTCCGGCGGCCGACGAGCCCGGCTACCCGACCACGCACGGCACGCCGGCGTTGCGCGCGGCGGTGGTCGGCGCGCTCGCCCGCCGGTTCGGGGTGGCCGCCGATCCCGCCGACGTGCTCCCGACGATCGGCTCCAAGGAGTTCGTCGCCTGGCTGCCGACGCTGCTCGGGCTCGGCCCCGGTGATCTGGTGGTGCTCCCGGAGCTCGCGTACCCGACCTACGAGATCGGCGCCCGCCTGGCCGGCGCGGATTGGATACGTTCAGACGGGCTCGTCGCGGCCGGCCCCCGGCGGGTCGGGCTGGTGTGGGTGAACTCACCGTCCAACCCGACCGGTCGGGTGCTGCCGGCCATGCACCTGCGCAAGGTGGTCGCATGGGCCCGTGAGCGGGGTACGATGGTGGCGTCTGACGAGTGCTACCTGTCGCTGAGCGATGGCGGTGATGCGCGCTCCGCCGACGCTGCCGGTGACGCGCTCTCGATCCTGCACCCCGAGGTCTGCGGCGGTTCCCACGACGGCCTGCTCGCGGTGCACTCGATGTCGAAGTCCTCGAACCTGGCGGGGTACCGGGCCGGGTTCGTGACCGGGGATCCCGCGGTGATCGCCGCGTTGCTGGAGGTGCGCAAGCACGCCGGGATGATCATGCCCGGGCCGGTGCAGGCCGCAATGGCCGCGGCCGCGTCGGATGATGCGCACGTCGTCGCGCAAGCCCGGGTGTACGCCAGGCGCCGTGCGTGGCTGCGGGTGGCGCTCGAGGTCGCGGGGCTGCGGGTGGAGCACTCCGAGGCCGGGCTCTACCTGTGGGCCACCGCCGGTGAGGACTCGCGGTCGACGGTGCGGCGGCTGGCGGCACAGGGTGTCCTGGTGGCGCCGGGTGAGTTCTACGGTCCGGCGGGGGCGCGGCACGTGCGCGTCGCCGTCACCGCGAGCGACGAGCGGATCGCGGCGGCGGTGAACCGGCTCGCGCCGTGAGGTGTCGAGGAGCGGTCGGTCCGCAACCGCGGCGCGGGCCGACCTGAGCGGGCGCGATCACAGCTCGTCCGAACGCGCGCTCACCTGCTCCCAGGCCGCTCGCCAGCCCAGGCGCTTCTCCTCGGCGCGGGCTCGCTCACGCTCCACGAGCCGGCCCGCGACGAACACGACGTGCGCGTCGATCGACTCCGCACCCGCACTCAGCCCGTCGAGCAGCTGGCGGATCCGTTGCTCGGCCACGC
>JBOHEP010000326.1:0-4789 GCA_050701075.1 Pseudonocardia sp. | reverse complement strand
GGCCCGCCCGCCGCCGTCCCGCCCGCAGCCGGTCACCCCGCCGCCGTCCCGCCCGCCGCCGGTCACCCCGGCGTCGCGCAGCGCACCAACGATCCCGGCGACGTCGGTGTTGTCTGCGACCCAGCCCCCGGGACCCGCGACCAGCGTGTTCGCCGCGCCGGTCGCCGCGGCGAGCGCGGAAACCTGGTCGGCCACCTCCAACGCAACCCGCTTGAGCGGCATCGTCAGCGACAACCCGGCCCACTCCGGTCCGAGACCCGCGACGAACCCGCCCAGCCCTGACTCGTCGCACTCGTGGGCACCGTAGTTCCACCCGTCGAGCCCCAGCGCGGCGTATGCGGCATGGTGCAGGACGGGGGAGAGCGAGTGGGCGATGGGCGAGCCGAGCACGGCGGCCCGGCGGGGTGGCGACGTCACCGCCGGATCGACTGGACGGTCACGACGGCCTCCCGAACGACGTGCGCTGCCGCCGGCGAACCATCTCTGGCACCGGCCCAGGTTAGATCACGCGCCCCTGTCCGGGAAACTGCCCGGGTGGGCGAGACGGTACTGGTGTTGGGTGGTCGCAGCGAGATCGGGCTGGCGGTGGCGCGACGGCTGGTGAGCGGGGCAACGGTGATCCTCGCCGCTCGGGCCCGAACGTCCGAAGATCACAGCGCCGACCTCGACCTCGTGGAGCGCGGGCTGCGTGCTGCGGGTGCGGTGGTGGTGGACCGTGTCGAGTTCGACGCCGACGACCTGGCTCATCACGGCGAGGCGCTCCACGGGATCACGCGCCGGCACGGGCGACTCGACGTGGTGGTGGTCGCATTCGGGATCCTCGGCGATCAGTCCCGGGCCGAGCGCGACGCAGCGCATGCCGTGCAGATCGGGCACACCGACTACCTCGCGCACGTCAGCGTCCTCACCCACCTCGCCACCATCCTGCGAGCCCAGGGCACCGGGACGATGATCGTGTTCTCCTCGGTCGCGGGCGTGCGGGTGCGGCGGGCCAACTATGTGTACGGGTCGGCCAAGTCCGGTCTCGACGGGTTCGCCTCCGGGCTCGCCGATGCCCTGCACGGCAGTGGGGTGCGGCTGGTGCTGGTGCGCCCCGGGTTCGTGATCGGCCGGATGACCGCCGGTATGGCGCCCGCCCCGTTCGCCACCACCCCGGACCTGGTGGCCGACGCCGCCGTCCGCGCCCTGCGATCGGGGCGCGACGAGGTGTGGGTGCCGGCGGTGCTGAGGCCGGTGTTCGGGGTGATGCGCCTGCTGCCCCGGGCGATCTGGCGACGCCTGCCACGGTGACGGCCGCGGGCGACGTCCTGGAGGAACATCGCACAAGTTCTTCGGGGGCTGGTTGTCAAGATCAATGTCGCGGTGCGGGGAGCCGTGCGGCGTCGCCCGCACCACTCAAGATCAGCAACCGGGTGCGAAGTCAGCCAGATCCGTTCGGAGAACGCGCCCGGTCGCTGATCAACCCCGAAGCCGCGTCCGCGGCTCGGCCTGCCGTACCACCTCGACACCGTCCCGTTCGATGCGGTGAGCCAGGTCGACGGCGTGGCTCCGCAGCCCGTCGAGGTCCAGATCGTGCGGCGACGGCCCGGCCCAGGCCCCGATCCGTTCAGCGGCCCGTGACAGCAGCGCGACCGCGCCGCGGGCGTTGCCGCGCTGCAGGTGGGTGAGCCCGACGGCGAGCTGCGCGAGGCCGCGCCACAGCTCGCGCTGCTCGTCCGGCGCCGCCTTCCACGCCGCCTCGAGTACCTCGTGGGCCGAAAAGGGAAGGCCCTCGTCGAGAAGACGCTGAGCCTGCGCGATGGACTCCGTCGGGGTCAGGTGGAGGTCGTCAGGGAGCTGCTCCGCGCCCGCCGTGGCGCGCGCCAACGGGCGGCCGGTGGCGTCGCGGGGGCGGGCGTTTCGGGCCCGGCCCTGTGGGTCACGGTCGCGGCCTGGCACCGAGCCAGCGTCTCACGTGCAGCGGATCACCAGACCGTGAGGAGCAGGTGGTTGACCAGCAGGGCGAACGTCGCCTGGACGGCCAGCCAGGCGCGGGGCCGGGGGAGCAGCGCGCACGGCACCACCATCCAGACCGCGAAGGGCAACCAGATCCGCTCGACCTCGGCCTTGCTCAGCCCGGAGATGTCCGCGACGAGCACCGCGAGCACGGCCGCCCCGACGAGTAGTGCCGCGGCGAGTGGCAGCGCTCGGGGCTGCGCGGCGAACCGGCGCAGGCCCGCCAACACCGCCGGGCCGATCGCGAAGGCGAGTGCGGCGAGGTTGGCCCACACGAAGTACCAGTACGGCCTACTCTGAGCGGCGCTCAGGGCGTAGATCACGGTGACACGCCCGAACCCGGTGAACCACCAGAACCCGGCGACGCTGAACGCCACCACCACCAGCCCCATCCCGACCGAGCCGAGCACGAGGGCGCGCCAGGCCCGGGTCGCCGCGAGCACTGCGATGGGTAGCAGCCCACCGAGCACCAGACCGTAGGACAGGTACAGCGTCCACCCAAGCAGGAGCCCCCCGCCGAGCGCGGTGAGGTCCGCGCGCCGTCCCGCGCCGGTGGTTCCGAGCGCGAGCAGCGCGACGCCCCACGCCAGCACCCCGGCGAACATCCCGTCGGCGGACACCCCGATCCAGACGGTCCCGGGCAGCAGGACGCCGTAGGGCAACACCTTCCGGGCCAGGCCCTCGCTCGCCAGCGCGCGCAGCGTGACGGCGACCGCGACGCACGCCGACGCCCCCACCAGGATGACGAACAGCCCAGCCGGTCCGCCGCCACCGAGCCCGAGCCGGTCCAGCCAGACGAACGTCAACAGTGCGCCCGGCGGGTGCGCGCCGACGTGGGTGACCCAGAACCCGGGCCGGTCGGTGAGGATGTGGTCGGCGAACGTGGCCAGCGTGGCCGGGATGTCGGTCACCCGGGGCACGTCGTAGAGGTACTCCTGATCGCTGGTCAGCCGGGCGACCACACCGTCGCGCCAACCGTCCACCAGGGCGAGCGACAGCGTCCAGGCCACCGCCGCGAGCCAGGCGGTGACCAGCAGCGATCGCCAGTGCATCCGGGCCGCCAGGGCTGGGCCGGCCAGGATGACGACGGCGGCGGTGAGGATCGCCGGCGCCGTGCCGGGCCCGACGTGCGGCGCCCAGGAGGCGAGCAGCGGCGGCCAACCGAGAAAGATGTTGGTGCCACCGGCGACCAACCAGCGCCCGACCAGGGCGGCTGCCACCACCAGCAGCGCCCCGCCGAGCACGGCGAGCGCATCGGCGCGCATACCACCCGGTGGAGGACGGGTCAGCTGTCGCTCGATCTCGGAGGTGGTGGTCGGCACGGCGGTCACCGTAGGGCAAGGCTGCTTTGATGGCGCGATGGCGGCGGGGCACGCTTGATTCGTCACGGGCGCGTAAGGGATCGGCCCCGGGGGAGAGCTCACGGCGCCGGAGCTGGAGAACGATGTTAATACCGGATCTTGTACTCCTTGTGGCGGGCCCGCCAGTGGCCTTCGAAGGGCTTCCGCAGGGGAGCTCCGACCCTCCCGCAGGGAGAACGGTGACCCTGCGGCATGTTGTCCGTGGACAACCTGGCATGAACCTCAAGTATTCATCGTGATCTTGAGGTCGGTGTGGCGTGACAGCGAAAAGTACCTCTGAGCTGGGTGAATGCGGTTATCAAAGACGCAGGACACCCATATCGAGGGCACTTTTCAGGTGCAGCTCAACCAGCGGTCGAAGGATCTCACGGTGGAAGTGGCCGGACACGGTGTCGTGTCGCATGCCGGGTCGGCGGTGCTGCGGCTGCTGGCTGACAACACCGGTCTGGCCGCGGCGCTGTCGAAGGACCGCGCCGGCGCGGGTTCGTCCCGGTACACGACCGCGGGCGGGTGCTGGGCGACCTCGCGGTGTGCATCGCTGACGGCGGCCGGGTGTTCCCGGACCTGGCGGTGTTGCGTGATCAGGGCGAGCTGTACGGGTCGGTGGCCTCAGACCCCACCCAGTGGCGGGCGCTGGGGGAGATCGGTGAGGACCGGCCTCCGTCTTTCGCCAAGGGGTGACACGCCGGGGTGAAACGGGCGTAGGACGTGGGAGAGGCACACCTGAGCAGGCAGGATGCGATTGTTGAAGATCGTAATCTGACCGGGGTAGGTGCACCTGTTCGGTGCAAGGTACTTGATGGGCCGTTGGGCTGGAACTGCTCGGCGATGGCGATCGCCTGGTCGGGTTCGCCGGAGCGTTGCCACGTCGACTGCTGGCCGAGCTGGTGGGGCTGCGGACTGGGTTGTCGGCGGCGATGGCGCGCCGCGGGTTCGACCCGGTCTATGACCGCGGGCAGATCTTGATCGACCTGGTCGTGGCGCAGATCCTGGGCGGGGAAGCGATCAGCGACGTCCAGGGACTTCGCCACCTCGCCCCGGTGACCGGGCCGGTGCCGTCGAACCCGACCGTGTCGCGGGCGCTGTCGGAGGTCGGGGCGCTGGAGCTGGCCCGGATCAACTCGGCGGTGACCGGTTTCCGGCGGCACTGGTGGAAGCTGAAGACGTTCCAGGGCGCGAGTGGCGCGTCCGAACAGCTCAGATCACCGCCCGATGCCGGCGCGGCCGATCTGGTCGTTCTTGACGTTCTTCCATACCCACTCGTCGGGATTGAGCTCGGGTGAGTAGCCGGGTAGGAAGAACAGCTTCAGTCGACCTTCGAGCGAGGCGACGTAGTCCTTGACGATCTGGCTTTTGTGGAAGGAGACGTTGTCGAGTATCAAGAAGACGGGCCGCGGGGCATCGTGCATGAGTTTTTTCAGGAACTCCACGAA
>JBOHEP010000325.1:0-4157 GCA_050701075.1 Pseudonocardia sp. | reverse complement strand
CCGGCACGTCCTCGACGACGAACCAGCCGTCGGGGTCGATCGACGCGCTGCGCCGGTCGGTGGCCGTCTCCACCTCGACCTCCCCGGCCGCGCCCGACACGTGGCCCCGCAGCGACAGCCGACCGGCGACCTCGTCGAGCTGCAGCTCAACTGAGACGGTGGCGGTCTGGAAGGACAGCAGCCGCAACCGGTGGTCCTCACCTCGAACCGGCGCGCCCGCCGCGGACTCGGAGTCGTTCAACAGCTGCGCCAGCTCGTGGTCGAGCAGGCGGGTCGACAGCGCCGCACGGGCGCTCAGCTCGACCAGCTCGGGTGGACCGTCGACCGCCGCGGCGATGTCCCGTAGTCGCTCGAGGAGCTCGTCGTCGTCGTCGATCATGGCCGTGCTCTCCGGTTATCCGGATCGCCCAGCACCCCGTCCGCCAGCGCCACCCGCTGGAGCTGCGCCAAGCAGCGTTGCCGGGTCGGTCCGATGCTTCCGATCGGTACGTCGAGGGCCGCGGACACGTCGGCGTACGAGGGCGGCGGGGAGGCCATGAGCACCCTGAGCAGTCGCTGGCACCGCTCGTTGAGCGTGCCGAACGCCCTCCACAGCGCCGCGTCCCGCTCGTTGTCGAGCAGGTCGGCGTCCAGCGGCCGATTCCCGCCGGGCGCGTCGTCGAGCCACTCCGGCATGGTCGACGGCACCTCCCGCCTGGCACTGCGCAGAATACGGAGGCACTCCCGCCGCATGGTGGTGCCCAGCCAGCCGCCGAGCCGCTCGGGCTCGGCGATCCGGTCCAGGTTGTCCACCAACCGCAGCCAGGTGGTCTGCACGGCGTCGGCGGCGGCGGCGCCGTCCAGTCTGAACCCGCGGGCGATCGACCACAGCAGCCGGTTGAAGCGCGCAACGATGGTGTCCCATGCCTCCTGATCATTGCGGGCGGCTGCGGCCAGTAACCCGGCGATGTCGCCCTCGCTCACCACATCACCTCTCGTCGGCCTCGCCGGCAGACCGCCGATTCTGCCAGTGCAGCGGGCCGGGTGCGAACCCAGCTCAGTGATGCCGTTCCCGTCATCACTACCAGAGCGTCGACCGGTCGGCACTGATACCGGCTCGTGCGATGAATCCCGAGATCACGCGGTAGAACCCGAACGGATCGACAGCCATCGTGGACGTCGCCGAAACGCGGCAGGGCGCGGCCCGCTCACCCGGCCCTGTCAAGGGGCCGCCCGCCGACCGCATGATGCCGGACCGCCTGCCCGGCCGCGCCCCACCAGCGCGACCGCCTCCGCCAACGTGCGGGCCGGGCACGGCGCGCTGATCCGGCACGACCGGCACCATCCGGTCACCGGATGGGTGGCCAGCAACCGCGGGGCAACGCCCTCGTCCAGGACGGCGATCAGCTCGGCGGCCTCCCAGCGCTGCCCTCCCTCAGCCACCGGCAGCCGATGCCAGTGCAGGAGTCGAGCGTTCTCGGAGGTCGAACGCGAGCAGGGAACATCGACCAGCTCGGTGCCGGCCCCGGTCCGGCCACACCAGCCGTGACCACCGGCGGGCAGGCGCGAACAGGCGACGTATGGACATGGATGGGGATACCGTTGGCATGGCAATGCCCTCCATGCAGCGGATGGGGTTGCTCGGGCCTCGGCGGGTGCAACCGCCGGGGCCTCTCACATTTCGTGCGGATGCGCAGAATATATTCTGGCGCCGGGCGTTCATGCAAGTCCTTGCGTTATACCAGCGCTGCATGTCAGCATGAGCGCGCCATCAGTCTCACGAAGGTCGGCGTGTACCCATGAAGCTCAGACGGCTCTGCAAGTCGGCCAGTTCGACCGACGAGGAGGACTGCTCGGCCATCTACCTCACCGAGGAGCTAGCCACGATGGTCGCCCAGGGCGCGCACCTCGACGCCGACACCGCGGCCCAGCTGCGCAACGTCGCCGCCGACGAGACCGGGATCGCCCTCCCCACCGAAACCGTGCTTCGGGCCGCGGCACTGTTCCTCGCTGAGCAGGGCCGGCCCGCCATGCTCACGGAAGTCAAGACGTTCCTGGCCGAGGCAGGAGTCGCGTCTTGAGCCGCTGGATCCACACCACCAAGGACCCGGAATGGGCGAAGCTCTTCACCACCTACACAACATCGGCCTACCGGCTGGAGGGCCAGCAGACCTACTCAAACCCGAACGAGGACGCCCACCTGGCCCGGTTCCTGGCCGGCGAACGTGCGGAGTTCGACCTGTCGAAGCGACTCTCCCGCACACGCACTCAGATCGCGGCCGGCCGCACGAAGACCACAGTGCGGGTGGTGGTCGAACCGCCCACCGACTACACCCGGATGGAACTCACCATCTACCCGCAGATGGTGGCCGCGGGCGAGGACATCCGGATCATCGCCGTCCCGGAGGGCAGCTGGCTCGCGGGGCTACCGCGGCACGACTACTGGCTCTTGGACGACCGGGACGTGTGGCGCATGCACTACGGCGACGACTTCCGGTTCGCCGGTGCCGAGCTACTCGAGGGCGAGGACGTCATCGCCGATCACTTACAGTGGCGCGACACCGCACTCGCCCAAGCTGTGCCGCTGCACGACTACCTTGCGGCCCGGCAACCCGCCGAATGACCGCGGAGACGTAACCCGCTTGCCCACACCCACACCACCGGTCGCCCGAGCCCTCGGCGCGCTCGGCGCCCGGCTCCGCGCCGTTCGCGAGGCCGCCGGCCTGACCGGCGGTGAGCTCGCCGCCGCGCTCGGCGTCGGCTGGAAACAGCCCAAGGTCTCCAAGATCGAGACCGGTCGTCAGCTACCCACCTCCGAGGAGATCGCGGCATGGGCCGCGGCCACCGGTGTCGACCCGGGTCCGTTGCTCGCACTGCGTGACAAGGCCGCCGCCGCATACGGCGCGTACAAGGACCGGCTCGCCGGGGCCGGCGGCCCGCTTGCCCTGCAGGACGAGCTGACCGCCCTTGCGCAGTCGTGCACATTCCTGGCCGAGTACCAGCCGGCGCTGGTCCCCGGGCGCCTGCAGACCCCGGACTACATGCGCGAGAAGGCACTCGGCAACGAGTTCCTGACGGACAACGGCATCCCGCCGGACAAGCTCGGCCACGTCATCGCCGCCAAGATCCGCCGGCAGGCCATCCTCTACGAACCCGGCCGTGAGTTCGTGCACATCGTCGGCGAGGCCACGCTGCGCACCAGGATCGGGCAGATGACCACCGTCACCCTGCGTAGACAGCTCGCCCACCTCGCCGAGATGGCCATCCTGCCCGGCCACACGTTCGGCGTCGTCCCGTTCACGGTCAACTCCCCGGTCATCCCGGCCTCGGGCTGGGCGCTGTTCGATCGCGACCTCGTCCGCATCGAGACGATCGGCGGCGTCCTTCAGCTCACCGAGCCCGACGTCGTGGCCCGCTACTCGCGGTGGCTCGATCAGCTGCTCGAGGTCGCGCTCATCGGCGCCGACGCCGCCGAGTTCTGCCAGCAGATCGCCGCCGAGCTGCCCGAGGCGTGAGGTCCGGCGTCGCGACCGGGGTCACCGAGCCCCGGATGATCGCCACCGCCGGCGACCGGGTCTCCCCGTGCGCGATCTCCGGGCTCGCCATGAACACGCGCAGCGATCGACGGATGAGCTCCCCGGTGATCCAGACGGCGAGCTCGTGATCCGGCGGGCCCCAGCTGAGGTAGACGTCGTACCCCGCGGAGCCACCTTCGCGCAGCCCCCGCACGGGCCGCGGCGGCGACGTAGGAGTCGCGGCTCTCGGCCAGCAGGTCGGTCCGGTCCAGCCGGTGGGCCATCACTGCTGCGACGGACTCCAGGGAGTAGCTGATGTCGTCGGGTCCCGGCGCTGCCGCCATAGATCGGCACGCTGGTACTCGACGCGGGCCTCCAAGCGCGTCGGCACCGGCATGATCATCAAACCGGCCCGGTCGTACGGCAGGGCGTGGTGGCCGCGACGGCCCGGCGGGCGACGTCGAGGGTGCCCCGCATGCTCTGCTCGTTGGCCGTGAAGAGCATGACCAGCACCTCGGGCTGCTGCACGGTGCATTTGCCGCCGATGTCGGTGATGCCGGTCCGGCTGTCGACGAGCACGAAGTCGTACTCCGCCTTCCACTCGGCCCGGCAGCGCTCCAGGAACTCGCCAAGCCCGTAACGCTCGTAGAGCTCCGCCCAGTC
>JBOHEP010000324.1:0-4460 GCA_050701075.1 Pseudonocardia sp. | reverse complement strand
GGCAGATCGAGCGGTCAGGGCCTCGGCAAGCGTCGCAGAGCTGGGTTGTTCGACGCCATCGCGCGGCAACCGGCACCGGCGGGCGGAAGGGCCGAGACGACGTCGGGCACGTCGGCGGTCGCCCTGGTGCGGTCGATCGCGGCAACGGCGGCACCCCGCCGGAGGGCGAGCATGGGTGCGGAGAAAACTCGAGCCATATCATGTGCACATACCGGACACGGCCATGTCGGCGCCGCGGTGCCGATCGGCCGTGTGACATCGATGGAACCGTCGACGTCACATCTGTACTGATATCGCGCCATGCCCACCCCTTACTTCGAAGTCTGGCTATCCGATCAGTGGCCCGTCCTGACCGCACGGTCCACCCGCAGGATGTGTGCGACGTGGCTCCAGGGCTCCAGCCGGATGTAGTTGTCATGGCCCCAGTTCCAGACCTCGCCGCTCACCTCGTCGCGCACGTCGAACCGGGCCCCCCAATCGAACCCGAGTGCAGGCAGATCGAGCGTGAGCGTGCCGTACTGCGCGTCGGTCGGATCCAGCGTGATGATGACGATCACGGCGTCGCCGGTGGTCGGTTCGGTCTTCGAGTAGGCGATGATGGCATTGTTGTCGACGTGATGAAAGACGATGTTGCGCAGTTGCTGCAATGCCGGATGTGCGCGGCGTATCTCGTTGAGCCGGGTGAGCCAGGTCTCCAGGGAGTCACCGGTGGCGGCCGCGGCGGCGAAGTCACGCGGACGTAGTTCGTACTTCTCGGAGTTGAGGTACTCCTCGCTACCGGGCCGAAGCGGCTCGGACTCGTAGAGCTCGAAACCGGAGTAGACGCCCCATGACGGTGACATCGTGGCGGCCAGGGCCGCGCGGATGGCGAACATGGCCCGACCGCCGGTCTGCAGCGACTCGTGGAGGATGTCCTGGGTGTTGACGAACAGGTTGGGCCGGGCCTCGTCGGCGCGCTGGGCGTGCATGAGCGCGAACTCGGTGAGCTCCTGCTTGGTCGTCCGCCAGGTGAAGTACGTGTAGGACTGGGTGAACCCCAACCGGGCCAACCCGAAGAGCCGCGCCGGGCGGGTGAACGCCTCGGAGAGGAACAGCACGTCCGGGTGCCGGTCCTTGACCTGCCAGATCAGCCAGTGCCAGAAGTTCGGCGGCTTGGTGTGCGGGTTGTCCACGCGGAAGATCCGCACCCCGTGTTCCACCCAGTGCAACAACACCCGCAGTGACTCGGCGTAGATCCCAGCCGGGTCGTTGTCGAAGTTGATCGGGTAGATGTCCTGGTAGCGCTTGGGTGGGTTCTCAGCGTAGGCGATGGTGCTGTCGGGGCGGATGGTGAACCAGTCGGGGTGCTCGGTCACCCAGGGGTGGTCGGGTGCACATTGCAACGCGAAGTCGAGCGCGACTTCCATGCCCAGGTCCTGGGCGCTCGCGACGAAGCCGTCGAAGTCATCGAGGGTGCCGAGCCCGGGGTCGATCGCGTCGTGGCCGCCCTCGGCCGAGCCGATCGCCCACGGCGAGCCGACGTCGCCGGGCTCGACGGTCACCGAGTTGTTGCGGCCCTTGCGGTTGGTCCTGCCGATCGGGTGGATCGGCGGCAGGTACACCACGTCGAATCCCATCGCGGCCACCCGATCCAGCTCCTTGCTCGCCGTGACGAACGAGCCGTGCACCGCGCGGCCGGTCTCGTCGCGGCCTCCGGTCGAGCGGGGGAAGAACTCGTACCAGGAGCCGTAGAGCGCCCGCGGCCGGTCGACGTAGACCTGCTGCGTGTGGCCGCGGGTGATCAGCTCCCGAACGGGACGCTCGGTCATGATCGACTCGACGGCGGGGAAGAGCGCGGGGGCGACCCTGTCGGGCAGCGGCAGGGCCATGTCGCGCAGTGCATCGGCGGCGCCGAAGAGGAGGTCGCGGTTGGGCCGCTCGGCGGGGCGCCGCCCGGCCCGCTGCAGCAGCCGCGCGCCGGCCTCGAGGTCGTTGGCGAGCTCCGTCGCGTCCTGACCTGCGTCGAGCTTGACGGTCACGGCGTGGCGCCAGGTGGCCCACGGATCGCTCCACGCGTCGACCCGGAAGGTCCACAGCCCGGGCTCGTCAGCTGCGACGAGGGCGCGGAACCGGTCGGTGCCGATCTCGATGGCTGACATCCGGACGTACTGCGCGCCCTGGCTGCCGAACCTGCGCCACACGACGTTGGCGGCGACGGCGTCGTGGCCCTCGCGCCAGACCGTTGCCCCGATCGGGAGCACCTCGCCGACCACGGCCTTGCTCGGAAGGCGGCCACCGGCAACCGAGGGGCTGATGTCGTCGATCCCGAGCCGACCGGTCATCAGCGCACCCCCAAGAAACGCCCAGCTGCAATCGTCATCCCGCCCGAGAAGCGTGGGCAGGCTGTGGTCATGGTCCGCCGCCGCCCGCGCTCGTCGCAAGCCGTGGGCGCGCTTCCGATCGTGATTGTGGGCATCCACACGGTGGAGCGAAATCGGGTCTGGTCGTCCTCGGCCCCGGCCGACCGGCACCACGATGGTCCGCTCGGGTACATGCCGGGCCCGTGGACGGCGTGTCGCCGGTCTGTGAGGTTCGGCTCCACCTGTTGGAGTGACCACGATCAGGTGGACGGCAGCGGACCGAAGCCGTCGCAGCCGGTAGCGTTCAACGACGTCAACGCTAGAGAGGACATTCGGCATGCGCCTTGCGGTCATTCCCGGCGACGGCATCGGACCGGAGGTCATCGACGAGGCGCTGAAGGTCCTCAACGAGGTCTCGCCGGGTGCTCAGACCACGACCTACGACCTCGGCGCCGCGCGCTGGCATTCCACCGGCGAACTACTGCCGGAATCGGTGCTCACCGAGCTGGGTGAGCACGACGCGATTCTGCTCGGGGCGGTCGGCGATCCGTCGGTGCCCAGCGGCATCCTGGAGCGTGGGTTGCTGCTGCGTCTGCGTTTCGAGCTCGACCACCATGTGAACCTGCGGCCAGCTCGCTTGTACCCGGGGGTCCGCGGTCCGCTGTCGGGTAACTCCGAGATCGACATGGTGGTGGTCCGGGAGGGCACCGAGGGCCCGTATGTGGGCACCGGTGGTCTGTTGCGCAAGGACACCCCGAACGAGATCGCCACCGAGGTGAGCGTCAACACCGCGTTCGGCGTGGAGCGGGTGGTCCGTGACGCGTTCGCCCGCGCCTCCCGCCGCCCGCGCCGCCACCTCACGCTGGTGCACAAGACCAACGTGCTCACCTTCTCCGGGCGGTTGTGGTCGCGGCTGGTGGAGGAGGTGTCGTTGGAGCATCCCGAGGTGAGCGTGGCCTATCAGCACATCGACGCCACCACCATCCACATGGTGACCGACCCGGGTCGCTTCGATGTCGTCGTCACCGACAACCTGTTCGGTGACATCCTCACCGATCTGGCCGCCGCCGTCACCGGGGGTATCGGGCTTGCCGCCAGCGGCAACCTCGACGTCAGCCGGCGCAACCCCAGCATGTTCGAGCCGGTGCACGGCAGCGCTCCCGACATCGCCGGGCAGGGCATCGCGGATCCCACCGCGGCCGTGCTGTCGGTCGCGCTGCTGCTGGATCATCTGGGCAACCCGGAGGCGGCACGGCGCATCGAGGCGGCGGTGGCGTTCGACCTGGCGACCCGCGACCACGGCACGACGGGCCACACCCAGTCCATCGGCGACCGCCTGGCCGCCCTGGTGAGCCGCCAGGCGGTGCCCTCCACCTGACCGGAACGAACGAACGGCACCTTCGTCCGGTAGGTGTGGACGAACGTGCCGCTCGTTGCGAGGGGCCGGGTCCAGGAGGGTGCTGCGCCGCGGAAAGTTCTTCGGGGTTCGGGCGGGTCCTGGACACGCGTGGAGGTGGTGCGGGGATCGGTGCGCGGAAGGGGTCGAGCGTGATCGCTGTTGGGGAACCTGCAGTGGTGCTGAATGCGGTTCCGGGTTCCCAACCGGTGATCACGGCACCGGCGGAGCCGCGGTGATCTGGCAAGATCAGCATGTCGGTACGGGGAGTCGTCCGGGATGCGGCTCCGTGTTCCCGTTCGGTGATCATGAAGCTGGGGATGTGATCCAGACCCCGAAGGGCTTACGCGGTCGGCTGACGGTGTGGCGGAGCAGGCCGGGCTTGATCACGGCGGGTTGGACAACCCGCCGTGCCGCGTGCCAGACTGCCCCCGTGCCCCACCTCAGCGTGATCATTATTGACGAGCGCGTCGGCTAACAGCTCAGCAGCCGACGCGCAGACCTCTCGCACCCGCGAGGGGTCTTTTTTGTTGCCCTGCCACGCCCCGAAACCGCCAGGAGCCCCCCGAATGTCCCGTACCGAACCGGCCGGAACCCTGCTCGGCGACGCATTCCACGTCTACGACACGACGCTGCGCGACGGCGCCCAACGCGAGGGCATCAGCTACTCGGTCACCGACAAGCTCGCCGTCGCCCACCATCTCGACGCGCTCGGCGTCGGTTAC
>JBOHEP010000323.1:0-3906 GCA_050701075.1 Pseudonocardia sp. | reverse complement strand
GGCGGCGCTGTTCACCCAGACCGACCGCTGCCACTACCGCAGCCAGGTTCCGCTGCGCCACCTGGTCATGCCGGTGCTGTTCCGCACGATCTACGCCTGTGGCCTGCGCTGCTCCGAAGCCCGCCTGGCGGATCTGCGTCGCCTCGAACTGGGCGATCTCGACTGGCGGGCGAAGAGGATCACGATCGTTCAGTGCAAGACGGGTCGGCCGTTGAGTCTGCCGCTACTGGACGACGTCGGCTGGGCGATCATCGACTACGTCAAATACGTACTGGGTGCCGCGAAGGTCGGCGTGACCCATGTAGCAGGACAGGTAGGGCAGCATCACGGCCAGGTCCACGTTGTCCGCGGCCCATCGTCGCAGGTTGGCGACGGCGAAGCCATGGCGCAGCGAGTGCGGGTGCGGGCCGCCGGTGAAGTGGGGGATGCCGGCATCGGTCAGGGCTGTACCGCACCGCCCCGGACGAAGCCCGCAAGAACCTCAACAAAGCGATCTTCAACCGGCTCTACCTCGACGCGGCCGACCACACCCCAACCACCACCCAAGACAGCCTGACCGAGCCCTACGCCAGCCTGGTCCACGCCACCCGAACCATCCACGGGAGCGACCGCCGGAGCGCCGAGCCACACAACGGCGCAACGAAACACCTCGGCGCCCTCCTTGCCACCGCGCTCACGGGCGGGTGTGCGAGTAAGGACGCCATGGTGGAGCTGAGGGGAATCGAACCCCTGACCTACTCGATGCGAACGAGTCGCGCTACCAACTGCGCCACAGCCCCATGACAGGCCCCTCACCTGACGAAGCCGACCTTATCAGCCGATCACTCACCCGCGGCATGCCGGTAGTACGCCCGCGCCGACCCGCCGAGGTCGTGCAGGTCCGGGTCGTCGTCCTCGGCCTCCACCAGTGCGACGCCCGGAGGCAACGCTGGAAGGGCGCCGGGCTGCAGCCGGGGCAAGGCGGGTTGTAGCCCGACCTCAGGTTCGTCGAGTTCGTCCTCGTCAAGGGTGGCTGCATCGTGCGGATACTCAACCGGCGGTCGACGAGCGGCCTCGCGGCCCCGCCGGGCCCACTCGTCGAGCTCGGGATCCTCGGCTGCGGACGGGCGGCGGGTGCCGGCCATCCGGGCCGCGCGACGCTCGCGGATGGCCTCCTCCATCCGCACCTGGCGTCGTAGGTAGACCAGATATCCGACGAGCACGAGGTCGACAACGATATGCGGGGACCACAGGCCCGACACGATGAACACGGCGACGATCGCTGTGACCACAGCACTCACCAACAGGGCCAGCACGACGCGCTGGCGGAACGCGAACCGGGCCTGGGCCGCTAACGCGGCGGCCTCCGGGTCGAAACCGCCGCGGCCGGGCCGATACCGGGGCTGGGGCCGCTCCCAGCCCCGGTCGTCGCCGTCCCGCATCTCGGACATCGGGTCGTGGATCTCCCGCCTCGGGTCGTCGACCTCCCGCGTCGGGCCATCCGACTCCCGCGCCAGGTCGGCTGGCTCCCCCGCCGGGTCGTCGGAATTTCGCACCGGGTCGGCCAGATCGTCCGACTCCCCTGGTGGGGAGGTACGGGCCGCCGGAACCCGCACCCCGTCGTCGCGCTGGTCCGGGTCGGGCTGCTCACGCGCCGGTTCGGGCCACTCCCGGTCCGATCGGGTTGTCACCGGCCGGGTCCCGCCCGCCTCCTCCACCACGTCCACCTCCTGGGTTCGGCGCCGCTGCCTCGGGCGATCGAGCACCCGCCCGGAGAGCGCTGCCAGACTCGGCCGCGCCACCTCTTGCCGGCGCCGCGCGATCGACGGCACGAGAATGAGCAGCCAGATCACCACCAGGCCTACGAAGATCAACGAGCTGGGCACGGCTGCCTCCTCTCCCCCGATTGCGCAGTTCGGACGCACCGCGCCTACCAGCGAAAGCTCGCGTCCGACCCCAACGGTAGTGAGCCCCCCGGCTCCAACCGGGCAGCGACGCGCCGCCATCCCGCGATCAAGGGCAGAAGGTTGTCCGCAGAGATCATCAAGCGACATTTTGTCCTTGATCGCCGGGCCGGGCGGGGCGGGGCGGGCGAACGGGGCAAGCCGGGCGAGGTGGCCGGGGCGGGGCGGAACAGGTGGGGTGGGTCAGGGCCGCCGTGCCCGGCCGGCGGCAACGAGGCGGGCGGTCAGGCCGCCTGGGGGCGGCTCTTCCCTCGTCATCGCGTAGCACAGGTGGTCGCGCCACGCTCCGTCGACATCAAGGTATCGCTGGAACAGGCCCTCCTCGCGGAACCCGAGCTTGGCCAACACCCGGCGGCTGGCCACGTTCTCCGGACGCACGGTCGCCTCGAGCCGGTGCAGCCCCACCGGGCCGAAGGCGTGGTCGACGACCATCGCGACGGCCGAGGTGGTGATCCCGCCGCCGGCGACCAGCGCGTCGCACCAGTAGCCGACGTAGGCCGACAGCAGTGGTTCGCGTATCACGTTGCCCACCATCACGTGCCCGACCAGCCGGCCGTCCAGCGTCACGCCGAAGGGCAGCACCGCACCTCGCCGGGCCGCGGCGCGCAGCTGCAACCAGCGGCCCGGCCACTCCCCCGCCGCGTGGCGCTGCGCCCAGCTCCCGGGCGTGGTCGGCTCCCACGGGGCAAAGTGCCGTTCGTCCCGGATCCGGATCGTCGACCACGCACCGCCGTCGCGCAGCCGCACCGGGCGCACGGCCACCAGCCCGGCCGCGGTGCGCAACGCACCGAGGGTGGCCGGCCAGCCCGGGTGCCGCCCGGAACGCTCCGGGAGCGCGTGCGCCACCTGCCCGCTCACCGGGGGATGGGCAGGAACACCACGGTGACCGGCTCGTCGATACCGGCGTCGGTGGCCTGTTCGGGCAGCACGATCAGCCCGTTCGCCTCGGTGAGCCCGGACAGCAGGTGGGTGCCGGCGGTGCCCAACGGCTGCACGAGATAGTCGCCGGTGGCCTGCTCGCGCAACAGCCGCCCGCGCAGATAACCGCGACGCCCCGGGACGGAGCTGACCGGGGAGGTGAGTCGAGCGGTCACCGTGCGGCGGTGCGGGGCGCCCAGGCCCAGCGCGACCCGGATCAGCGGCCGGACAAGGATCTCGAACAGCAACAGCGCGGAGGCCGGCTGCGACGGGAAGAGGAACGTCGGAACACCGTCCGGGCCGAGCCGGCCGAAGCCCTGGGTGGAGCCGGGGTGCATGGCGACGCGGGTGGTGTCCAGCTCACCGAGCCCCGCAAGCGCCGTGCAGACCTCCGCGCCGGCGCGGCCGCCGATCGCCCCGCACGCCACGACCACGTCGCTGAACGGCAGCCGGTCGGCGATTGCGGCGCTGACCTCGCGGGAGTCACCGCGGACGAGCCCGACCCGCGCTGACTCCGCGCCGGCATCACGGGCCGCAGCGCTGAGTGCATGCGAACACACGTCGACGATCTGCCCCGCACCCGGTACGCGGGCCGGCTCCACGAACTCGTCACCGACGGCCAGCACCGACACCCGCGGCCGGGGGTGGACCAGCACCTTGTCCCGCCCGGCCGCGGCGAGCAGGCCCACATGCGCAGCGCCGATCACCGCGTCGCGGCGCACCGCAACGTCGCCGGGCTGGGTGTCCTCGCCGATCCGCCGGACGAACGCCGCGGACGGAACCCCCTGGTGCACAGCGAGCTTCGCCGCTCCGCCGTCGGTGTGCGCGACGGGGACGACGGCGTCGGCCAGCGTAGGCAGCGGCGCGCCGGCGACCACCCGGACGGCCTGCCCGGGTTGCAACCG
The DNA here is from genome assembly GCA_050701075.1 of Pseudonocardia sp. Lineage (GTDB taxonomy): Bacteria > Actinomycetota > Actinomycetes > Mycobacteriales > Pseudonocardiaceae > Pseudonocardia. The sequence continues at coordinate 140 of JBOHEP010000323.1, read as the reverse complement.
CAGCGGCTGGCGCGACCCGGCCGCGATCTCCCCGACCACCGGCAGCACCACCGGCTCGTCCACACTCGCACCGGCGAGATCGACGCTGCGCACGGCGTAACCGTCGATGGCCGCCTGGTCGAAGCTGGGCAGCGGCCGGC
>JBOHEP010000322.1:0-51731 GCA_050701075.1 Pseudonocardia sp. | reverse complement strand
GTGCCGGCTGCGTCCGAGTCGGCCCAGCCGAAGTCGTAGCGGCCGAGCGTCGCGAGCGTCTCCTCCTGGGTGAGGGGTTGGGTCACTTCAGGAGCGGTCGTCATTCGGACTGCCTCCCTCTCGGGATTGTGATCGTGGTGGGGTCGAGCCGCCGGAACAGTTCGGGATCATCCAGCGGAACGTGTGTGGTGCATGCGGAGTCACCGCGCGCGATGGTGGCCAGCCGCTGCACGTGGGTGCCGAGCAGCTCGGCGAAGGCCTGGGTCTCGGCCTCGCACAGGGCCGGGAACTCGGCGGCGACGTGGGCCACCGGGCAGTGGTGCTGGCACAGCTGCATGCCGTGGCCGGCCTCGCGGGCCTCGGCGACATAGCCACGGTCGGTGAGCGCACCGGCGAGGATGTCGGCCCGGGCATCCGCGGTGGGGGCGGCGGCGATCCGCTCGGCCTGGTCGCCGAGCAGTTCGTCGACGCGGTGCCGGGCGAACCCGCGCACCGCCTCGACCCCGCCGTGCGCGGCGAGGTAGCGCAGCGCGGAGACCGCGAGCTCGTCGTAGCGGTGCCCGAAGCGGGCGCGGCCGGCGTCGGAGAGGCGATATTCCCGAGCCGGACGGCCGCGGCCCCGGGGACCTCGACGGGACGCCTCGTGCACCTCGGCCTCGCCGTCACCGATCAGCGCGTCGAGGTGACGGCGCACGGCGGGGCCGGACAGCTCCAGCTCGGCGGCCACCGCGGCCGCGGTGACCGGGCCCTGCTCCATCAGCAACCGGGCCACGGCCACCCGGGTGCTGCCGTCGCCGGTCGTGGGAGCGTCCGTCCCCTCGACGACGGCCCCCCCGACGACGGCGCGGCTGCGCTGCCCGGTTGGCTGCCCGGCTGTTTTCACAACACCAGTGTTGCCTATATCGGCCGAGACGGCAAAGGTCGCTGGTCCGCGGGTGCGGGCGGTCACCCGAACGGGACTCGATAGTCTCAGGCCATGGCCGCAGCCGGGCTCGACCGGGTACGCGCCGCACCGCTCCCGGATCCCGCGCGCGAGCCCAGTCGGGCGGCTCGACGGCTCGGTCTCACCGGCGCGCTGTTGATGGCGGTCGGCGCGCTGGGAGCCGGTGCGCTGCCGGTGCCCAACCCGATGGGCGGGCTGCGCCTGCTCAGCCTGCCCAGCCGCAACGCCACCGTCTCCATCGCCGTCACCTACGCCGGCATGGGCATGCTCGTGCTGGCCTGGCTCTGGATCGGCAAGATGCTCCGCAACCACGGCGCCGTCGCCCCGGCCCCGCAGCGTGGCGCGCTGGCCCGCACCGCGGCGCTGTGGGCGCTGCCGCTGGCCGTGGCGCCACCGATGTTCTCCCGCGACGTCTACAGCTACCTCGCACAGAGCGCGATCACCGCCCGCGGTCTCGACCCGTACACGCTCGGACCGGCGGCCGCGCTGGGCGTCGACGATCCGTTGGTCCGCACCATCCCGACGATCTGGCGCGACACACCCGCGCCCTACGGCCCGCTGTTCCTCACCCTCGGCCGCGGGATCAGCGTCCTGATCGGCGACGACGTCGTGCTCGGGCTCTTCGCGCACCGGGCGCTGGCGCTGGCCGGGTTCGCGCTGGTCGTCTGGGCGCTGCCACGGTTGGCGCGGCGCTGCGGTCTCGAGCCCGGCCTCGCGCTCTGGCTCGGCGCGGCGAACCCGCTGGTACTGTTCCACCTGGTCAGCGGCGTCCACAACGAGGCACTCATGATCGGGCTGATGCTGGCCGGTCTGGAGGTCGGGCTACGCGCCCGGCCGGTTGGGTTCGACCGACACTTCCTGCTCGGCGCGATGCTGATCGCCGCGGCGGCCGCGGTCAAGCTGCCCGCACTGCTCGCCCTTGGCTTTCTCGGGATGGCCTGGGCCCGGGGGCGGGGCGGACGCGTGCGCGACGTCGGCGCCGCCACCGCGGTCCTGGGCGGGATCGCGGTCGCGGTCTTCGCCGGGCTCGGATACGGCACCGGGCTCGGCTTCGGCTGGACGCGGACCCTTGGCACCGCGAACCTGATCCGCAGCTGGATGTCGCTGTCCACCGACCTCGGCCAGCTCTCGGGTCAGTTCGGCATTCTGGCCGGGCTCGGCGACCACACCGACGCCGTCCTGACCATCACCCGCGGTCTGGGCGGACTGGCCGCCGCCGTCGTCTGCGCCATGCTGCTGCTGGCCGTCCTGCGCGGGCGCATCGACGCGGTCACCGGCCTGGGTGCCGGGCTCGGCGCCGTCGTGCTGCTGGGTCCGGTCGTGCACCCCTGGTACCTGTTGTGGGCGGCGATCCCGCTGGCGGCGACCCAGGGGCTCCCCCGCTACCGCCGCGCCGCGCTGGCCGCCTCGGCCGTGCTCGCCGTCATGGTCCCGCCGACCGGCGCGGACTTCGACTTCCGCGCGTACCAGCTACCGATGGCCATCCTCGCCGGCGTCGGGATCCTGCTGGTGGCCCTGCTGGTCGTGCACCGGCAGCTGGCCGGGCAGACCGGCGCGGACGTGGACGCGCTGTCGTGGCCGAATCCCGCGCCGCCGGTGCCCGCAGTCGGGTCCGGGAGCTCGCCGGGGGCTCACTAGACTCCGGTCGTGAGCTCGACATCGCCACCCGCCGTCTCGGTCCGGGGGCTGGCGAAGCGCTACGGCCGCACCACCGCGGTCGACGGGCTCGACCTGGAGCTGCCGTCGGCAACCGTGCTTGCCCTGCTCGGCCCCAACGGCGCCGGCAAGACGACCACCGTCGAGATCTGCGAAGGGTTCCTCTCCCCCGACGCCGGCGAGGTGCGCGTGCTCGGCGTCGATCCCCGGGGAGCGCCCGACGCGCTGCGCGCCCGCATCGGCGTCATGCCCCAGGGCGGTGGGGCATACCCGGGCGTGCACGCCGCGGAGATGCTGCGGGTCGTCGCGGCCTGTGCCGCGCATCCGCTGGACGTGACCTGGCTCGTCGACGTGCTCGGGCTCGGCTCCTGCGCGCGTACCCCGTACAAGCGGCTCTCCGGCGGCCAGCAGCAGCGCCTCGCCCTGGCCTGCGCGATCGTCGGGCGGCCCGAGCTGGTTTTCCTCGACGAGCCCACCGCCGGGATGGACCCGCAGGGCCGCCGCCTGGTGTGGGAGCTGATCTCGGCGCTGCGCCGCGACGGCGTGGCGGTGCTGCTCACCACACATCTCATGGAGGAGGCGGAGGAGCTGGCCGACCAGGTGGTGATCGTCGACAACGGTCGGGTCGTCGCGCAGGGCAGCCCCGCGGCGCTGACCGCCGGCAACGGCCGGCAGGAGCTGCGGTTTCGCGCCCGGCCGGGGCTGGACGTCGGCGACCTCACCGCCGTCCTGCCTGCCGGTTACCGGGTCGCCGAGACGATCGGTGGGCGTTACCTCGTGCAGGGGCGAATCGACCCGGCCGTGCTGTCCTCGATCACGTCGTGGTGCGTGGCGCAGAACGTGCTGGCCGACGACGTGCAGGTCGCCCGTCGGAGCCTCGAGGACGTGTTCCTCGAGCTCACCGGTCGGGAGCTGAGGACATGACCGACCGGTTCGCGCCCGGCACCTTCACCCCCCGTCCCGGAGCGGGCTCACGGATCGGGATGCTCACGGCCCAGTCCGCGATCGAGCTGCGACTGGCCCTGCGCCATGGCGAGCAGGTGCTGCTCACCCTGCTGATCCCGGCCGTGCTGCTGGTCGGGCTGACCCTGCTGGACGTCGTCGCGCTGCCCGAGCCCCGGGTGCAGGCCGTCGTACCCGGGGTGCTCGCGCTGGCCATCATGTCCACGGCGTTCACCGGGCAGGCCATCGCACTGGGCTTCGACCGGCGCTACGGCGTGGTGCGGCGGCTGGCCGCGACCGCGCTGCCGCGCTGGCTGCTGGTGGCCGGGCGGCTGGTCGCGGTGCTCGGTGTCGTCGCGGTGCAGGTCGCGGTGCTCGGGGGGGTGGCCTTCGCGCTGGACTGGGCACCTGCGGTCGGCGGCCTGGGATGGGCGCTGCTGCTGGTGCTGCTGGGCTGCGCGGCGTTCGGGTCAGCGGGGATCCTGCTCGGCGGGTCGCTGCGGGCCGAGGTGGTGCTGGCGGTGGCCAACGTCGTGTGGTTCATCCTGCTGCTGGCGGGCGGCATCGTCATCCCGCTCGCGCAGCTCCCCGGGTCGCTCGCCGCGGTGGCGGCTGTGCTGCCGTCGGGCGCTCTCGCCGAGGGGCTGCGCGACGCCCTGGCCGCGGGGCAGGGCCCGGGCTGGGTGCCGGTGCTCGTCCTGCTGGCCTGGACGGCCGGGGCGGCCCTGCTCGCCGTCCGCACAGTCAAGCTCCGCTGACCCCCGAGGCGAGGGTGTCGCCCTTTCCGCCGGTGCGGTTGGCCCCGCCTACCATCGCCGTGTGGCCCGTTTCGAACACTTTCCGCCAACGCCGCCGGTCCTGATGCGCCGGTTCGCGATCGCCGCGGTCTTCGCCCAGGCCGGCATCGCGGTCACCGGGTCGGTCGTGCGGGTCTCCGGCTCCGGGCTCGGCTGCCCGGAATGGCCCGAGTGCTTCCCCGGGAGCCTGGTGCCCGTCGAGCACCCGGAGGTCGCGGCACTCACCCAGTGGGTCGAGTTCGGCAACCGGTTGCTCACCTTCGTCGTGGTGCTGGTCGCCGGGGCCTGCCTGCTCGCGGCGCTGAACACCCGGCCGCGACGTGCCCGGCTCACCCGGCTCGCACTCGTCCAGCCGCTCGGCGTCGTCGCGCAGGCGCTGATCGGCGGTGCGACGGTGCTGACCGGGCTCGCCTGGTGGACCGTGGCCGTGCACTTCATGGTCTCGATGGTGCTGGTGTGGCTTGCGGTGCAACTCGTCGACGCCGCGACCGAGGGCGACGGGCCGGCGCACCGAGTCGTCCCGGCCCCGGTGCGCGCTTTGATCGCGACGGGCACCGGCCTGCTGGCAGCCCTACTCGTGGCCGGCACGCTCGTCACGGCGGCCGGGCCGCACGCAGGCGACGCCGGTACCCCACGGCTGGACGTCTCCGTCGCCGTCCTCGCGCAGGTGCACGCGAACCTGCTGTTCGCCTACCTCGGAGTCCTGGTCGCGCTCGGTTTCACGTTGCGCGCGGTCGGCGCACCCGCGACGCTGCAGCGCCGGTACTCCGCACTCGTCGCGGTCGTGCTCGCGCAGGGCGCGCTGGGCGGTACCCAGTTCGCCCTCGCGGTGCCCGAGGTGCTGGTGTCATTGCACGTGCTCGGTGCCGGCCTGGTCACGGTCGGCGCGGCGGCGGTGTGGTCAGGCACGGTGCGACGGGACCCGGTCGAGCCGACGCCGCGGGCCCGGCCACAGCTTGCCACCGCAATCGGGGCATGATCGCGGCATGCGCGCAGTGCAGATCACCGAAGCGGGCGGGCCGGAGGTCCTGACCCTCACCGAGCTCCCCGATCCGGTGGCCGGCCCGGGCGAGTTGCTCGTCGAGGTCGTAGCGGCGGGCGTCAACTTCATCGACACCTACCAGCGCGAGGGCATCTACCCGATGCAGCTGCCCTATGTCGCCGGCCTCGAGGGGGCGGGCCGGGTGCTGGCAGTGGGCGACGGTGTCGAGGAGGTGGCCGTCGATGATCGGGTGGCCTGGGCCGAGGGGCTCGGCAGCTACGCCGAGCTGGTCGCGGTGCCCGCGAACCGGGCCGTCGCCGTTCCCGACGGGGTGTCCGACGAGGCCGCGGTCGGCGCGCTCTTGCAAGGCATGACCGCGCATTTCCTCGTCACCGACACCCACCCCGTGCGCGACGGCGAGGACGTGCTGGTGCACGCAGCGGCCGGCGGCGTCGGGTTGCTGCTCACCCAGCTCGCCGCCGCACGAGGCGCCCGGGTCATCGCGACGGTGTCGACGGCGGCGAAGGAAGAGCTCGCGCGTGGAGCAGGGGCCGCCGAGGTGATCCGGTACACCGAGGTGGACGACCTCGCCGCGGAGGTGCGCCGGCTCACCGGTGGCACCGGTGTCGCGGTGGTCTACGACAGTGTCGGCGCGACGACCTTCGACGCCAGCCTCGCGAGCCTGCGGATGCGCGGGATGCTGGTGCTCTACGGCGCGGCCGCCGGCCCGGTTCCGCCGGTCGACCCGCAGCGACTCAACGCGGCCGGATCTGTCTTCCTCACCCGGCCGAAGCTGTTCGACCACGTGCACACCCGCGAGGAACTCACCTCCCGGGCCGCCGCCGTCTATGGCGCCGTCGCCGACGGCACCCTCGACGTCCGCATCGGGCATCGGTACTCGCTGGCTGAGGCGCGTCTCGCCCACGAGGATCTGCAGGGCCGCCGGACGACCGGGAAGCTCCTGCTCCTGCCGTGAGCCGGCCGCCCGGCCGGCCGGGCCTACCCCGGAACCTGGCCCTGGTCGGTTGTCTCGCTGTTCTCCGTTGGCTCGGTCAATCCGTCTGACCCGTCACCGGTCGGCCCGTTCCCCGTCGACCCATTACCGGTCGACCCATCACCCGTCGGTCCCTGAGCCGGCGGCCCCTGGACCGGTGGCCCTTGAACCGGTGGCCCTTGAACCGGCTGCTTGCAGACCCCTTGTGCGTCGCGCACCTCGCCCGCAACCGCACACGGCGGCGGCCCACAGACTCCCGTGCCGTCGCGCACCTCACCCGCAACCGGGCACGGCGGGAAACACGTCCCCGCAGCGCTGCGGATCTCCCCCGCAACCAGGCACGGCTCTGCCTGCGGGCCCTGGTTCGCAACCCTGGTCTCCGGGCCGGCCTGGGTCGCCGACCGGTTCGGATCCGCGCACTCCCCCTCGTCGTTCGGCACCTGCGGGGCCGGGCACTCCGCTACCTGCACAACTGGCGCATTTTCCCGGACACAGGACCCGTCATCGAAGCGATAGCCCGGATTGCACGAAGGTTCGTCGCGGCAGTCCTGGCCGTCGAAGAACTGGTCTTCGTCACAGTCCGGAATCTTTCGGCAGTCCCGGACACCGTAGTCGAAGTACTCGCCATTCTCACACTTCGGCAGGTCACGGCATGTCCGGCTGCCATGGTCGAAGTACTCGTCGTCATCACATTTCGGGAACTCACGGCAGTCCCGCGCGTCGTAGTCGAAGTACTCGTCCTCGTCACAGGTCGGGAACTTGCGACAGTCTCGCGCGTCGTAGTCGAAGTACTCGTCGTTGTCACAGTCAGGGATATCCCGGCAGTCCCGACCGTCGAAGTACTCGTCCTTGTCACATCGCTCGTCCACCCGCTGAACGACGATGACGATGACGTTGACCTCTTTGTAGCCCGACCACGGCTTGTTGTGGTAGACCGGCTTCGCCTTGAGCAGTCTCTTCGGCGTGAGCGGATTGCCACACTTGCAGCGAACTCTCGAGACACCGGCCTTGTCGACCATGATTGCGGTGCCCTTTTGCAGTACGGACTGGACCGCTCTCGGGGCACCGTTCGTGTACTGATAGTTGGTAACCTGGACATCGTTCGGGAGAATCTGCGGAGTGAGCTCTCGAATGTAGGCGGCAATCTGGTTGACCTGAACCTTGGTGCCGCCGCTCCACCGCAACGTCGGATCGGCGTTGAGCGCCTGGATCCACGCAAGGGCCAGGCTCTGGTTGTTCTGCAGCGACGCGATGAGACCTTCGGCGTTGCACGCCTGCGCTGCGAGGGTGATGTTCGACGCTGCCCCGGCCTGGCCGCCAGGCGCCGCCGCGGGCGACGGGCCGGCCTGCGGCGCGAACGGACTCTCGCCAGCGCCGTCCACCGCCTCGAGGAAGACTTCCTCCCCCGCGTTGGCCTCGGGCTGGCGACCCAGCAGCACCACGGCGGTGAGCAGGCCGGCAACCAGCACCAGGACCAGCGTCGCCACCATGAACAGTCTCGAAGCCCGCATGCTCGTCATCGCTGGCACGCGCACCTGAATCGAGGCCCACCATCTGCTGGTCGGCTACCTGAGCTCATGACAACTCCGATGCATGGTCCCCCGACCCGCACGGCGTAAGGCTATCCGTACGCCGTCGGATCGAGCCAGTCGGTATACAGGCGCGACGGCGGCGGATTGCCGAACCCAACACGCCGTACGACTACTGGTCGCGGTAGAACCGCGCGGCCCCGTCCACCCGGACACCGACCCGTTCCCCCACCTCGGGCGAGGTCGGCTCGGCGGTGCGGCACCGCACCGGCACCCCGTCGACGTCGAGCAGGACGGTGGTGTCGTGGCCATGGAACACGACCTCGAGCACCGTGGCGCACACCGGTGCACCGGCAGCCGCCGAGAGCCTGAGCTGCTCGGGGCGCAGCAACACCTGCCCCGGGCCGTCTGCGACGTCCACTGCCACCGGGACCACCCCGAGCGCGGTATCCGCACAACCGCCCCGGACGGTCGCGGCGAGCACCACTGCGTCACCCACGAAGGCCCCGACCCCCAGGTCCACCGGTTCGCCGTAGAGCGCGCGCGGCGGTGCGGCCTGCACGACGCGCCCGTCGCGCAGCACCGCGACGAGGTCGGCGGCGCCGAGCGCTTCCTGCTGATCGGGGGTGACGAGCACCGCGGTGGCTCCGGCGGCGCGCAACGCGGCTCGCACCTGCTCGCGGACCTCGATGCGCAGCCCGGCGTCCAGTGCGGTGAAGGGCTCGTCGAGGAGCACGAGTGCCGGGGCCGGGGCCAACGCCCGAGCCAGTGCCACCCGCTGCTGCTGACCACCGGAGAGCTCGCCGGGCATCCGCCGGCCGTAGCCGCCCAGGCCCACCAGCTCCAGCATCTCCTCGACCCGCGGCCCACGGCGGGCCGCCCGGACGAGCCCGAACCCCACGTTGGCGGCCACGCTCAGGTGCCCGAACAACGCCCCCTCCTGCGGTACCAACCCGACCCGACGGCGTTCGGGGGCAACGTCCACGCCGTCTCCGGCCACCAGCTCGCCACCGAGCCTGATCGTGCCACCGTCGAGCGGGTGGAACCCGGCGATCGCCCGCAGCAACGTGGTCTTTCCGCAGCCCGATCCACCCAGCACCGCCGCCAGTGCCCCGACCGGCACCTCGAGGTCGACGCCGTGCAGGACCGGCATACCCGGGTATCCGGCATGCACCTTGGACACCGACAGCGCACTGGCCGGCCTTTGCCGCCCCCGGTCCGAACACACGACCGACGGTTCGCTCGCAAGGTCGCTCACGCGCCGCTCCGACGCAGCACCCGGTCCAGCAGCAGGGTCGGAATCGCGGCGACGAGGATCAGCACAACGGCGTACGGGGCGGCGGCCGCGAACGCACCCGCGCCGGTTTGGCTCCACAACTGGACCGCGAGCGTGTCCGCACCGGTCGGCCGTAACATGAGCGTGATCGGCAGCTCCTTGGCACAGGTGAGGAACACCAGCGCCGCCCCCGCCGCGACGCCCGGCACGGCCAGCGGCAGCGTGACCCGGGTGAACGTGGCGACCGGCCCGTGCCCGAGTGACCGGGAGACCTCCTCCAGCACCGGTGGCGCGGCCGCCACCGCCGTGCGCACCGCTCCGATCGCCAGCGGCAGGAACAGCACCGCATAGCCGACGACCAGCAGCGGGTTCTCCTGGTAGAGGTCGGGTAGCAGCCGGATGCCGACGAACACCAGCGCCAGTCCGACCGTGACGCCCGGCAGCGCGTGTCCGGCGTACGCGGCGGTCTCGATCCCGGCGGTGAGCCGGCCGCGGTGCCGTGCGGCGAGCACCCCGACCGGGATCGCGAGCACCGTGGTGACCAGCGCCCCGAGCCCTGCCACCTGCACGGTGACCAGCGCCGCGGCGCCGAGCGAGCCCCACTGCACACCGGCCGAGGATCCGACGAGCATCCAGTGCGCGAGGCTGTACACCGGAATCCCCAAAGAGATGACGGTGACGACCCCGACGAACCCGAGCCCGGCGAACCGCCATCGACCCAGTCGCATCGGGAACGCGACCCGGGTGACCCCACGACCCACCCGGGTGGCGGCCCGACCCCGGGCCCGGGACTCGCCCCAGGTGAGTACGGCGGCGAGCAGGACCAGGACGCACCCGAGCACGGCGGCCGGAGTGCGGTCGAACGTGGCGCGATAGCTGGTGTAGATGCCGAGGGTGAACGCGTCGTAGCGCATCAGCGAGACCGCGCCGAAGTCGCTGAGCACGTACAGGGCCACGAGCAGCCCACCCGCGGTGGCCGATGGCCATACCCGCCGCAGGGTCACCCCGAGCAACACGCGGAGGGGCCGATGCCCCAATGATCTCGCCACCTCCTCCAGCCCGCCGTCCCCACCGCGCAGTGCGGCGGCCACCGGGAGCAGCACGTACGGGAAGCTGACCGCGGTGAGCACCCCGAACGCACCCGGGAAGCCGGCCAGGCCGGGCCATTCGGAGATCCAGGTGAAGCCGGCGACGTAGGACGGCACCGCCAACGGCAGCACCAGCAACACCGACCAGAGCCGCCGGCCGGGCAGATCGGTCCGCACCACCAGCCAGGCACCGATCGTGCCGATCACCACACAGGCCGCGGTGACCGACCCGGCCAACGCGACGCTGCGCACGAGCAGCTCACCGGTTCGGGGGCGCATGAGGATCTCGACGAACGTGCCCAGGCCCGACTCCAGCGCCCGGATGCCGAGATAGACCAGCGGTGTGACCGCCAGCAGCCCGGCCACCGCCGCACCCGCGACGAGCGGCGGCGACGCGCCCATCCGCCGCCTGCGGGCCCGGACCGGCGGCGAACCGGTCGGCAGCGGCGGTGCCGGTCGGGCCTGCACAGTGCTCATCAGCTCAGAGGCCATCAGCTCAGAGGCCATCAGCTCAGGCCGGCCTCCTGCAGCAGCGTCTGGGTCTGCTGCAGTGTGGACAGATCCGACAGGTCGATATCCGGCGGCTGCAGCGAGCTCAGCTCGGGCAGATCGTGCACGGTGGAGGTGATGCCGGCACGTACCGGGTACTCGGCGGTGACATCGGCGAAGTACTGCTGGGCGGTGTCGGAGACGAGGAACTCCACGGCGCGGCGCGCCGGCTCCGGCTGGTCGGTGGAGGCCAGCACGCCGGCGCCGGCCACGTTCACCAGCCCCAACGGGTCGCCCCCCGGGACGTAGAACACCTCGGCGGTGACCTTGTCCGCACCGAGCTCGGCGACCCGCTCGTACCAGTAGTAATGGTTGGACAGACCCAGCGCGATCTGCCCGGTGTCCACCCCGTCCAGGGTCTGGATGTTGTTGCCGAAGCGCACCGGTTCATTGGCCGCGAACGCCCTGAGCCACTGCCGTGCGCCCTCCTCGCCGCGCACCACCCGGATCCCGGTGACGAACGCCTGCCAGGAGGGGTTGGTGGGCGGGTAGCCGATTCGGCCCTTCCACTTCGGGTCGAGCAGCTCGTCCAGGGTGGCGGGCACCTCGGCCTCTGGCACCTGGCGCGGGTCGTAGAACAGCACCCGCGACCGCGCGGAGGTGGCCACCCAGGTGCCGTCGACGGCGCGGTACTGCTCGGGTACCGCGCTGAGCACCGGTGCGGGCAGCGGTTGGAGCCTGCCTTCCCGGTCCAGCGCACCAAGCGCCCCGGCGTCCTGGGAGAAGAACACGTCGGCCTCGGTGCCGTCGCCCTCCTCGAGCAGCTGTGCGGCCAGCTCGGCGGTGTCGCCGTAGCGGATCTCGACCGTTCCGCCGATCCGTTCCTCCAGCTGGGTGAGCAGACCACCGACGAGCTGCTCGTTGCGGCCGGAGTAGATCGTGAGATCGGCGGACTCCCCGCCGCATGCGGTGAGGGCCGCCGTCAGCAGCGACACGACCCCGACGACGAGCGGGCGGGCAGACGAACGGGAAATGAACAATGCGTCTCCTGCATCTTTGCCGATCCTTGGGCGAGGCGAGCATAACCTCTTCTCAGCGATCCTGACCCTGTCCAACGGTGACCGCATTCCTGAGCCCACGTCCTTGGCCAGGACCGGGCGACGCCGGGCGATCCTCACACCGCGGCCCGATCCCCGGCCAACCCAACCGAGGTCCCCGAACTGAGACGAGGGCAACAAGGATCTTGAACGAACGGAGCGGCGCAGTGACCGGCCCAGCCGCCGAAACCGTGGCGGGCCGTGGCCGAACTGTCGCGCCCGGACACCTTCGAGACAAGAACTGTCGGTGCCGACCGCTACAACGGACGCGACAGGACAACCTCGGGGAGGACAGCGATGAAGGTTCTGGTGGCCACGGCCCACACGCAGGGCGAGCGCGACACCGACTACCACTGGTGCATCGAGGGAGAGCTGGTCCGGATCGGTGAGATCTGTCGGCGGGACCGCGACGATCCCGACGGCGGCTGCGGGTGCGGGCGCGGGTTCGGCGGGCTCAACTCGCATCGGGCGACGACGACCGCCGCGGTGGCCGATGTGCCGCTCACCCGGGAGGAGTACGTCGAGGCCGTCCGGTCGAGCCTGCAACAACAGGGTTACGACCCGTGCGCGTGCTGCTCGGTGGACGAGGCCGATGATCTCATCGCCCTCGTCTCCCATTGGCCGGTCGGCAGCATCGTCGAGCGGCGGCTCGATGAACTATGGGTCCGGCGGTTGCCCGTCGGTTCGGGTTGAGGATCCCGCCCGGCCGAGGGCTTCTCGTCCCAGCGATACGTTGCCGCCTGCCGGTGCAAGGATCAGGTGCATGAGCCACTCGATCCGGATCGGACTCCAGCTCCAACCCCAACACGCCGGCTACGCCGAGATCCGTCGCACCGTCGCCGACGCCGAGCAGGCCGGTGTCGACATCGTGTTCAACTGGGACCATTTCTTCCCGCTCTTCGGAGAGCCCGACGGGAAGCACTTCGAGTGCTGGACGATGCTGGGCGCCTGGGCCGAGGCCACCACCCGGGTGGAGATCGGCGCCCTCGTCACGTGCAACAGCTACCGCAACCCGGAGCTGTTGGCCGACATGGCACGCACCGTGGACCACATCAGCGGCGGGCGACTCATCCTCGGCATCGGTGCGGGCTGGTTCGAGCGCGATTACGACGAGTACGGCTACGACTTCGGCACCGCCGGCGCCCGGCTGGCCGACCTCGCCCGGTCGTTGCCGCGGATCCGTGCCCGCTGGGCGAAGCTCAACCCGCTACCGACCCGCGACATCCCGATCCTCGTCGGCGGCGGCGGTGAGCGGAAGACCCTGCGCTACACCGCCGAGTACGCCGACATCTGGCACGGGTTCGGCGACGCGGCGACGTTCGCGCACAAGAACGCGGTGCTCGACGGGCACTGCGCCGACGTCGGGCGCGACCCGACGATGATTCAGCGGTCGGCCGCGGTGTCGAAGCCCCCGGAGGAGGTCGCCGGCGACCTGGTGGCTGCCGGGGTCACCCTGTTCACCGTGGGCGTGGGCGGGCCGCGCTACGACCTGGACCTGCTGAGGGCGTGGATCCACTGGCGCGACGCGCAGCCGGTCTGAACGCCATGGTGCTGAGCGCGGGGATCCTGCTGTTCCGGCCGGTCGCCGGCGATCTCGAGGTGCTGCTCGGACACATGGGTGGACCGTTCTGGGCACGCCGCGACGACGGGGCATGGTCGATGCCCAAGGGCGAGCACAGTCCGGACGAGGACCCGCGGGACGCAGCGGCCCGCGAGTTCGCCGAGGAGCTGGGTTCGCCGGTGCCGTCGGGGCCGCTGGTGGAGCTGGGCACCGTCCGTCAGACCAGCGGCAAGCGGCTCACCGCGTTCGCGGTGGCGGCGGACTTCGACGCCGACGACATCCACAGCAACACCTTCGACCTGGAATGGCCGCGCGGTTCCGGACGGATCCGGTCCTTTCCCGAGATCGATCGGGCAGCCTGGTTCGACACCGCGACGGCGCGGCGCAAGCTGGTCCGCGGCCAGGTGGAGTTCGTCGACCGGTTGCTCGCCCGCGCTTCCGGGTAGATCACGACATGATGATCCTGATGAGCAGCCTGCTTCGCGCTGTCGCACTCGGTGCGGCGTCGGGTTCGCGCTCGTCGGCCGGGATCGCGGCCGTGGCGCTGACCTCGGCGCGCGGTGATTCCGGCTGGCTCGCGTCCGGGTTCGGGAGCCGCGCGGGCAGGGCCATGACCGCCTTGATGGCGGCCGGTGAGCTGGTGGTCGACAAGTTGCCGGCGACGCCGAGTCGCCTCGCGCCGCCCGGGCTGGTCCCACGCGCCCTGTTCGGCGCTATATCGGCGGGCGCGGTCGCACGGCGCGACGGGTTCGCTCCCGTGCTGCCCGCGGTGGTCGCTGCGGCCGGAGCACTCGGATCCGCGGTCTGCGGCGCCCAGTGGCGGACGACGGCGTCGCGGCGGTTCGGGTCCGACCTGCCGGGTGCGTTGGCCGAGGACGGCGTGGCAGCGCTGCTCGGCTGGCTGGGCGCCCGCCGTTGACAGCGGGCCGCCCGGCCCGCCGATGGCGCGTCGATCCGGGCGCGAAGGTGCCGAGCGCTTGATCGACGTTTGGGTACAGTCAGCGGTGCCATGTGCGGTTCCGGGTTCCCTTTCAACGATCATGAAGCTGGCGGCATGACCCAGACTCCGCTGGCCGGCTGAGTGACGCTCATGCACCGTCGGCGGTGAGCTTCCCCTCGGCCAGCCTGCGGTAGACCTCCGCGGCGGCCCGGGAGAACCCGTCGGGCAGCCCGAGTGCGCCGAGGGCGTCGGCAGCCTCGTCCATCTCCCCCGCCCACCGCCACGCCTTCGACCCGGCCCGGTGGCCCGCGTCGCGCAGCTCCGCGGCGTAGTCCACCCCAGCCCGAACCAGCTCGTCGCGCAGGGCGTCTTCCACCCCGAACCCGCGTGCAGCGGCCGCCAACTCCAGCCAGACCGCCGGGAGTACCTTGCTCTGCAGCCCGAAGCATGCCTTGAGCGCGCTCGCCGAGCCGAGATCGCGACCCAGCACCCGCGGCTCGAACGGTGAGCCCTCGAACAGGCCGGCGACGGCGACGGCTGCCGCGCCCGACAGCCACAGCACCGTACGACCCGGCTCCCACGCGGGCGGACCGATGAGGGCCCCGTCCACGACGCGGTCCGCGCCCAGCAGCTCACCTATACCCCGAACCGTGCCCGGTGACACCGCGTTCGCCTCGACGAAGAGCGGCCGGTTGGCGCGTCCGTCGACCGCCGCCACCTGCTCCGCGACATCCCGCGCGGCGTGCGGCGGGCAGATCGAGATGATGACGTCAGCGCGGCGGGTCAGCTCGGTGACATCCGGCACTCCGACGAGGTCGGCGATCTCCGCCCGTCTGGACGTCGCCACGCTGCGCCCGGCCACCGCCCAGATCACTGCGCCGGCCACCCGTTTGAGCGCCGACCCGAGCGATGCCCCCATGGATCCGGGATGCAACACCCCGATCACCGGGCGCCGTGGGAGGACCTCACCGGCTTCGCTCATGAGCGTCATCATCGTGCATCGTCGCGGTTCGCCGGGCACACGGGATCCCGCACCGCCTGATCAACGACAGGGCCTGATCAACGACAGGGCCGCCTCGCCCTACGCTCCCCCGCGAGCTCCCGCCACCCCCCGCATCGAAGGATACGACCGATGCCTGCCGACGCGACCTCCTCCTCGTCGAACAGGTTCTCGGAGCACGTCATGACGTCCGCGCCCGCAGCGGTGTCCGAACGTGACGACGCGCAGGTGAAGACTCCCTCCCGCTCCCAGACACCGGTAAGGATAACCTTACCGATATGAGCTCCGGAAGGTCCGTCCTGCGCGCCTCCGTCGGGGCCTACCGGCGCCACGTCGGCATCGCGGCGTTGTTCCTCATCGGGCACCAGACCGGCGAGGCGCTCGTCCCGGTCCTGGTCGGCGTGATCATCGACGAGGCCGTGACCACCGGGGACCCCCGGGCACTCGCCGGCTGGCTGTTGGTGCTCGGCCTGGACTTCGCGGCGCTGTCGTTCAGCTACCGCTGGGGCGCCCGCCGGTCGTGGCTGGCCGACGTGCTCGCCGACCAGCGACTGCGACTGCTGATCGCCGACCGGGTGCTCGACCCTCGCGGCGGGGCCGAGGCCGGGCGGCTGCCCGGCAGCCTCACGAACATCGCCGTGTCCGACGCCAAGCGCGTGGGCATAGTCAACTTCGCTCTGCCGCTCGGGCTTGCCGCCATGGCCGCCCTCATCGTCGCGGCGGTCGCGCTACTGCGGATCTCGCTACCGTTGGGCCTGCTGATCCTGCTGGGTACGCCACCGCTGTTGTACGCGGTGCATCTGCTCGGCAAGCCGCTGGAGAGGCGCAGCGGACCGGAGCAGGAGCGGGCCGCGCAGGCGTCCGGGATGGCCGCCGACCTCGTCTCCGGGGTCCGGGTGCTCAAGGGCATCGGCGCCGAGCCCGCGGCGGTTCGCCGCTACGTCGGCATCAGCCGGGAGGCGCTGGCCGCGACGCTGCGCGCGACCGGCGCACAGGCCTGGTACCAGGGCGCGGTGCTGGCCGCGAACGGGCTCTTCCTGGCTCTGGTGGCTCTGGTCGGCGGCCGGCTCGCGGCGGCGGGCGACATCAGTGTCGGCGAGCTGGTGGCGGCGGTCGGGCTCGCGCAGTTCCTCATCACGCCGCTGGAGATCTTCGGTTGGGTCAGCGGAAGGCTCGCGCAGGCTCGCGCGTCGGCCGCCCGGATCGCGGAGGTCCTCGACGCGCCGCCGGCGGTCACGGCCGGCTCCCGGCCGGCCCCGGCGTCCTCGGCCGGGCGCCTTCGGCTTCGGCTGCTCGTGTACGGCCCGCTCGACGGCGTCGACCTCACCGTACCGGCCGGGGAGCTTCTCGGCGTGGTCGCGGCCGATCCGACCGAGGCCGTCGCGCTGATGAACTGCTTGGGCCGCGAGGTCGATCCGGCTTCCGGTGCGGTCGAGCTCGACGGGGTGGCACTGGGCGAGTACCCGCCTGCCGACACCCGAGGGGCCGTGCTGGTCGCCGCGCACGACGCCGAGCTGTTCGCCGGTACGGTGCGATACAACGTGCTCGCCGGCGCGCCGGCGGACCGCGACCTCGAACCCGCGATGGCCGCCGCGCAGGCCGACCAGGTGGTCGACGCGCTACCCGTGGGCCGGGACACCGAGATCTCCGAGCAGGGCCACTCGCTGTCCGGCGGTCAGCGGCAACGGGTGGCCCTGGCCAGGGCGCTGGCCACCGACGCCCCCGTCCTCGTGCTGCACGACCCCACGACGGCCGTCGACACCGTCACCGAGGCCCGGATCGCGGCCGGGCTGCGTGAGGTCCGCCGCGGCCGCACGACGATCATGCTCACCACCAGCCCGGCACTGCTCGCGGTCACCGACCGGGTGGTCGTGCTCGACGGCGGCCGGATCACCGCTGATGGCACCCACGCCGGCCTCCTGCACTCCCACGACGGCTACCGCGAGACGGTGCTGTCGTGAGCCCCGGGTCGTCGCGCGCGCTGCTGCCCGTCGCCACCGGCAAGCGGCTGCGCGCCGCATTGGCCGAACTGGTGCGCCCACACCGGGCCCGCGCGACTGCCGCGCTCGCAGCGCTGGTTGCGGGTGCGGCCGTCAGCCTGCTCGTCGCGCCGCTGCTGGGCCGCATCGTCGACCTCGTGGTGCGGGGCGCGCCCGCGGACGCGGTCAACGGACCGGTGTCGCTGCTCGTCGCGGTGGCGCTGGGCCAGGGGCTGCTGGCGGTGCTGGGCCTCGCGTTCGTCGCCCGGGTCGGCGAGAACATGCTCGCCGACCTGCGCGAGCGCTTCGTCTCCCGCGCCCTGGGCCTGCCGTTGGAACGGATCGAGGCCGCCGGCTCGGGCGATCTCACCTCCCGGGTCACCGCGGACGTCTCGCTCGTCGGCGAAGCCGTTCGTGACGCCGTCCCCGAGTTCGCTCGCTCCGGCCTGGTGATCGTGCTGACCCTGGTGGGACTCGCCGCGCTGGACTGGCGGTTCCTGGTGGCCGCGCTGCTCGCCGTGCCGATCCAGGTGCTCACCGCGCGCTGGTACCTCACCCGTTCCACCCCGATCTACAGCGAGCAGCGCGTGGTCGGCGGTGTCCAGCAGCAGCAACTGCTGGACACCGTCGGCGGGGCCGCCACCGTCCGGGCGTTTCGGCTGGCCGACGAACACGCCGAGCGGGTGCGCTCGCGCTCGCAGAAGGTCGTGGACCTCGCGTTGCGGGTGGTCCGGCTGCAGACGGGTTTCTTCGGCCTGCTCAACCTCGCAGAGTTCATCGGCCTGGCCGCCGTACTCACCGCGGGGTTCTTCCTGGTCCGCGACGGGGCCGTGTCGATCGGCACGGCCAGCGCTGCCGCGCTCTACTTCATCAACCTGTTCTCCCCGATCAACCAGGTGCTGTTCCTGCTGGACACCGCCCAGTCGGCGGCGGCGAGCCTGGCCCGCATCGTCGGGGTCGCCGAGCTGCCCGCCGAGCAGCAGCCCCAGCACCCGGTGCGCCCGGTCGACGCCGCGGTGCGCGCCCGGGGCCTTGGCCACTCCTACGTCGAGGGTCACGAGGTCCTCGACGGCGTCGACCTCGACATCGCCCCCGGCGCCCGGGTCGCCCTGGTGGGCGCCAGCGGGGCGGGCAAGACCACGCTGGCCAAGCTCGTCGCCGGCGTTCACCGGCCGACCCGGGGCAGGGTCGACATCGGCGGCGCCACGCTCGACGAGCAGGGGCCGGCCGTCGTCCGCGAGACGGTCGCGCTGATCACTCAGGAGGTGCACGTCTTCGCCGGACCGCTGGTCGAGGACCTGCGGCTCGCGAAGCCACACGCGACCGACGACGAGCTTCGGGTCGCACTGGCCACCGTCGACGCTCTGAGCTGGGCCGAGGCGCTGCCCGACGGGCTGGAGACGATCGTCGGATCGGCCGGCCACTCGCTGACCGTGGTGCAGGCCCAGCAGCTTGCGCTGGCCCGGCTCGTGCTGGCCGACCCGCCCGTCGCGATTCTCGACGAGGCCACTGCCGAGGCCGGCAGCTCGGGGGCACGGGCGCTCGAGGCCGCCGCGCGGCGGGCGCTGGCCGGCCGGACCGGGCTGATGGTCGCCCACCGTCTCACCCAGGCGGTCGGTGCGGACACCGTGGTGGTGCTGGACGCCGGGCGAATGGTCGAGCGCGGGACCCACGACGAGCTCGTCGCCTCGGGGGGCCGGTATGCGCGGCTGTGGGCCGCCTGGTCCGATCACCGTTGACCGGTGCGCGCAGCTGTGGGCCGTCTGGCGGAACACCCGGTGGACCGTTCGGACGAAATGCCTGTTTCGGTGGGTCAAGTACTTGAAGCCTGAGTATGGATAGGCAAAGCTATATCAGCCGGATGCTCCGGTGCGTTGCGGGGCACGCCTGGCTTGAAAGGACTATCCATGTCCAGCACTCCCCTGACCTGTATCAGGAGTCTGGTGTCCGGTTCGACTGCGCGGCGTCGCCGCGCGAGTTCCCCGTTCCTCCTCGTGCTGGCCACGGCACTGGTCGTGACGGCGTGTGGCCAGGGCGACACCACATCGCCGTCCGCTGCTCCCGCCGAGGAGGCCCCCGCGCCGGGATTTCCGGTGACCATCACCCACGCGCTGGGTTCCACCACGATCAACAGCGAACCGAAGCGTGTCGTCACGATCGGTTGGAGCGATCAGGATCCGGTCCTGGCGCTCGGGGTGAAGCCGGTCGGCACCACCGAGTGGTTCAACGAGCAGCCCGGTGCGATCTTCCCCTGGGCGAGTGCGGCGGCAGGCGACGAGAAGCCGGAGATCATCGCCACTGCGGGCGAGATCAACTACGAGAAGGTCGCGGCGGCGCAGCCCGACCTGATCCTGGCGCTGTACGAAGGCCTCGACCAGTCCGAGTACGACACCCTGTCCAAGATCGCTCCGACGGTGGCGCACTCACCGGACTTCGACCCGTTCGGCGCGACCTGGCAGGACATGACCTTGACCGCCGGCCGTGCACTGGGTCGCGAGCAGCGGGCGAAGGACCTGATCACCGACGTCGAGGCGAGGTTCGCCGAGGTCCGTGCCGAGCACCCGGAATGGGCAGAGCAGACCATGCTCGTGATGGCCACTGTGAGCGGTGGTAGCTACCAGGTGTTCTCGCCCCAGGATCCCAAGGCGCGGTTCTTCTCCGACCTCGGATTCGAGACGACACCGCCGTGGATCTCCGGTCGTGTGCAGGACAATCTGGCCACTGTCAGTGCCGAGGAGTCCGGCCTGCTCGACGTCGACCGCCTCGCCTGGACATCCGACCCGGACACGCTGAACCAGCTCAGGGACGACCCGATCTACAACCGCCTCGACGTGGTCCGTGACGGTCGGGTGTCCTACCTGGACTACACCGAACTCCCGTTCCCCGGCGCCGCGGTGACGTTCAACAGCGTGCTGAGCATCCCCTACGCGTTGGACCTGGTGGTGCCGGAGCTGGAGAAGTCCGGACCGAAGTAGGAGTCACCGCGCGACGATGCTGCGGACGATTCCGCGTAGCGCCTCGAACCACAGCTCGGCGAGCGCGACGACCTCGTGCTCGCCGAGCAACGCCTCGGGCCACTCCCACGAGGCGTGCAGCTCGGGACGCCCGTCGACGTCGATCGCCATCACGTCGAGCACCAGCGGATAGCCGACCGGCATGTCATCTCCGCGACCGCCGTTGAGCGGGCTCAGACCGGGAGGCGTGCGCCAATCGCCGGCCTCGCCGCCCTCGCCGTCGCAGGAGTAGCGGCCGAGATAGTTGAACTGCAGCTGCGCGCTCGCGGCGCGGGCCAGTACCGAGTGGGATTCGGGATCGAGGTAACGCAGCACGCCGTAGCCCAGCCCACCGTCGCTGACACCGCAGAGCTGCGCGCCGGTGCCGGCCACGATCTGCTGGACGACCGCGCGATCCGCGGCCACCACGCCGGGCCAGGCCTGCGCCGAGATGTCGAGGTGGACCGGGAACGCGGTGGTGAACCAGCCGACGGTGCGGGTCAGGTCGACGTCGCCGACGTGCTCCTCGCGGCCGTGTCCCTCCAACGCGACGAGCGTCCCGGCATCGCTCGGACGACCGGCCCGTCGACGCCATTCGGCGGACGCGACTCCGAGCGCGCCGAGCAGCAGGTCGTTGATGGTCGCGGTGAGTGCGGCGGGGGCGCGGGTCAGCAGCGGCTCGGCCCAGTCCGGTTCCAGCACGATCGTCCGCTCGCGGATCGTCGCCGCGGTGTCCCGATCGGGGTCAAGCGCCATGGCTGTGAACGGGCCGGTGGGAGCGTTCCCGATCCGCTCCCACCACGGCTGCTCGGCGGCGCGGGCCCGGGTTCGGCCGGCTTCGGCCAGCGCGTTCGCCCAGGTGCGGAAGGAGGTTCCGACCGGGGGCAGGATGATGGGTTGTCCGGTCTGGGCCTGGGCCCAGGCGTCGGGGAGGTCGTCGAGGATGATGCGCCAGGAGACGCCGTCGACGACGAGGTGGTGGGCGAGCAGGATGAGGCGTCCGCTGGTGGTGGGGCCGGTGTCCAGGAAGACGGCCTGGAGCATGACGCCGTTGTCGGGGTCCAGCCGGCGTGCGGCGAGTGTCTCGTTCTCGGCGATCAGGGCGACGAGATCGTCGTGGTCGGTCGGGGCCGGGACGCGGGTCAGGAGCGCGGCGGCGCTGACCGAGCCCGGTTCTGGCACGTGCAGGGACCAGCCGTGCTCGCGGTCCAGGCGGGCCCGCAGTATGTCGTGGTGGTCCAGCAGCGCCTGCAGCACCAGCTGTAGCCCGGCCACGTCGGCGCCGACCGGCGTCTGCACGGTGACGGACTGGTGGAAGCCATCGATCCGGTCGGTGAGCTCCTCCAGCCAGCGGGTGATCGGGGTGGCCGGAACGTGGCCGGTGCCGGGGTCGGCCGCCTGTCGCGGCTGCTGGGTCGGATGCCGCTGTGTCGCGAGTTCGGCGAGCGCCTCGACGGTGCGGCAGGAGAGCACATCCCGAGGGCGGAAATGCAGTCCCTGTCTGCGGGCCTGGGTGACCAGGGCGATGGAGATGATGCTGTCGCCGCCGAGTTCGAAGAAGTCGTCGTCGATGCCGACGTCGGTGGCGGCCAGGAGTTGGGTGTAGAGCCGGCAGAGGGTGTGTTCGCGGTGAGTGCGCGGGGGCCGGTGGGGTTGGTCGGTGGTGTAGATCGGTGCTGGTAGGGCGCGAGTGTCGAGTTTGCCGTTGACGGTCAGGGGAAGCTTGTCGATCACGGCCAGTGACGCGGGGATCATGTGCTCGGGCAGCTGGTCGCGAAGGTGGTCCCGGATCCGGCCGGTCAACGCGTGGGGGTCTGCGGTGAGATCGGTGGGCTGGGCCGGGACGAGATATCCGGCGAGGCGTTTGACCGCGTTGGCGCCGTGGGTGTGCACGGTGACCGCGGCCTGGATGATGCTGGGGTGGGCCTCGAGCACGGCGACGATCTCACCGAGCTCGATGCGGTATCCACGGATCTTCACCTGGTCGTCGGTGCGGCCCAGGAAGTCGATGTTCCCGTCGGCGCGCTGGCGAACCAGATCCCCGGTCCGGTACATCCGCCCACCCGGCACCTCGGCGAACGGATCGGCCACGAACCGCTGCGCGGTCGACCCGTACCGGTGGTGGTAGCCCCGGGCCAGCCCTTCCCCAGCGATGTACAACTCCCCGGGAGACCCCACCGGCACCGGACGAAGCGCGGAATCCAGCACATACGCGCGGGTGTTGAAGATCGCCTTACCCACCGTCGGGGTCACACTGTCGCCGGTGCCCCCACCCAACGTGTTGATCGTGTATTCCGTGGGTCCGTACAGGTTGTAGCCCACCACACCATCGGTGTCACGCAGGTCGGCCCACACCGACTCCGACACCGCCTCGCCGCCGAGCAACACCAGCACCGGCCGATGCTCACCGGCCAGCAACCCCTCATCGATCAACGCCCGCGCATACGACGGCGTCACATTGATCACATCGATCAAATGCTCCCGGCAATACGCAACCAACCGCTGAGCATCACGACGCAACTCCTCGTCACACACGTGAACCTCATGACCCTCAACCAGCCACAACAACTCCTCCCACGACATGTCGAACGAGAACGACACCGTGTGCGCCACCCGCAACCGCCGCCCACCAGCAGCGGCCACCACCGGACCGAAGATCGCCTCACGATGGTTGGCCAACATATTCGTCAACCCCCGGTACGGCGTGACCACCCCTTTCGGCAACCCCGTCGACCCCGACGTGTAGATCACATACGCCGGATGCTCCAAACGCCCCGACACACCCGGCGCGAATACCGGCCGCTCCCCGTCACCCAGCCCACCACCCGACGACTCCCCCAACTCCGCCACCACACCGGCATCATCAACCACCACCACCGGCGCACCACCGAGGTCGCCAAAGGCCCCGACCGCGCCACGCGACGACAGCACGCAGACCGGAGCGGCATCCCCCACCATCAACCGCAATCGCTGCGCCGGATAATCCAAATCCAACGGCAGATACGCAGCACCCGTGCGCAACACGGCAAACAATGCCACGACCATGTCGACCGAACGCGGCAACGCCAGACCGACAACACATTCCGGCCCCGCACCACGACCAGACAACAACCGCGCCAGACGATTCACCCGCTCGTTGAGCTCACCGAACGACAACCGCTGCGAACCACACACCAACCCCACCTTGCTCGACAACCCATCCCCACGCCACTGCAACACCTCAGCCACCGACTCACCACCCAGCATCCGAGCCGACGACCTCCACCCCATCTCCAACATCCCACGCTCACCGACACCCAACACATCCAACCGACCCACCAACCCGTCGGGGTCGGCCACGAACTGCTCGAGGAACGAGACGAACCACTCGAAAAGGCGTTGTGCACGTTCGTGCGCGACGCGCCGGTCGTCGTACTGCAGCCGCAGCGCCAGGTCCTCGCCCGGGAAGATCTGCATCGACACGGCGAAGTGCGTCCGCGCCTCGACCGACTCGCCGACCCCCGCGATCCGCAGGCCGCCATCGCTGTCGTCGGGGACTGCGGGGAAGTTCTCGAAGACGAACAGCGCGTCGAAGAGTTCGCGGAAGCCGGCCAGCCCCTGGACCTCGGGCAGACCGAGGTACTGGTGGCCGAGCAGCTCGGCCTGCTCCTGCTGATGGCGGGCGAGCATCGCGGCGACCGTGTCGGTCGGCGACCACTGCGCGCGCACCGGCACCGTGTTGATGAACAGCCCGACCTGCTCGTCGATGCCGGGCACCTCGGCGTCACGGCCCGACACGACGGCGCCGAAGACGACGTCGTCGCGCCCGGTCGCGGCACCGACGGCCAGTGCCCACGCACCACCGACCACGGTGTTGAGCGTCAGGCCACGGTCGCGGGCAAGCGCGCGCAGGCGTGCGGTGTCGGGCGCCGGCACGGTCCCTTCGACCGCCGATGGCAGGCCTGCCGGTGCCTCGTCGGGTGCGGCGAGCCCGACGAACGTGGGCTCGGCTACGCCGGACAGCGCGCGCTCCCAGGCCCAGCGCGTCCGCGTGCGGTCGCGGCCGGCCAACCAGCGCAGATACTCGCGGTACGACACGACCGGCCGCAGATCCCGACCGCTGGTCTGCGCGGCGTAGAGCTCGAACAGGTCGTCGAACAGCACCGGCAGCGACCAGCCGTCGGCGACGAGGTGGTGGATCGTGAGCACGAGCGCGTGGCGCGTGGCGCTCTGGCCGATCAGCGCGACGCGCAGCAGCGGCGCGGCGTCCAGCGCGAAAGACTCGCTGCGCTCGGCGAGGGCGATCTCGGTGACGGCGTTGCGTTGGTCGTCAGGCAGCTGGTCCTCAGGCGCTTGGTCGCAGGCAGTCAGGTACGACCGATCGACCACGCGGTAGGGCACCTCGACGCGGCGCGTCACCACCTGGACCAGCCCACCGTCCTCGGTCTGGTGAAACGACGCGCGCAGCGCGGCGTGCCGAGCCGTCAGCGCACCCAGCGCGTCGCGCAGCCGGTCATGCTCCATCGGTCCGTGCAGATCGAGCACATACTGGACGATGTAGCCGTCGGGGTCGACCGCACTGTGATCGTGGTAGCGGGAATGGAAGTACATCCCCTGCTGGAGCGGCGTGAGCGACCAGACGTCCTCGAGGTCCGCGCAGCTCCGCTGCAGATCGTCGACGTCGGCCTGGGTCAGCTCGACGATCGCGAAGTCGGACGGCGAGCGTCCCCAGACTCCGGCCGCCGGGGCATGCGCGGCGAGGGCGGCGAGGGCGACGCTCCAGCGCCGGCCGATCTCGGCGACGTCACGCTCGGCGAGCACGCCGTCGGGCCAGGCGAACGTCGCGGTGAGCTCCGGGCCGAACGCGGTGTCGGTGACGCTGGCGTTGATCTCGAGCGGGTAGTCGACGGGCGCGCGCGGATCCGCCCGCTCACCCAGCGTCGGCGTCTCGGGAGCCATCGCCCACTCGTCGGCCTCTTCGGCGTCGGCGGCGGTGAAGCGACCGAGGTAGTTGAAGAGGATCTGCGGATCGCGAATGGTCTGCAACGTGGCGGCGCTGTCGGGGTTGAGCCACCGGAGAAGCGCGTGACCGACCCCGTTGTCGGGCATGGCGGCGAGCTGGTCCTTGACCCGTTTGAGCGCGGTCGCCATCGGTGGACCGCCGGCGAGGAAGTCATCCCAGGCGACCGGGCCGGGATCCAGGCGCACCGGCGCGATGTTGGTGAACCAGCCGATCGTGCGGGACAGGTCGACGCCGCCGACGACCTCGCCCTCACGGCCGTGGCCTTCGAGGTCGATCACTATGGCGCAGTGGTCATCCCCGTACCCCGCCGCGAGCGCCAGCGCGGTCAGCAACACGTCGTTGACCGTGCCGTGAAAGGCGGCGGGGACCGGTCCCAGCAGTCGACTGGTCACTGCGGCGGGGACGCTGACATTCAGCGACCGGTTCGTGCTGACCGTGTCTCGCGCCGCGTCCAGGGGTCGCCCGGCGAGCGTCAGCACGCGGTCGTCGTCGCTGAGCATCGACTGCCACCGCTCCAGCTCAGCCAGCCGCCGCTCGTGGCGGGCCTCGCCCACCAGGGCTCGCGCCCAGGTGCGGAAGGAGGTTTCCACGGCGGGGAGCGTGATGGGTCGTCCAGCTCGCAGCTGGTTCCATGCGTCGGGAAGGTCATCGAGGATGATGCGCCAGGAGACGCCGTCGACGACGATGTGATGGGCGACGAGGATGAGCCGTCCGGCCGTGGCCGGTCCGGTGTCGAGGAAGACGGCCTGCAGCATCACGCCGTGGTCGGGATCGAGCCGGTTCGCGGCGAACGTTTCGTGCTCGTCGATCAATGCGGCGAGATCATCGCAGTCGACCGGCACCGCGACGTGGGTCAGCAGGCCGCCGGCCTTGATGGTGTGCGGCTCGGGGACGTGCAGTGACCAGCCGTCGTTACGGACGAGGCGGGCCCGCAGCAGATCGTGATGATCAAGCAGTGCCTGCAGGAGGACCTCCAGCGCGGCGACATCAGCCCCGATCGGCGTCTGCACGGTCAGCGACTGGAAGAACCCGTTGATCGGAACATCGTCCTCGCGAAGGCTGGCAAGGATCGGCGTTGCCGGTACCACGCCGATCCCCTTGTCGGTCACGGACTCGGATCTGCCCGCAACAACACCCGCGATGAGCGCGAGTGCCGCCGGGGTGCGTTGTTCGAAGATGTTGCGTGGTGTGAGCGCAAGTCCGTTCTTGCGGGCGTGGGTGACGAGCGCGATCGAGGTGATGCTGTCGCCGCCCAGTTCGAAGAAGTCGTCATCGATGCCGACATCGGTGGCGCCCAGCAGCTGGGTGTAGATGTCGCACAGCGTGCGCTCGCGCTCGGTTCGTGGTCGCCTGCCAGCCTGACCGGTGGTGTACACGGGCGCGGGAAGTGCGCGGGTATCGAGCTTGCCGTTGACCGTCAACGGCAGCGCGTCGACCGCCATCAGCGCCGCGGGGATCATGTGCGCCGGCAACCGGTCCTTCAGATACGCCCGCGCATGCGCGATGAGCGTGTCGGACTCGATCCGCGAGTCGGCGGCGACGATGTACCCCGCGAGACGCGTGACCGCAGCCGGGCCGTGCGTGTGCACCGTGACCGCGGCCTGCGCTATCTCGTCGTGTGCTTCGAGGGCCGCGGCGATCTCACCCAGCTCGATCCGATAGCCGCGGATCTTGACCTGGTCATCGGTCCGCCCGAGAAAGTCGACGTTGCCGTCGGCGCGCTGACGCACCAGATCCCCGGTCCGGTACATCCGTCCACCCGGCTCGGTCGCCAGCGGGTCAGCGACAAAACGCTGCGCCGTCAACGCGAACCGGTCGTGATAGCCGCGAGCCAACCCGACGCCAGCGATGTACAGCTCGCCCGGCGACCCCACCGGCACCGGACGAAGCGCCGCGTCCAGCACATATGCACGGGTATTGAAAATCGCTCTCCCCACCGTCGGGGTGACGCTGTCCTCGGTCCCGCCACCGAGTGTGTTGATCGTGTACTCCGTCGGCCCGTACAGGTTGTAACCGACCACGCCATCGGCGTCGCACAGGTCCGCCCACACCGACTCCGAGACCGCCTCACCACCCAGCAACACCAACGCCGGATGATGCTCGCCCGCCAGCAGACCCTCGTCGATCAGCGCACGCGCATACGTCGGAGTCACATTGATGACGTCGATCAGGTGCTGGCGGCAGTAGGCCACCAGACGCTGCGCGTCACGACGCAACGCCTCATCACAAACGTGCACCTCATGGCCCTCGACCAGCCACAGCAACTCCTCCCAGGACATGTCGAACGAGAACGACACCGTGTGCGCGACCCGCAGTCGCCGCCCGCCGGCTGCGGCGACCACCGGCGCGAAGATCGTCTCACGGTGGTTGACCAACATGTTCGTCAACCCTCGATACGGCGTCACCACACCCTTCGGCACGCCCGTCGAGCCCGACGTATAGATCACGTACGCCGGATGCTCCAAGCGCCCCGCCACCCCCGACCCGAACTCCGGACGCTCCGCATCAACCAGCTCATCGCCCGACAGCGCATCCAGCTCGGCGACAACATCCGCATCGTCGAGCGACACCACCGGCGCATCGACCAACCCCAGCACCCCAGCCGTGGCACGCGACGACAACACACACACCGGCCCAGCATCACCCACCATCAATGCCAGCCGTTCCGCCGGATAGTCCAGATCCAACGGCAGATACGCCGCACCGGTCCTCAACACCGCGAACAGCGCCGCGACCATGTCAACCGATCGCGCCAACGCCAGCCCCACCACCCGCTCAGGCCCCGCACCGCGCGCCGACAACAACCGCGCGAACCGATTGACACGCTCATCGAACTGCCCGAACGACACCCGCTGCGCACCACACACCAACGCCACCACACCCGGCGACTCCACGGCCCGCTGCGCCAACACCTCCGCCACCGACTCGTTCCGCACCGCCCGAGCCGATGATTCCCACCCCGACCGCACCGCCGCACGCTCGCCCGCATCGAGGATGTCGAGCCGACCGACCAGCTGGTCGGGGTCACTGACCAGGCGCCCGGCCACCTGGGCGAGCCGGTTCAGCAGCGCCAGGGCCGCATCGCCGTCGGCCACGGTCACGTCGTGTTCCAGGGTGAGCAGGACCCGCGGGCCGGGCGTCCCGATGACCACGAGCGGATAATGCGTCGCGTCGACGTGCGTCCAGGACATGACGCCGACCTCGCGCAGGGGGGCCTTGTCGATGCCTGTGAAGTTCTGCAGCACGAACAGCGTGTCGAACAGCGTGCGTTGCCCGGCCACCTGCTGGATCTCACCCAAGCCGAGATGCTCGTGCTCCAGCATGGCGACCCGGTCCTGCTGCAGCCGGCGCAGAAACACGCCGACCTGCTCCGCGGGATCGATCCGCACCCGTGTCGGAACCGTGTTGAGGAACATCCCGACCACGTGCTCGACGTCTGCCACCTCCGGCGGGCGCCCCGATACCGTCGTACCGAAGATCACATCCTGCTTACCCACGAGACCACCGAGCACCACGGCCCAGGCCGCGTTCAGCACCGTGTTCAGGGTCACACCGCAGGTGCGAGCGTCCGTCCGCAGCGCATCGCTGGCCGCCAGGGACAGCGCCAGCTCGGTCCGCTGCGGGATCGTCGTGCTCGCCCCTGACATCCCCGTGCTGACAAGCGTCGGCTCGGCCACGCCGGCGAGCACGGCGCCCCATGCCTTGCGGGCGGCGTCGCCGTCCCGCTGCGCGAGCCAGCGCAGATACTCGGGGTAGGAGCCGGGGGTGGGCAGGTCACGCTGGTCTCCGTCGCGCAGGTAGAGCGTGAACAGCTGCCCGAAGAACGTGCCGTGGGACCAGCCGTCCCAGGCGAGCAGATGGAACGTGGCGACCAGCCGGTCGGTCCCGCCCGGAAGTCGCAGCAGCGAGATGCGGAACAGTGGCGGGTGCGCGAGGTCGAACCACCGCACGCGGTCGGAGTGTGCGATCTCGGCGGCGGCCGTCTCGAGTGCTTCGACTGCGAGCAGGGCGAGATCGTGCTCCTGCACGACGTCAGCGATGGCACGGCGGACAACCTGCCGTGGACCGGTGCTCTCACCCTCGATGAACGCGCAACGCAGCGTTGGATGACGCTGCTGCATGATCTGCGCGGCCCGACGCAGCCGTGTGACATCGAGGCGCTCGCGCAACTCGAACGTGGTCTGGCCGATATAGACATCCACCGCACCGCTCTCGGGCGCGTCGTAGACAGCCTGGAAGAACAGGCCCTGCTGCAGGGGCGCGAGCGGCCACACATCCTCGACGTCGCCGAACCGGGCGTAGATCGCGTCGAGTTCCGACTGCTCCATCTGCACCAGCTCGAATGGGGCCACCGGAGTGACGACAGGTGGCGAGGCACCGGTGCCGAGCCGCTCTGCAGAGACGGAGATGAGGGCGAGTGCTTCGGGCGTGCGGTGCTCGAAGACGTTGCGAGGGGTCAGCGCGAGACCCCGCTTTCGGGCATGGGTGACCAGGGTGATGGAAATGATGCTGTCACCGCCCAAGGCGAAGAAGCTGTCGTCGACGCCCACGCGGTCCAATCCCAACACCTCGGCGAACAGCTCGCACAGGATCTGCTCCTGCGGCGTTTGCGGCGCGCGACTGGATGTGGTCTGGATGAGATCAGGCACCGGCAATGCCTTGACATCAAGTTTGCCGTTGACGGTCAAGGGCAAATGGCCGACGACCACCAGTGCGGCTGGGACCATGTAATCAGGGAGTCGCTGCTGGAGGTGCTCCCGCAATTGCGGGACAAGCGCGTCGGTCTGACGAGCCGTGGCCGGATCGTTTGCATGGTCCACCCTTTCGAGGCCGGCGGCAGCGGATTGGTACACGCAGTCGAACGCATCCGCCTGCGGAGTGATGAACACCGCGTCATAACTGCCATCGGCGACGTCGGACCACGTCGTGATGACTCTGTACCCGAGCCGCTCACCCAACTCGTGGAGGGCCTCCGGCTCGACACCACCGTCGGCACCGAGGACGCGAAGGACGTCGGTGATCGGCCTACCCTCATCCAATGCGCGCGCCGCCGCCGCTTCGGAAGCCACCCGCGCGTTGGGGATCCGACCGACCCGCAGCGGAGATGGCCGCCGCTGGTCTAGGAGATCGGCCAGCGCATCGACCTCGACGATCTGCTCACCCCAGATCAACGCGACGACGTCGGCAAGTGACACCACCTCAGCTGGGCTCTTGCGAATGACTACGTCGTAGCGGTAGCGGGTGAGCTCGTCGTGAGCCCGACCCCGTTTGATACGAATGTCTACCCCTGCGATATCAGGCACACGCTCGCCCAGCCGCGCGAAGTAGTCGGGTGCGACCAGCAGCTCACGCTCCAATCTGATGCTGCGCTCAATGGCCTGTCGCACCTGCTCAGCGCTGGCACCGTCGGTGCGGGCCAGTTGGACCGCGGTGTGAAAGCAGCGCAGCAGACGCCGGTCGCGGACGTCCCCGACAAACACCGCACCACCAGGAGCCGTCAGCGTGATGGCCTTGGCCAGCACGTCGGTCAGGTAACCGATGCTGGGGAAATACTGGATGACGGAGTTGATGATGACGGTGTCGAAGAAGCCGGTAGCCAGTCCATCGATCACGTCGGCGGGCTGGCAGGCCAGCTTCACCCGCTCGGCCAGCTCGGGATCACGGCCCAGGTCGGCCCGCAGGTTCTGGATCGCGGGAGGGGAGAAATCGGTGGCCCAGTACACCTCGCTGGCTGGTGCTACTTCTGCGAGCAGCAGCCCGGTTCCGACTCCGATTTCAAGCACGCGGCGCGGCGCGAGCTCACAGATACGTGCCACGGTCATGTCCCGCCACTCGCGCATCTGGGGCGACGGGATCGGTTGACCGTCGTAGCTGGAGTCCCAGCCGGAGAAGTCCTCAGTCACCAACGCGGTGTCGGCTTGGGCGTGTCCAGTGTCGTAAACCTGTCGCCACTGTCCGATCTGCTCTTGCTCCACCCGGCCGCGGTCCAGGGTCTCCCATGGCGTGGGGACCACATAGCCGATCAGACGCTTGACGCCAGACGCAGGCGCGTCGGCGGCGATCACTGCCGCTTGGGCCACCTGGGAGTGCTCGGCCAGGACGGCCTCGACTTCACCCAACTCGACGCGGAACCCGCGGATCTTGACCTGGTCGTCGGCTCGACCGAGGAAGTCCATGAGGCCGTCGGGGCGCCGGCGGACCAGATCACCCGTCCGGTACATCCGACCACCGGGCACAACCGCGTAGGGGTCGGCGACGAAACGCTCCGCGGTCAGGGCGTATCGGTGGTGATAGCCACGCGCTAATCCGTCTCCGGCGAGGTACAGCTCGCCGGGAGAACCGGTCGCCACGGGTCGCAGCGCACCGTCCAACACGTACGTGCGCGTGTTGAAAACCGCCTTGCCGACGGTCGGGGTGGAGCTGTCGGCGATGCTGCCGCCGAGCGCGTTGATCGAGCACTCGGTCGGGCCATAGAGGTTGTAGGCGCGCACGCCCACCGTGTCTCCGCTGTCGCACAACTGCGCCCACACCGACTCAGGGACCGCCTCACCGCCGAGCATCACCAGCGCGGGACGGTTCTCGCCCTGCAGGAGCCCCTCGTCGAGCAGCGCCCGGGCATAGGTCGGGGTGACATTGATCACGTCGATGCGCTGCTCCCGGCAGTAGGCCACCAGACGCTGGGGGTCACGGCGCAGTTCCTCATCGCAGATGTGCAGCTCGTGGCCGTCGACGAGCCCCAGCAACTCGTCCCACGACATGTCGAAGGAGAACGACGAGGTGTGCGCGATCCGCAGACGTCGGCCAGTCATCTCGGCTGCCACCGGGGCGAAGACCGCCTCGCTGTGGTGGGCCAGCATGTTCGTCAACCCGCGATGCGGCGTGACCACGCCCTTCGGGCGGCCCGTCGACCCCGACGTGTAGATCACATATGCCGGATGCTCCAGGCGCCCCGGCCCGTCTGTGCCGCACCCTCGGCCACACCACGGACGCTCCTCGTCGGCCAACGGGGCGTCCGACAACGCCGCCAGCTCCGCCACGACATCCTCGTCGTCGAGTACCACCAGCGGGGCGTCAACCGGTCCCGCATCGACCGACCCCAGGGCCCCGACCGCCGCACGCGAGGACAGCACGCACACCGGCCCCGCATCACCGAGCATCATCGCCAAGCGCTCGGCCGGATGGTCCAGGTCCAGCGGGACGTACGCCGCGCCCGTCTTGAGTACCGCGAACACCGCGGCGACCAGGTCGAGCGAGCGGGGCAACGCCAACCCCACCACCCGCTCGGGCCGCGCACCGCGGGCCAGCAGCAGCCGAGCTATGCGATTGACCCGCGCATCCAACGCGCCGAACGACCAGTGCTGCGCACCGCACACCAGCGCCACCGCATCCGGTGAGCGCTCCGCGTGCCGCTGCACCACATCAGCCACCGACTCTTCGCCCACCACCCGCGCCGACGATGCCCAGACCGCCTCCAGCGCACCACGCTCACCCGGGGCAAGGACGTCGAGTGCGCCCACGAAGCCGGTGCCCTCGATCAGACGCTGCGCAACCGCTGCGAACCGGGCCAGCACGGCGTCGGCGGTCTCATCATCCAACGCGCTCCGACGATGCTGCAGCGTCAGGCGCAGGGTCGCTGCCGGAGTCACGACCATCACGACCGGGAAATGCGTCGAATCCTCGTAGTCGACGTAGCGGATACCGTCGGCGGCCAGGCGATCAGCGTCGAGAACGGGGAAGTTCTGCAGGACGAAGAGCGTGTCGAACAACGTGCGCTGCCCCACCGCGTGCTGGATCTCGCCGAGGCCGAGGTACTCGTGGTCGAGCATCGCCACCCGCTCGTCCTGGACACGACGCAGGAACGCCGGCACGCTCTCCGCCGGGTCGATCCGCACCCGCGCCGGAATCGTGTTGAGCAACATCCCCACCACATGCTCGACGTCGGCGAGTTCCGGCGGGCGCCCCGACACTGTGGTGCCGAAAACCACATCCTGCTGGCCGACCAAGTCACCGAGCACCACGGCCCACGCCGCGTTCAGCACGGTGTTCAGCGTCACCCCGCGCGCGCGGGCGCCGGCCAGGATCGCATCGCCCGCCTCGGCGGACAGCTCGAGCTCCGTGCGCCGAGGGAGCGTCGTGCCTGGAGCGGGCACCGCCGCGCCGACCAGGGTCGGCTGCTCCAGCCCGCCGAGCGCGAGCCGCCATGCACAACGGGCGGCGTCGCGGTCGCGGCCCGCCAGCCACCGCAGATATGCGGGATACGAGCCGGTCGGAGGCAGACCACGCTCTTCGCCGCCCTGTGCATACAGCATGAACAGCTGCGCGAAGAACGGGCGCTCTGACCAGCCGTCCCAGGCGGCAAGGTGCTGGGTCAGCACGAGACGCGAGCAGCCGCCGTCGAAGTGGGCGACGATGATCCGGAACAGCGGCGGTGCAGCCAGATCGAACCGGCGCGCCCGATGCTCCCGGCGCAGCGCGGCCAGCCGGTCGGCCGCGGTCGCCGCCGGTACCCTCGCCAGGTCGACCTCCTCGATCTCCACCGGCGGGTCCTCGAGCAGGAACTGCAGTGGCCGCTCGAGCCCCTCGCTCGTCAAGCCGCCACGCAGGATGGGATTGCGCCGCATCAGGACCGTGCACGCCAAGCGCAGCGCCTCGACGTCGATCACGGTGTCGAACTCGAACACATGCTGGGCGGTGTAGACGTCCGGGCCGTCGTCGTAGGCTGCCTGAAAGAACAGACCCTCCTGCAGCGGCGAAGCTGGCCACACGTCGGCGGGGTCACAGCCAAGGCGCGCGGCGACCTCGGCGGCGATGCCGGGAGCGACCAGCTCGACGATCGGAGCGGGCTCCGCGCTGTCTGACCCACCGTCGGATGCCGGCCCCTCGCCCGAGGTCTCGTGGCCGCCGGTCTCCGCGGCCAGCGCTTCGACGGTCCGCAACTGAAAGACCTCGCGGGGGCGCAGCACGATGCCTGCCTTGCGCGCGCGGCCCACCATCTGGATGGCCAGGATGCTGTCCCCACCGAGGGCGAAGAAGTCGTCGTCGATGCCGATCCCGGGTATTCCGAGTACCTCGGCGAACAGCGCGCAGAGCAGCTCTTCGCGGGAGGTGCGCGGTCGCCGGCCGCCGACCTGGGCGGCCAGGTCCGGGGCGGGCAGCGCGGCCCGGTCCAGCTTGCCGTTGGGCATCACCGGCAGGGCGTGCAGTGGCACCACCGCAGCCGGCACCATGTAATCCGGAAGTTGGCGACGCAGTTTCTCGCGCAGCGACGCGACCAGCGCGTTGACATCGCGAAACAGGGATGGGTGGTTGGTCGGAATGAGTGGGTCCCCGGCGGTACCAGGGCGGTACACCGGCCCGGCGTCCACACCGTGCTCGGTGAACAGCACGTCGATCCGACCATCAGGGGCGTCGGCGGTCCAGGTCGTCTCGGTGCGATAGTCGAGCCGCTCACCCAGGACGTGCAGATACTCCGGATCGAGCGCTGCGGCCCCGCCGCTCTCCAGGCCGCCGGAGCCATCGGCTGAGCGCAACGCTGCCAAGTCCGGCACCAGCCGCGCGTTCGCGACACCGGTCACCCGCAGGGCCGCCGGACGGTGTGCACGCAGGTGGGCGGCGATGCCGCCGAGGCCGGGGACGTCGGACCACGCCAACTCGGCGGGAGCCACCGGCTCCGACGACGGCAGCGCGCACGACCCGCCCGCCGCGCGGAGCACGACGTCGTAGCGGTACCGGCTGAGTTCGTCGTGCGCCGTCGCTCGCTTGATCCGCACATCGGCGCCGGCCAGCCCCGGGATCTTCGCCATCAGGGCGGGGAAGAAATCCGGTCGGCAGAGCAACTCTCCTTCCCAGGCAACCGACGCGTCCACGGCACGGCGCAACCTCGCCGGGTCTCCAGTG
Organism: Pseudonocardia sp.; assembly: GCA_050701075.1. Taxonomy (GTDB): domain Bacteria; phylum Actinomycetota; class Actinomycetes; order Mycobacteriales; family Pseudonocardiaceae; genus Pseudonocardia. The sequence goes on along the minus strand of JBOHEP010000322.1, from coordinate 16,566 downwards.
CCACACCGCACCGCCTCCACCCCGGCGCGCATCACCCTGAGCAGGCCGGCGTGCCGAACGTCGCCGACGAAGACCGCTCCGCCCGGCCCGAGCAGGCCGACGGCTTGGCGCAGTACGTCGACCAGGTACGTCGCGCTGGGGAAGTACTGCGCCACCGAGTTGATCACAATGGTGTCGAACGGGCCGTCGGCGGCAAGACCCTCGAGGTCGTGCGCGGGACGCGCGTCGAGCACGACCCGACCGGCCAGCGCGGGGTCCGCCTCGACCCGGCGGCGCAACGCCGTCACCGCTTCCTCGGATAGGTCGAATCCGCGGTACAGCCCGCAGCCCGGTGCGATCTTGGTGAGCAAAAGCCCGCTGCCGACGCCGATCTCCAGCACCCGGCTCGGCGACAGCGCCAGGATCCGCTCGACGGTCCCGTCCCGCCAGGCGCACATGTTCGCGCGCGGGATCGGCGTGCCGTCGTAACTGGAGTTCCAGCCGGTGAACTCATCCTCGACGTCACTCGGGGCACCATCGGTCACAGACGTCGCCGAATACAGTAGCTCGTGCAGCTCCTTCCACGCGGCGAGCTGCGTATCTCGACCGCCGGCCGGATCGGGGGCGGCGGTGTCCGGTACGACGTAGGCGATCAGCTTCCGGTCGCCGGGCCGCTCCTCTCGGACTTGCACCGTCGCCTGCGCGACGGCCGGGTGCCCGAGCAGGATCGACTCGATCTCCCGCGGCTCGATGCGGTATCCGCGGATCTTGACCTGGTCGTCGACCCGGCCGAGGAAGTCCAGTGCGCCCTCGGCGGTCCACCGCACGACGTCGCCGGTCCGGTAGAGCCGCTCTCCCGGCGCGCCGAACGGATCGGCGACGAACCGCTGCGCCGTCAGGTCCATCCGGTTCAGGTATCCGCGGGCCAGGCCGGGTCCGCCTAGGTAGAGTTCACCGGCTCCACCAGCCGCCACCGGCTCCAGCCGGTCATCGAGGACGTGAGCACCGGTCATCGGGTCCGGCACGCCGATCGGAACCGACTGACCGACCAGCCGGTCTGGGTGGCTCTCGCCGAGGGTGGAGTTGACCGTCGCCTCGGTCGGCCCGTACGCGTTGAACATCCGCCGGCCACGACCCCACCGGGCGACCAGCTCGGGCGACACCCGCTCGGTTCCGGCAAGCAGGGTCGCCGGCGGCAGCGTGACGTCGGCGGGCATGGCGGCCAGCAGGGCCGGCGGCAGCACCATGAGGGTGGCGCCGTGCGCGTGCGCGTACTCGGCCAGCTCCGGACCCGGGACCCGGCGCTCGGTCGGCACCACGACCAGCCGTCCGCCGGAGAGCAACGCCATGCACAGCTCCCAGAACGCCACGTCGAAGCTTTGGGAGGCGAACTGCAGGATCCGGCTGTCCGGACCGACGCCGAGCCGCTCGGTCTGGGTGGCGACGAGCTTGGCCACTCCGGTGTGCGACACCACGACGGCCTTGGGCAGGCCGGTCGACCCCGAGGTGTAGATGACATACGCGGCGAGGTGCACCCCGAGGTCAGGCGCCGGGTCCCGGTCCGGGGCGCCCGCGATCTCCCGGGCGGTGATCGGGTCGTCGAGCAGCAGGACCGGAGCAGCCGTCCCGGCGAGCTCCGCGGCGACGTCGGTCGTCGTCACGACGACCGCGGGCCGGGCATCGTCGATCATGAAACGGATGCGCTCAGCTGGGTGATCCAGGTCGATCGGCAGGTAGGCCGCGCCCGTCTTCAGCACCGCCACCTGCGAGACGATCATGTCCAGTGACCGCGACACCGCCAGCCCGACGATCCGCTCGGCCCCCGCGCCGTACCCGCACAGCACCTGCGCGAGGCGGTTGGCCATGGCGTCGAGCTCGGCGTAGGTGAGGCTCTCGTCCTCGAACACGATCGCGGTCGCTCCCGGCGTCCGCCGGACCTGCGCGGCGAACAGGGCCGGCCACGTGCTCTGGTCCTGCTGGGCGTCGGACACGGGTGCGGGTGCTCGTGCGGGCGTTCGGGTCACCATCGGCTCCATCGACACAGCTGAGAGGGGGTAAGGGTCGGCCGGGCGGACTCAGGAGTCGGCCGTCGCCTCCATGCGCTCGATCAGGCTGCGCGGTCGCAGGTCCGTCCAGTGCGCCTCGACGTGCTCCAGGCACATCGCGCGGGTGTCGGGGCCGTGTCGCACGGTCCAGCCGTCGGGTACGGCCACGAACACGGGCCACAGCGAGTACTGGCCCTCGTCGTTGCGCAGGGCGTAGAAGGTGCCGTTCTCGTCGTCGAAGGGGTTCGTGGACATAGCTCTCCCTGGTCTGCGGTAACGGCTCAGCGGGCGGCAGTCGGGACGGATGGATCACTTGTCAGGTTAGCCAAATCACAAGTATAAGAAGGCTAGCCTAATTACCAGGGCATCGAAAGGCTACCCCGCTCGCCGGACCGGCTGTCGTCGTCGGGCGTGGCCACTATCGAGCGAGCGGCACGGCGGATGACGCGATCATGCCCGCGGCGACCACCGAGTCGATGATCTCACCGGCACGCACGGCGGTGTTCGACAGCAACGTCGAGGAGATGCCGTGGGTGTGCTCGGTGGGCCCTTGCACATAGATGCCGGCGGCGAGTGCGGGATCGGTGGCGAGCCGGTAGTCCCGGCGAATTCTCAGCCGCCCGGCTGCGTCCCGGATGCAGGCGTCGGCGAGGTCCGTGCCCAGCAACCACAGCGGGTCAGTGGCCCGGTAGCCGGTGGCGAAGACGACGACGTCGGCCGTGAGCATCTCCCGCCCGCCGTCGATCAGTGACTCGACAGCGAACTCCACGTGGTCGTCGAACTCGACCATGTCAGCGATCTGGCTGACGTTGTGAAACTGCAGCCGTTCCTTACCCGCGACCTTCTCATGGTAATGCCGCCGGTAGAGCTCGTCGATCAGGCCCGGGTCGACCACCGAGTAGTTCGTGTTGGCGTGGTAGCCGAGAATGAGGTCCTTGATCCCTTCCGGCGCGCAGTAGAACTCATCGACGGCCGAGGGGTCGAAGACCCGGTTGGCGAACGAGCTGTCGTCAGCCGGGCTGTAGCCGTAGCGGGCGAAGATCGCGCACACCTCGGCGCTGGGAAACGTGCGGTGCAGGTAGCTGACGGCCTCCGCGGCGCTCTGCCCGGCTCCGACCACGGCGAGGCGCTCGGGCTTGCTGGCAGCGATCTCTCCCGAGCGGGTCAGGAGATCCAGGTTGTGCCAGACCCGGTCGCTGAGCTTCACCCCACATGGCAGGTTCGGCATCAGCCCGGTCGCCAGCACCACGTTGCGGGCGCGCAGCCGGATCATCTCCCCATCCGCCCGCCGGGAGATCACCTCGACATGGTCGATGGAGTCGCCGACGCTCTCGGCGGCCACGATCTCGACCACCTCGGCGTCGTACTCGACCTGCCCGCGAAACCGCGCCGCAGCCCACTCGAGGTAGTCGTGGAACTCGATCCGGGTCGGGAAGAAACTACCGTAGTTGATGAAGTCGACGAGCCGGTCATGATCATGCAGGTAGGACAGGAAGCTGATCGAGCTGGTCGGGTTGCGCAGGGTCACGAGATCCTTGAGGAATGAGACCCGCATCGTCGCGTCTTCGATGAGCATGCCACGGTGCCAGCCGAAGCGCTCCTGGCGCTCGACGAACCGGGCGGAGAGCCGCTCGTCAGGGCCGGCACCGGCGTTGTGGTCGGCGATCGCGATGGCGAGCGCGAGGTTGGACGGCCCGAAGCCGACGCCGACCAGGTCGAGGAGCTCCTGGCCAGGGGTCGAATGGACGGGGAACGGGTGCACCATCGTCATTACCTCTCGAGCATCGGGGCACGGGAATGGGGCAGGCATGACAAGTTCCTCGCCGTTGATCAGAACCCCCAGATGATCGGGACGCGAGTCGTTCCGGGTCCGCTCGTCAGCGTGGTCGCTGATCGAAGGGGTGACAACGCACATGGCAGTAGTTAAGCGAGGCTGACCTAAATTTACAAGGTGATGGTTCCGCAGGGGTCAGTGCAGAGCGTCGAGGATGGTCTGCGCGGCGAGTGTGGGGGCGAGGTCGCCGATGCGGACGTCGCGTTCGAGGCGGGGCAGCGCCTCCCGCACCCCGGGGTCGGACCGCAGCCGGTCCATCAGCTGGTCGCGCACCATCGCCCACATCCACTGCACCTGCTGCTCGGCGCGCCGACCGGTGAGCTCCCCGGCATCGTCGAGCGCGCCGCGGTGCTTCGCCACCGCGGCCCAGACCTCGTCGAGCCCGGTCCCGGCCTGCGCGCTGCAGGTCAGCACGGGTGGCGTCCACGCCGCGCTGTTCGGCGTCAGCATCCGGAGCGCCCCGGCGAGCTCGCGGGCCGCTACCTGCGCGTCCCGCCCGTGGGGGCCGTCGGCCTTGTTCACCGCGACGACGTCGGTGAGCTCGAGGATGCCCTTCTTGATCCCCTGGAGCGAGTCGCCGGTGCGGGCCATGGTGAGCAGCAGGAACGTGTCCACCATGCCCGCGACGGTGACCTCCGACTGCCCGACGCCGACGGTCTCGACGAGCACCACGTCGAACCCCGCGGCCTCCGTCAGCACGATCGTCTCCCGGGTCGCGCGGGCGACCCCACCGAGCGTGCCGGCACTGGGCGAGGGCCGGATGAACGCGTGGGGGTCGACCGCCAGCCTCGCCATGCGCGTCCGGTCGCCCAGGATCGAGCCTCGGGTGCGGGTCGAGGACGGGTCGACGGCGAGCACGGCGAGCCGGTGCCCCGCGCCGGTCAGCCGGGTGCCCAGAGCCCCGATGAACGTCGACTTCCCGACGCCCGGCATCCCGCTGATCCCCACCCGATGCGCGCCGCCCGCGTGCGGTGCCAGCTCCATGAGCAGCCGCTGCGCGGCCTGCCGGTGGTCGGGACGGTGCGACTCGACCAGCGTGATCGCCCGGGCGAGCACCGTCCGCGAGCCGTCGAGGACGCCCTTCGCGAGCGCGGGAACGTCGATCGCGCGGGCCACGGGCCTCCTCCTCCGGGACGGTGATCGGCGGCCGGCCTGCAGTGCCCGCTGACCTCGGTCCATCTCACCACGAACGTGCGGTCGTGAACGTCCAGGTGGAGCGGTACTCTTCTGGTCGATCGAGGTCGCGCACGAGCGCAACCATCAAGATCGCTGGGGGCGCGATGGTGAACGGACCGAGTTGGGCACCCGCGGAGATCGACATCACCCGTCCCAGCGTTGCGCGGGTGTACGACTTCTACCTCGGCGGCTCCCACAACTTCGAGTCCGACCGCACCTTCGCCCAGACAGTGCTGCAGGTTTTTCCCGACCTCCCGCGCATCGCCCAGGAGAACCGCGCCTTCCTGCGCCGGGCCGTGCTCCACCTGTGTGACCAGGGTGTGGACCAGTTCCTCGACCTCGGGTCCGGTATTCCGACCGCCGACAACGTGCACGAGGTGGTGCACACGGCCAATGCCGCGGCCCGCGTTGTGTACGTCGACCATGATCCCGTCGCGGTCACGCACAGCCGCGAGCTTCTCAGGGACAACGAACGCGCGGTCATCATCGCCGGGGACCTGCGCGAGCCGCGCCGCGTCCTCGACGACGCGGTCACGCACGGGCATCTCGACCTCGACCGTCCGCTCGCCGTACTGCTCGTCTCGGTCCTGCACTTCGTCGGCGGCGAGGATGACCCGGCCAAGCTCATCGCGGAGTACATGGACGCGGCGGCCTCCGGCAGCTACCTGGTGCTCAGTCACGCGAGGATCGACGGCCAGCGCGGCGCGGTGGACGCGCAGAAGGTCTACAACCAGTCGCGGTCGCCCAACCCGATGTGGATGCGGTCGCACTCGGAGATCGAGGGGCTCTTCGGCGATCTACCCATGGTCGAGCCCGGGGTGGTACCGATCCCGCGATGGCAACCGGACCCGTCCGACGAAGACCCGGACGACGCCGGCGCGTCTGCCGTCGGTGACGACTACCCCGGTCTCGCCGGCGTCGCTCGACGGGACTGACCGGAGGTGACACGGTAAGCGAGGCGCTGGAGCCCGTAGGCGTGCACGACGCAGGCGACCTCCCGAACGCGGACCAGCTCGCGCAGGCGTGGACGCTGGCCGTCGCGCACACGAGCTTCGTCCCGATGAGCCGCCGGAACCTGCGGGCCTACCTGCTGGTCCTGACCCACGACCTCCTCGGCGCCTTCGCCGCGGAGGTGTTCGACCGTTCGGTCCCCTACGACGTCGGCACGGCGCTGGTCGCCACCCATTTCACCGAGGTCGCCTCGCTGGAGCGGACCGTCGCGGTGCTGGGTGCCCAGCTCGCTTCCGCGGTCACCACCCAAGCCGGCGCGGCGCGCCTCGCAGCGCTGCAGGGTGCGTTGGCCGCGGGCTACGCACAGGCGCTGCAGGACCGCACCCGTGCCGAACAGGAGCGGATCAGCGCGTCCGCCTTCGCTGCGCGAGCGGCCGCCGAGCAGGCCCGGTGGAACAGCGAGGCCCGTTTCGAGGCGATCTTCGCCGAGTCGGTGATCGGCATCGGGGTCGCCGACGTCGAAGGCCGGATCCTGGAGGTCAACCGGGCGCTGTGCGAGATGCTCGGCTACACCAGCGAAGAGTTCCTCCGGAACCCGATCTGGAGCTTCGTCCACGCCGAGGACTCGCCCGGTATCTGGACGCAGGTGAGCGACCTTCTCGACGGCGCACGGGACCACCTCCGGTTGGAGAAGGCCTACTACCGCAAGGACGGCGCCGAGATCTGGACCGATCTCGTGCTCTCCCTCGTCCGCGACCAGGAAGGGCACCCTCGCTTCGTGGTCGCGATGGTGGAGAACATCACCGAGCGCTACCACCTGCAGACCCGTCTCCGGCACCAGGCACTGCACGACCCGCTCACCGACCTGCCCAACCGCGCGATGTTCTTCGAGCGACTCGAGGCGGCCATCGCCGATTCCCGCCCGGGGACCTGTATCGGGGTGTGCTACCTGGACCTCGACGGCTTCAAGGCGATCAACGACACGCTCGGTCACGACCGGGGCGATGCGCTCCTGCGCGCCGTGTCCCAGCGGCTCACCACGGAGCTCGGCCGCGACGGACATCTGGTCGCGCGGATGGGGGGCGACGAGTTCGTGGTGCTCGTCGAGCACGCGCAGGGGGCGGAACATCTGCAGCGCGTCGCGCAGACCGCGCTCGACGCCGTGCGGCGGCCGGTTCGGCTGGACGACCACGAGATCGTCGTCTCCGCCAGCGTCGGCATCGTGCAGCGCGACGCCGGCGGACCGGTGGCGGCCGAGCTGATGAAGGCCGTGGACACCACGCTGTACTGGGCCAAGGCCGACGGGCGCGACCGCTACGCACTGTTCGACGCCGAGCGCCACCGCAGCGACGTCAGCCGGCTCGAGCTCTCGGCGCGGATGCCCGAGGCCCTGGCCCGCCACGAGTTCGTCGTCGACTACCAGCCCCTGGTCCGGCTGGCCGACCAGCGCATGGTCGGGGTGGAAGCGCTCGTCCGTTGGGAGCTCCCGAACGGCGAGCGCCTGAGCCCCGGACAGTTCATCCCGCTGGCGGAGGAGACGGGACTCATCGTGCCCCTCGGACGCGAGATCCTCGCGCAGGCGTGCCGGCAGGGCGCCGCATGGTATGCGGAGGATCCACGGACCCGCTTGCTCGTGAGCGTCAACATCGCAGCTCGACAGGTACGCGAGCCCGGGATCGTCGATGACGTCGCGCAGATCCTCACCGACACCGGTTGGCCCCCGGAGTTCCTCCAGCTGGAGCTCACCGAGAGTGATCTCATGGGTACGACCGGAGGCTCGCTGGCCGCGTTGCACGCCCTCGCCGACATGGGTGTGCGGATCGCCATCGACGACTTCGGCACCGGCTACTCGAACCTGGCCTACCTGCGCCGACTCCCGGTGCACGTCCTCAAGCTGGCCGGGCCGTTCATCACCGGGGGCACGAGCGAATCGTCCGACGAGACCGATCAGGTGGACCTGGAGGTCGTCGCCATCCTCGTCCGGCTGGCCCACACCCTCGGCCTCTCGGTCACCGCGGAGTCGGTGGAGACCGCGGCGCAGCTCGAGCGCCTGCGCGGGCTCGGCTGCGACATCGGCCAGGGCTGGTTCTTCGCGCCCGCGGTGGGCCCCGACGCGATCCCCGGGCTCGTGGACAGGCCGCTGGGTGCCCTGGGAGCCGCCGGTACCGTGATCCCGAAGTAGCCGAGCGCGGCCATCTCGTCGTGGAGGTGTGCGGGAACCCGGCGGGCCGAAGGCGCCGAGCGCATGATCGCCATCTAGGAACCGTCAGCCGTGCGGAGTGCGGTTCCATGAGTAGGTATGAGCATGCTAATGTTGACGTATGGCTCTGCTGAACCGCCGCCTGCAGGTGCTGCTCGACGAGGAGCGATTGACCCGCCTGGTACGCGAGGCCGACCGTCGGGGTAGCTCCGTCGCAACTCTGGTTCGCGAAGCGATCGACGCCACCTTTCCTCAGGACGGCCCGAGCCGAAGTGATGCGGTTCGTCTTCTGCTGGATGCAGAGCCGATCGATGCGGGCGACTGGTCGCAGATGAAGGACGAGATCGAGCGCATGGCGGAGACCGGCAAGGACTGGGTCGACGAGTGACACGTTTTCTCTTCGACACCACGGTCTTCCTCTACGCGCGGGGCCGGGAGCACCAGTACCGGGAGTCCTGCCGCACACTGGTTCGCCTCTCCGAAGACGGCGCGTTGGCCGGCGAGGCGAGCGTCGAGCTGGTGCAGGAGTTCGCGCACGTGTTGCGCCGCCGCGGTCTGGACGGTCCGACCGTGCGCGAACAGGCAGTGATCGTGTCGCCGGACCGGGCCTTCGACCCGATCACCGGATTGGAGCGACTGGACCCACGCGACGCGGTCTCGAAGCTCGTGTCCACCGCACCCATCCCCCGAGAGCCGAGCTGACCACGGATGGTCGCAGCGAGGGCGGAGACGTCGGGCGCGCGGGCTACGGGGTTGAGTCGCCGTACAGGGCAGCGGTGAGCTTGGCCACCAGGTCCACCGCTGCCTCGGCGATCACCGTGCCTGGGCCGAAGACCGCGGCGGCACCCATCTCGTGCAGCGTGACCACGTCCGCTGGAGGGATCACGCCCCCGACGATGATCATGATGTCGGAGCGGTCCAGCTCGTCCAGCTCGGCCCGCAGCTCCGGCACGAGCGCCAGGTGCCCGGCAGCCAGCGACGACACCCCGACGACGTGCACGTCGGCCTCCGCGGCCTGACGCGCGACCTCGCCCGGGGTCTGGAACAGTGGGCCGACGTCGACGTCGAAGCCCAGGTCGGCGAACGCGGTGGAGATCACCTTCTGGCCGCGGTCGTGGCCGTCCTGGCCCATCTTCGCGACGAGGATGCGGGGTTGGCGCCCCTCCCGCGCCGCGAACCCCTCGACCACCTCGCGGGCCCGCGCCACCGCCGGACTCTTGCCTGCCTCTTCGGAGTACACCCCGGAGATGATCCTGATCTGGCCGGCGTGGCGACCGAAGACCTTCTCCAGCGCATCCGAGATCTCCCCGACCGTGGACTTCGCCCGAACCGCGTCGACGGCCAGCGCCAGCAGGTTCTGCCCCTCGATGCGCGGCGAGCCCTCGGCGATGAGTGCCGCGCTGTTCGTCAACGCCTCAAGCGCCGAGCCGACCTCGCGGTCGTCGCGTTCGGAACGCAGCCGCGCCAGCTTCGCCAGCTGCTCCACCCGCACCCCGGCGTTGTCGACCTTGCGGACCTCGACGTCCACCGGATCCTCGCCGGTGCCGACCACGTATTTGTTGACCCCGATGATGGGCTGACGCCCGGAGTCGATCCGGGCCTGGGTACGCGCCGCGGCCTCCTCGACACGCAGCTTCGGAATGCCGTCCTCGATGGCCTGCGCCATCCCGCCGACCTGCTCGACCTCGGTGATGTGCGCCAACGCCCGACGGGCCAGGTCGTAGGTGAGCCGCTCGAGGTGGTAGCTGCCGCCCCACGGGTCGATCACCTTCGTGGTGCCCGACTCCTGCGCCAGGAGCAGCTGGGTGTTGCGCGCGATCCGGGCGGAGAAGTCCGTGGGCAGCGCGAGGGCCTCGTCGAGGGCGTTGGTGTGCAGGCTCTGGGTGTGTCCCTGGGTGGCGGCCATCGCCTCGACGCACGTGCGGACCACGTTGTTGTAGACGTCCTGCGCGGTCAGCGACCAGCCCGAGGTCTGGCAGTGGGTGCGCAGCGACAGCGACTTCGCGTCCCGGGGACCGAACTGGTTCACCAGCTTCGCCCACAGCAACCGCGCGGCCCGGAGCTTGGCGACCTCCATGAAGAAGTTCATGCCGACGCCGAAGAAGAAGCTCAGCCGGGGCGCGAACTCGTCGATCTCGAGTCCGGCGTCGATCCCGGCCCGCAGGTACTCCACCCCGTCCGCCAGGGTGTAGGCGAGCTCGAGATCGTTGGTGGCGCCGGCCTCCTGGATGTGGTAGCCGGAGATGGAGATCGAGTTGAACTTCGGCATCTCCCGGGAGGTGAAGGAGAAGATGTCGGAGATGATCTGCATCGACGGCCGCGGCGGATAGATGTAGGTGTTTCGCACCATGAACTCTTTGAGGATGTCGTTCTGGATGGTGCCGGTGAGCTTGGCGGCGGGCACCCCCTGCTCCTGCGCCGCCACGATGTAGAGCGCGAGGACGGGCAGCACGGCGCCGTTCATCGTCATCGATACCGACATCTCGTCCAGCGGGATGCCGTCGAAGAGCTGGCGCATGTCGTGGATCGAGTCGATCGCCACCCCCGCCATGCCGACGTCGCCGCCCACCCGCGGGTGGTCGGAGTCGTAACCACGGTGCGTGGCCAGGTCGAACGCGATCGACAGGCCCTTCTGCCCGGCGGCGAGGTTGCGCCGGTAGAACGCGTTGGACTCAGCCGCGGTGGAGAACCCGGCGTACTGGCGGATCGTCCACGGCTGGGTGGTGTACATCGCGGGGTAGGGCCCGCGAAGGTAGGGCGCGATCCCAGGATAGGTGTCGAGGAAGTCGACGTCGGCCAGGTCGGCGGCTGTGTAGAGCGCCTTGATGCCGATGCCCTCCGGCGACTCCCAGGCCTGCGGCGGTTCGGCGCCGGGGAGGGCGTCGGGCCGGGTTCGGGTGGAGGTCTCACCGTCGAGGGAGACCGTGGTGAAGTCGGGGATGCTCACCGCGTCTCCCCCTCCAGGGCGCGGTAGACGGTGTCGATCAGATGCAACGCGTCGACGCCGGGGTACAGCCGGTCGTCGATCCCGGGAACGTCGGCCTTTCCCGTGAGCAGGACGTACCGCGCCCCCGCCGCCCGCAACGCGGCGACCGTCTCCCGGGCCCGCTCGGTGTAGAGGGCGTCGCTGGAGCACAGCACCGCGACCGTTGTGCCGGCCTCGGTGAACGCGCCGACGACCTCCGCGGCGGTCCCGGTGGGCCCCGCCTCGGGTGACTCGATCCCGCCCGCCGCCAGCAGGTTGCGGGCGAAGCCTGCCCTGGCGGTGTACGCCGCGAGCGGGCCGAGGGTGGCCAGGAACGCCCGCGGTCGGGCGCCGGTGCCGGCCAGCGTGGCGTCGGAGCGGTCACGGTAGGACTCGTAGGGCTCGGCGAGCCGAAACACCGGCAGGCCACCGCGGTCAGCGCCCGCGGAGCGCGCATCGGCACGGCTGACCGGCTCGCGCGGCACCGGCTTCTCGTCAAGGTCGGCGAACTCACTCACCCCGGTCAGCGGTACCGACCGGTTCGCCACCCCGCGGATGCGCTGCTCGCGGACCTGCGCGGTGCGCTGCGCCACCAGCCCGGAGTCCAGCGCGGCCTCCGCTCCACCGGCGGCCTCGATCTCCTGGAAGAAGGCCCACCCGGCCCGCGCGAGATCGTCTGTCAGGTGCTCGACGAACCACGAGCCGCCTGCCGGATCGATCACCCGCGCCAGGTGCGCCTCGTGGATCAGCAACGCGTGAGTGTTGCGGGCGATCCGGCGGGAGAACGCGACGGACGCCCCGATCGCCGCGTCGAAGGGGGCGACGGTGACCGCGTCGGCCCCACCGACCCCCGCGGCGAACCCGGCGACGGTGCCGCGCAGCAGGTTCACGTACGGATCGCGGCGGGTGAACATCACCGGGGAGGCCACGGCGTGTTGACGCTGGGGCGTGGTCGCGCCGCATACCTCGGTGACCCGGGCCCACAGGCGTCGGGCGGCGCGGAGCTTGGCGATGCTCGGGAACTGTTCGGCCGTGACGGCGTAGCGGAACTCGAGCAGCGCCGCGGCCCTGCCGATGTCCAGGCCCGCGGCGGTGAGCGCCCGCAGGTAGGCCAGCCCCGCGGCCAGGGACCATCCGAGCTCCTGGCCGTCCGACCCGCCCGCGGACGCCACGGGCAACGCGTCGACCACGATCACCCGGACCTGCGGGTACTCCGCCGCGACCCGGCGGACGAGCGGCACGACGGAGTCGACGTCGGGCCCGGCGCCGGTTCGGGCGCGCAGCCCGAGCGGATCGAGCCCGAGCGTGCCGAGCAGGTCGACGGGGGCCACGTCCCGGTCCGCGGCGAGTGCCAGGAACGCCTCGGCTGCCGCTGCGCTGTCATTCCCGCCCGTCCCACCGGCATCGAGCACGACGGGGGTCAGGTCGAGGGAGACCTCGGCCAGCACCGCCAGCAGGTCAACTACCGCGGTGCCGCCCTCGCCCACTGCGAGCCAGATCGAGTTCACGCCGTTCTCGAGGTCGGCACCGATCGCGGTGCGGGCTACCTCCGGGTCGGGCTCGGCGTGCCGCTGCCGCACGTCCCAGCCGGCGGGCGCCGCGGCGGCGGGGCGGGACCCGCGGACGAAGGGGGCCACCCCCGGCAGGCTCGTGTCGTTCTCGGCAGTGTCGTTCTCACGGGTATAGAGCGGCCGCACCCGGATGCCGTCCGGGGTGGACCAGGTCAGCTTCTCAACCCCCGCCCCCGCCTCGGCTCCCTCCGCGACTCGCCCGGCCTTGCGCAGCACCTGGTCGACCAGGGCCACCCAGGCCTCCCGCTCCGCGGGCGGGAAGCCCGCCGCCAGGGGCAGGTACTCCGGTTCGGCCGGTGCGGTGGCGTCGAGCATGTCCTTGTCGACAGCACCGTCGACCTTCGCGGTGTTCATGGATCGACCCTTTCCCGAGGGGGCGGAGTCTAATGACCCGAGACGGTCGTGGGCACGACGAGTGGCAGGCACCTCATGCACGCCCCGGGTGTCGGATGAAGCTCAGGTGATGTGCGTAGGGCATGATCCGGCACGCCGCCCTCGGCGTCCGCTGCACAGAACGTAACCGGCCACCGACCGCAGCGTACCCTCGCGACGAAGAGGCCCCGCGACGTTGGCGCGTCCGGGGGCGCGACCCGAGGACGAGGTACTCGGATATGGCTGACGGTACTGGGAGTTCGATCGGTGCCCGCATCGCCGAGGTGCGGGCCCGCCGAGGGCTGACCCTGCGTGCGGCCGGGGAGCTGGCCGGGTTCAGCGCGTCGTACCTGTCGCTGATCGAGCGCGGAGAGCGGCCCGTGGACAAGCGGTCGACCCTGGAAGCGATCGCGACCGCGCTACGGGTCGCCCCGGGCGATCTCCTCGGCGCACCGTACGCGTCGACCGACGCGGTGACCGGCGAGGCCAACGCCGCGGTGACCGCGCTGCGGCAGGCCCTCGGGGAGATCGAGCTCGCCGACACCCCGCAGATCGACGCCCGGCCGCTGCACGACGTACGCCCGGACCTGGCCCGGGTGAACGCGCTGCGGCAAGCGTGCGACTTCGCTGCGCTCGGTCGGACCCTCCCGACGGTCATCCGGGATCTGCACGCGCACGCGCACTCCTGCAGCGACCGCGACCGCCGGGAGGCCCTGCTCGGTCTCGTGCAGTGCTACGAGGCGGGTCGGGCCGCGTCCAAGCACCTCGGCGTGCCCGACCTGTCCTACGTCGCAGCGCGGCACGTCCGGGACGTGACCACCGCGCTGTCCGGTCCCGAGTGGGCTGGGCTGGCCGCGTGGTCGCGGGCTCAGGCCATCGGCTCGACCTCGCGCGAGCGGGCGCTGGAGCTGTCCCGGGCGGCGGCCGATGAGATCGCCGGGGAGCTGGATCGGGTCCCGGTCGCGGAGGCCTACGGCTCGCTGCATCTGGTGGCCGCGCTCGCCGCGACGACCCTTGGCCGGTCGGCAGACGCGGACGCGCACCTGCAGGAGGCTGCGGACATCGCGGCCCGGATCGGTGGGGATGGCGTCAACTTCGGGCACCTGTGGTTCAGCGCGAGCAACGTCGAGACGTGGCGGGTGATGGTGCTCGTGGAGCGCGGCGAGGGCGGCCGGGCCGGCGAGGTGGCCCGCGCGGTCGACCCGGCGACGCTGCCGGACTCCGGGGAGCGGCGGGCCGCGTTCTGGCTCGACCTCGGCCGCGGGCTGGCCACGGAGAAGCGCACCCGCGAAGCCGCGGTGGCCGCGCTGCGGACCGCGGACGCGTTCGCGCCGCAGCGCGTGCGGCTCAACCCCTACGTTCGGGAAACCGTGAGGGACCTGGCGCAGCGGGTGAAGCGCGACGCTGTGGGCGAGGACTTGCGGGAGCTCGCGTTCCGGATGGGCGTGGCCGCCTAGAGATCCCGGGGTCTTGTTGACAAGGAGTCGACGAGATGAAGCACGCCACTTCTAACTTCGGAGTGTGACCGACCCGCCACCCCTCGTTGAGTTCCTGACCCACCAGCCGGTAGCACTGAGGCGGATGCTGGCCTGGCACATCGCGGATGACCGTGGCCGGTGCCGGGTCTGCGTGGACGGCGCGCGAGGAGTCGGCCTGCACTGGCCGTGCAACATCCGGACGGCGGCCGAGGCCGCCGCCGCGGCGCGCAGGCAGCGCGGAGAGCCGTTGTGAGCCGCCGCATCCGGGATGACCTGTGGCGCTGGGAGTTGCGCTGCGCACGGTGCGCCTGGGAGGAGCGTGTCCGCCGCTGGCGCCGCGCCGCCCGGCGGCTTCTGCGCGCCGGCCGCCGGGGACAGGCCACCGACACCCGCAGGATCAGCACTGGTTCCGCCGAGCGCTTCCCGCACCGACCCGTTGACGACTTTCCGGGCTAGTTCGATCATGGCGTACACGTTTGCCGAAGGTCTCGGTTTCCAGTTCGGCGCGGGCGCCCTCGTCGATCTGGAAGGTCAGCCGGTGCTCGGGTGGGGTGTCGCCGGTGAGGTCCCAGCCGATAACCCGTCGGGTCCAGGGATCACGGGTGATTGGGGTGATCTCGCCTTCGACCTTGCTGCGGCGGCGGGTGTGGCCGCGGGCGAGGGTGTCGGCCAGCGCGGCGAGCTTCGCGGTGACCTTGGCCAGGGTTTGGTCGAACCCGCGGGACTGGGCGGTGTGCAGGGTTGGTGAGTGGGTGAGCACGACCCGACGATCGGCGCCGTAGACCTCGCGGCGGCATTCGTGCGCGGTCAGCCCGGCGAAGCGCCCGGCGTCCACGATCTGCCGGTCGGTGGCGGGCAAGATGATCCACCGCCTCTTCGGTCTTCGCAGCCGTGAACGCGGTGTCGCAGACGCCGCACACGATCGGCCCTGCTGCGAGAACGGACTGGGCGACCCAGACGCAACGACCGCATCCGCACACGGGTCGGGTGCGGGCCAGCCGCGCCCGGGCGTCGGACCCGACCCTGAAAGTTGCGGCAGACCCACGGGCGTGCACTGTACCGGCCCGACGTTTCACTGGGCCGATCTGCGCTGGTCTCGCTCGTCGAGAAGCCGACGAACGAGGTGGCTTGCCGAGTCGGTTGGCCGGGCTTCGCACCGGACTCGTCGGGTTGGCTGTCAGCGCGGCCGGGTTGGCCAGAAAGGCGTGATCAGTCCGAGACGACCAGCCGGACGAACCGTTTGTCGATGACCAGCCCGCCCGCCAGTTCCTCGTCAGGGGTGCCTGCCGGGTAGGCGGTGATGACGGGCTGAGCGGCGCGGTCGAGGTCCCAGGCGCGGATCTGTTCGCACAGGCGCTCGGCGAGTCGTGCTCCGGCGGAGCCGTGGCCGATGGCTCCGAGCTCCCATCGGCGTTCGGTGGCCTCGGGGTCGGGGCCGCGCAGAGTGAGGTAGGTCAGCGAGTTGCTCTCGACCACGGCGGGGCTGCGGTGGGCGAACGCCGGTCTGCACAGACCGGACTCGACCGCCGCGGGATCGGCGGCGAAGCGGCAGGTTCCCGGCTCGGTACCGGTCAGGCGAAGCCAGATGGGGTCGGTGGACTCGTTGGGGACCACCGATGCCCCCGACCACACGGTGGTCCCCGGCAGTGCGAGGACCCCGTGCAGCATGGCCAGGTCGATCGGCTGGTCACTGTCCCAATACAGGGCGACGTCGGGGTCGATCTGCCCGGTGCGTTCCCCGTCCTGGCCCTCGCCGATCATCGGGATGAATCCGCAGAGCCGGCTGTCGGTGGCCCGCAGAACACCGTCCTGACAGACGAAGGCCACGCTCCGGGCCTGGCCTCGCCAGTGCAGCGGCACCACGAGGCGCCCGTCGGGAGCGAGCTGGTCCAGCCAAGCGGGCGGCAGGTCCCACGGGCCGACCGTGACGATGATCCGGTCGTAGGGGGCGTGGCCTGGGTCGCCGAGTGCGCCGTCGCCGGTGACGACGCGCAC
>JBOHEP010000321.1:0-1543 GCA_050701075.1 Pseudonocardia sp. | reverse complement strand
GACCCGGCCGGGCCCGCCGCGCCCGCGCCGTCGCCCGAGCCGGGGTCGGCCGTGCCGGTGGCGGGAGCGCCGCGGGTGTTCGGGCTGGCGTATGGGCAGCGCCAGGCCGACGTGCTCACCGAGGAGGGTGTCACCGCGCGGAACATCCGTCGCTGGCTCGACGGGCAGGCCCGCCTCGACGCCGGGCATCCCGCGCAGGGCGACGAGGTGTTCCGGCTGCGCAGCGGGGATCTGCTGGTGGTCGACGAGGCCGGGGCCGCGCCAACGCAGGATCTGGTCTCGATTCACCGCCGCGCCGCCGCGGCGGGGGCGAAGCTGCTGCTCGTCGGGGACTCCCGTCAGCTCGCCGCGGTCGGCGCCGGTGGCGCGCTGGCTGACGTCGCCGCGGCGGGGATCACCTACGAGCTCGCCGAGGTCCGCCGCTTCCACCAGGAGTGGGAGGGACCGGCGTCGCTGCGGCTGCGCGACGGCGACGCCTCCGTGGTCGCCGAGTACGTCAAGCACGGCCGGATCGTCGACGCCGGCACCCCCGAACAGGCCGAGGCCGCGGCGGCGCGGGCATGGCTGGCCGACACCCTCGACGGCCGCGACGCCCTACTCACGGTGGGGTCCAACGAGGCCGCCGCCCGCGTCTCCGCGGGCTTGCGCGCCGAACTCATCCGGCTCGGGCGGGTCGAGGAGGACGGGGTGCCGCTCGGGATGCCCGGCTGGGCCGGGACCGCGGCCGGGGTCGGGGACCTGATCCAGGCCCGCCGCAACGCCTGGCACCTCCAGGGCTGGGACGGCAACACCCAGGCTCCGGTCAACCGCGCCACCTACCGCGTCACCGCGCTGCGCGCGGACGGCGGGCTGACCGTCGCCCCCGTCACCGGCCGCGACCGCGACGACGCCGGGGCGGTGGTCGAGCGGCTGGGGGAGCCGATGCAGCTCCCACCCGCCTATGTCGGCCAGCACGTCACCCTCGCCTACGCCAGCACGGTGCACGCCGCGCACGGCCGCACCGTCGACGCCGGGCACTCGGTGTTCGGGCCCGGTACCGACCCCGCCGCCGGGTACGTGCAGTCCACCCGCGGCCGGCACTGCAACACCCTCTACGTGATCACCCGCAACACCGGCGCCGACACCGCCACCGGCGAAACCCACACCATCGCGCAGCGCGACGCCGCCGCGGTGGTCGCCGACGCCATCGCCCCGCGCGAAGACGACCCGAACCGCACCGCGCTCACCGAGGCCGAACACGCCGACCAGCGGGCGCGGTCGACCATGACCCAGGTCGACCCGATGCTCGCCGTCATCGGCGAGTCGTTGACCGGGCGCACCGGCGCCTGGTTGGACCGGCTGACCGCCGACGGCGCCCTGCCCGAACGCCACCGGGTCGCCCTGGCCGCGGACGAGGCCCGCGGCACCCTCGACGCGCTGCTCCGCTCCGCCGAGCTGGCCGGGCACGACCCCGACCAGGTGCTCCGCGACGCCGTCACCGCCACCACCCTCGACGGCTCCACGTCGGTCGCGCAGGTGCTGCACTTCCGGATCCGCTCCGCCC
>JBOHEP010000320.1:0-1613 GCA_050701075.1 Pseudonocardia sp. | reverse complement strand
GGCGCTGGCGGGCGGCCGCGCGGGTGGTCATCGGTCGCCCTCGCGGTAGGGTCGGGTTTGAGACCGACCAACCCTGAACCGGAGAGTTCCCGATGACCGACGCGATGATGGACCTGCAGCGGCTTGTGGAGAAGGCCCCCGACGCCGATCTGCTGCGCGAGATGATCGGCTTCGCTGCGCGGCGACTGATGGAGCTCGAGGTGGCGAACCTCGCCGGCGCCGCCTGGGGCGTGAAGGATCCCGCACGCCTGGTGCAGCGCAACGGCTACCGGGATCGCGACTGGGAGACGCCGGCCGGGAGCGTGCCGCTGCGCATCCCGAAGCTGCGGCAGGGAAGCTACTTCCCGGGTTTCCTGCATCCGCGGCGCAGCGTGGACAGGGCGATGGTCGCGGTGATCCAGGAGGCCTACGTTCATGGGGTTTCGACCCGCGCGGTGGACGATCTGGTCCGGGCGCTCGGGATGAGCGGGGTATCCAAGAGCCAGGTCAGCCGGCTCTGCGCCGAGCTCGACGAGCGCGTGCAGGCGTTCCTCGATCGGCCACTCGGCGCGTATCGCTACCTCTGGATCGACGCCACCTACGTGAAGGCGCGCCAGAACGGGCGCGTCGTGTCGAAGGCGGTGATCGTCGCCGTCGGCGCCACCTCCGAGGGGCGCCGCGAGGTGCTGGGCATGGACATCGGCCCCTCCGAGGCCGAGCCGTTCTGGACCGAGTTCCTCCGCAAGCTGGTGCGCCGCGGGCTGCACGGCGTCGAGCTGGTGATCTCCGACGCGCACGAGGGCATCAAGGCCGCCGTCACCCGGGTGCTCGGGACGACCTGGCAGCGCTGCCGCGTGCACTTCATGCGCACCGTCCAGGCCCATGCCCAGCGGAGCGGCCGGCGCATGATCACGGCCTTCATGGCCACCGCCTTCGCCCAGGAGGAGGCGGAGCCGGCCAAGGCGCAGTGGCGGCGCGTCGCCGACCAGCTCCGCCCCAGGCTCCCAAGGCTCGCCACCCTGATGGACGAGGCCGAGGCCGACGTGCTGGCCTACATGCACTTCCCCGCCAGGCACCGCCCGAAGCTGCACTCCACCAATCCGCTCGAGCGGCTCAACCGCGAGATCAAGCGCCGCACCGACGTCGTCGGCATCTTCCCCAATGAGGCCGCGATCACCCGGCTCGTCGGCGCAATCCTGCTCGACCAGCACGACGAGTGGGTCGCCCAGGGGCGCCGCTACATGGCGGTAGACCCCGACACCAACATCGTCGATCATGACCTGGTCAGCCTCCCCGGGTTGACAGCCCCGGCCCACGCCAGGACCGCTCGGTGACACCGGGAGCTACACCACGTCATGGGACACTACCCGATCCTGGCCCAGCCCGCCAGAGGGCCGGGGGGGTGTCAGCGGGAGCGCAGGGGGCCGGGATCGGGGGTCGGCGCGGCGGTTGTGATGATCGTGCCCGAGGCGACGATAAGCAGCATGCCGGCGACGCTCGCCGCGTCCGGGGGCTCGCCCCAGAGCGTCCATGCCCAGACGCTGGCGGTGACCAGGAACGAATACTCGAAGACGGCGACGTAGCTGGTGGCGGCGGACTGGTAGCCGCGGGTGATCATGCCCACGGCCACCAGC
>JBOHEP010000319.1:0-24159 GCA_050701075.1 Pseudonocardia sp. | reverse complement strand
CCAGCTCGGCCAGCCGGCCGACCCGTTCGACGTCGCTCGAATCGACGTCGTCCAGCGGCAGCGCGGTGCCGAGCCAGTGCCCGTCGTCCTCGCTCATCGCCACCCCGAGCAGCATCCGGTCCAGCCCGGCGGACCAGGTGTTCTGGCCGAAGCGTTCCAGCCCGTACGGCCTGCGGTGCGCACCGTCGAGGCCCCATCGCACGCGTGCGCCGCCGACCAGGTCACGCAGCCGTTGAAGGTCGTCGTCGTCGATGCCGAACCGCCGCCGCACCGGGGCGGTAGCGACCAGATCGAGCACCTGGGACGTGGTGAGCCGTGCGTCGGCCAGCTCGAGGAGCTGCGCGACGGTGTCGAGCAGCGGGTTGAGCTGCCGCAGCGCTCGGTCGGCCAGCCGGACCTGCAGCTGATGCCCCGGATGCGCCGCGCCGTTACCCGCAGCCCCACCCAGGCCGAACGCCGCGGAGATCAGCGGGGCGAACGCCTCGACATCGGGGCACATGACGAGGATGTCGCGTGCTTCGAGGGTGTCGTCGACGGCGAGGAGGCCGAGCACGACCTCGCGCAGCACCTCCACCTGCCGGTGCGCGCCGTGGCAGGCGTGCACCTGGATGCTGCGGTCCTGCCCGGCCAGCAGGTGCTGCTGCCCACTGGTGCCGGGTGCGCGGTCGGCGCGCAGATCGCGCTGGAGCCGACCCAGCAGGGTGGTGGGCCGTTCGGGCAGCGCGTGGTGGTGGTCGGTGGGGTTCGGGACCGCCGCCATGAGGCGCAGCTGCAGCTCGCGGACGTCACGGCCGAGCGAGGTCAACAGCGGGTGCCGCGCGGCGCCCGCGGTGGGGTCGGCAAGCCGGAGCGGGATCCCGCCGGGACGGACGCGCTCCCACAGCTGCGGGGACGGGTGCGGCAGCCAGAGATGGACCTCGCGTTGCGCGGCGAGCGCGCCGAGCACGGCGAGGTGCTCGGCGGGAAGCCGGGTGGGGCCGAACAGCGACAGCCGTTTCGGGAGCGTGGCCAGGCCGGGATCGACGGCGAGCGCGCCGCACGCGGTGTCCAGACGCTCGGCCGGACCCGGGATGCCGATCCGCTTGCGCAGACGCCGCCACAGCTCAGGCTGCCAGCGCAGGTCGGGGGGAACGCCCTCGTCGTCGCCGGCGTGCCAGGCCTGCACCATTCGCGGGCGGTGGGTGGCGTAGGAGCCGAAGAGCTCGGCGAGGTGGCGGGCCGCGGGGTAGCGGCGACCGCGCCGCGCGGTATCGACGCCCGCTCCGAGATGCGCGCTCAGCGCCGCGCACCAGGCCTCCCCGGCGGAAAAGTCGATCACCTCCAGCAGCGGCCACACCGCGCGGGCGGGCAGCCACGGATCATCGGCCACATCGATGCCCGCCGCGGCGCACACCACCTCGGAGACGACCGCGGCCGGGGAGGGGAAGTCGACGTGCGCGCACACACCGTCACCCCGCCCCGTCGCCGCGCCGAGGCGGTGGGACAGGCGCTGCGCGAGCCAGCGCTCCACGCCCTTGGCGGGGACGGCGACGACCTCCGCTGTGAACGGGTCGTCGAGCGGGTGCAGCAGCACCTCGGCCAGTGCATCGGCGAGGGCGTCGGCGCGCTCGGCGCGGTGGACGTGGAGCATCCGTCAACCCCCTCCGCCCGTGTCGGTCATACCCGGCAACCTAGAGCCGCGGTCCGACAGTTTCGGACGGGGCGTGCCTGAGGAGGTCCGATGGTCACCGTCATGCAGAATGTGCCGGCTGTGTCGAGCACGGCTGTCCGCGAACGTCGAGTTGACCACCACACCCGCTCAGCGCCGGATCGGACGCAGACGGTGGGCCGACGAGCCCAGCCAGCCGGTCACCGGTACCAGCCAGCCGGTCACCGGTACCAGCCAACCGGTCACCGGTACCAGCCAGCCGGTCACCGGTAGGAGATCGGCGTTCGGGAACCGTCGCCTGTGTTGAACGCGGCTTCGCGTTCCCGGATGCTGGTCAAGAGGCGGGTGCCGGTCACCGGCGATGTTTCGGCAACCGCGATGCCAACACGGAGAGTGACCCGCTATCATCACTTTCTGTGAAGCGGGATGAAGGTGAACACGATCGAGGCATCCCGCTTCGAGACGGTTAACGAGAGGGTACGCCTCACACGATCATTCTGTTACCAGCGCGAGAGCGGGAGGGCGACATGATCGAGGGACAGGCCGGACCTGCGGCCCAGGAGCGGAGCACCGCCCCGGACGCTGCGCGCAGCGCGGTGCTGCGCCGCTACGCCCGAAAGTCCAAGAACGGACGGCCGGTGTTCTGCACGCCGAGCCAGGCCGAGCTGCGTGGCGTGTTCCTCCTGCGGCGGGGCCGGGGCAGTGACGGCAAGGTGATCTACCCGACCCGCGAGTCCGCCGAGGCCGCGGCGCGTGAGCTGGAATCCCTCGGCGCCCGCTTCCTCCGGTCCTACCTGTGCAGCCGGTCCCGCCGTGGGCACTATCACCTCACGACCGACAGCGGCGCGCGTACGTTGCACGAGCGCATTCCTCAGCAGCGCCAGGGCGGGGGCGGGCAGGCGATGTCGGCCTGAGCCTGGTTTCCGCCGCTCCCGTCGGCACGGATCCTGTCGCTCGTCCGGGTCCGCCGGTCCGGGATCGCAGTCGCCGTCGATGGCAAGGTGGTCGGAGACCCCGATCACCGCCGCGAGCCAGGAGACGCCCGATGTCGATCGACCCCCGCGCTGGCACACCTGCCCAACCGGCGGACCTCGTCGACATCGGGAAGCTTCTCGCCGCCTACCACGAGCGCCACCCGGATCCGGCCGATCCGGGGCAGCTGGTGGCGTTCGGCACGTCAGGCCACCGCGGCTCCGCCCTCGTCGCAACGTTCAACGATGACCACATCGCCGCCATCAGCCAGGCGATCTGCGAGTACCGGGCCGGCCAGGGGATCAGTGGGCCGCTGTTCATCGGGCGCGACACGCATGCCCTGTCCGAGCCGGCGTGGATCACCGCCGTCGAGGTCTTCCAGGCCAACGATGTGCACGTCCTCACCGACGCGGACAACGGGTTCACCCCCACCCCCGCCGTCTCGCATGCGATCCTGCAGCACAACCGGGGGAAGGTGAGCGGTCTCGCCGACGGCGTCGTCGTCACGCCGTCACACAATCCGCCCTCCGACGGAGGCTTCAAGTACAACCCGCCCGACGGCGGCCCGGCCGGCACCGACGCCACCCATTGGATCGCGGCCAGGGCCAACGAGCTGCTCACCGCGCGGCTCGCCGGGGTGCACCGGCGCGCGGTCCACGACGTCGGCCGTTACGACTTCCTCGGCGAGTATGTCGCCGATCTCCCCTTCGTGGTCGATCTGGACGCGATCCGATCGGCCGGGGTCCGGATCGGCGCCGATCCGATGGGAGGTGCCAGCCTCGCCTACTGGTCGGCCATCGCCGAGCGGTACCGACTCGATCTCACGGTGGTCAACGAGCGCGTCGACCCGCAGTTCGGGTTCATGACCCGCGACTGGGACGGCAAGATCAGGATGGACTGCTCGTCGCCGTACGCGATGGCCTCGCTGGTGAAGCGCCGGTCCGACTTCCAGATCGCCACCGGCAATGACGTCGACGCCGACCGGCACGGCATCGTCACCGCCGACGGCCTGATGAACCCCAACCACTTCCTGGCCGTCGCGATCGGGTACCTCGCCGCCCACCGCCCCGGCTGGCCGGACAGGGCGGGCATCGGCAAGACCGTGGTGAGCTCGTCGATGATCGACCGGGTGGTGGCCGACCTCGGGCGAGGGCTGGTGGAGACCCCGGTCGGGTTCAAGTGGTTCGTGCCGGGGCTGCTCGACGGGTCGGTCGCATTCGGTGGCGAGGAGAGTGCGGGGGCATCGTTCCTACGCACCGACGGCTCGGCGTGGACCACCGACAAGGACGGCATCATCCTCGCGCTGCTGGCCTCGGAGATCGTCGCGGTGACGGGGGAGACGCCCAGCCAGGGATACCGAGCGCTCACCGCCCGGTTCGGTGATCCCGCCTATGCGCGCATCGACGTCGCCACCACGCCGGTGGCGAAGGCGCGGCTGGGGAAGCTGTCGGGCTCCGACGTCGCCGCGACCGAGCTGGCCGGCGAGCCGATCACCGCGAAGCTCACCGACGCCCCCGGCAACGGCGCGCCGCTGGGCGGGTTGAAGGTGACCACGGCGTCCGGCTGGTTCGCGGCGCGCCCATCGGGCACCGAGGACGTCTACAAGGTGTACGCCGAGAGCTTCCGCGGGCCCGAGCACCTGGCCCGGATCCAGGAGGAAGCCCGCGACGTGGTCGCGGCGGCCCTGACCTAGCCAGTGCTGCAGCACCGCATGAGTTCATGGGGGTCCAAAGCCGGCCTCGCCGCCCATGGTGACGGCGTGCTCGACCCGAGTCCATGTCGTCATCGCGGTGACGATCGGAGTTGATCGCGGCCTCCGAGCCGGGTGACATCCCGCCCGGTGCCGCGGTCAGATGACCTGAACGTTGTCCGCCTGTGGGCCCTTCTGTCCCTGGCTCGTCTCGAAGGACACCCGCTGGCCCTCGTCCAACGATTTGAAGCCGCTGCCCGCGATCGCCGAGTAGTGCACGAAGACGTCCTTACCGCCGTCGTCGGGAGCGATGAATCCGAAGCCCTTCTCCCCGTTGAACCACTTCACAGTGCCCTCAGCCATGAGTCCTCCTCGTGTCCGGTCGCGGCGACAGGTATCCATACCCGGTCCGCGGCGGCGTCCGCTATCCGTTAGTCCGACGAGCGTAGTCCGTTCCCCTTTTCTCCCGATCACGAGGAGCCCATGATCCCGGTCTCCTCTATGCTCGGCAGAGTTACATCCGTGTGATTCGCACCTCAGGGAGCCACATGCGCCTCGTACACGCTGCTGACCTGCATCTGGACAGCCCTTTGCGCGGCCTGAGCAGGCTCGGGAACTGCGATCTCGCCGACACCCTGCGCGCGGCCTCCCGCCGCGCGTGCGAGAACCTGACCGACCACGTCGTCGAGATCCGTGCCGATGCCCTCCTGCTGGCCGGCGACATCTACGACGGGGACTGGCGCGACTTCCAGACCGGCGCGTTCTTCGTCCGGCAGATGGAGCGGTTGCACGCCGAGGGCATTCCGGTTTTCATGATCAGCGGTAACCACGACGCGGCCAGCGAGATCACCCGCTCCCTGCGCCTGCCCCCGAACGTCACGGTGCTGTCGACCGCGGCCCCCCAGACCGTGATCGACGATGACCTGGGCCTGGCCGTGCACGGACAGGGGTTCGCCACCCGCTCCGTCCCGGAGAACCTGGTGCGGGCCTATCCCGGGCGGGTCGCCGGTCTGGTCAACGTCGGGCTGCTGCACACCTCGGTGCAGGGTGCCGAGGGCCACGACACCTACGCCCCGTGCAGCGTCGAGGATCTCCTCGCCTGCCGCTACGAGTACTTCGCCCTCGGCCACGTGCACACCCGCCAGGTCATCTGTGACGGGGAGCACATCGCGGCGTTCAGCGGCAACCTGCAGGGCCGGCACCCGCGCGAGTCCGGCCCGAAGGGCGCCCTGGTGGTGGAGGTCGAGCCGGGCTCCCGGGCCGAGATCCGGCACGAGGTGCTCGACGTGGCGCGCTGGGAGAACGTCGATGTCGACGTGTCCGGATATCGTGATCTCGATGACGTGCTCGACGGCGTCGACATGGCGCTTCGCGGGGCCTGTGTGGGCGCGGGATCGCGGGCGCTGGTCGCTCGGGTGACGCTGGCCGGTGAGTCGGTCGCGGCCGGGTCGCTGCTCGACCTCGACCGCGTCCGGACCGAGATCGATCTGCTGGCGGGCAAGGTGGGTGCCGCCGTGGAGAAGGTCCGGATCACCGCCTGCGCGCCCGAGGCCACCGGTGTGGTCGATGCCGACCTGGTCGCGTCGGTCGCGCGGGCGGCGGCGGAGCTGGTCACCCACCCCGGCCGGGTGGGTGAGCTCGTCGCGGCGCTGGACCGGGAGGTCGGCCGCCGGCTGCGCGAGGCCGGGCTGCTCGACCTGCGGGACGAGACCGAGCTGAGTGGGCTCGCCCGGCGCGCGGAGCAGGAACTGCTGGCCCACCTGGGCGGGTCGGTCGGCTGATGCGGATAGCGTCGCTCACGCTCGAGCGCTACGGCGCCTACGAGCACCGGCGGCTGGGCTTCGGTCCCGGTCTGACCCTGGTGACCGGGCCGAACGAGGCCGGGAAGTCCACGCTGCTCGACGCGCTGTCCGACCTGCTGTGGGGCTTCCCCAAACCGGCCCGGCACGCCTACGCCGTCGCGCCCGCCCGACTCGGGATCGCCGCGACCGTTCTCGTCGGGGATGACGAGCTGCACCTGCGCCGCACGACCAGGGGCCTGACCGACGACGCGTCGGCGCCCGTCGAACCGGTGTGGGGAGCGGGCGGCACGGAGGCCCGGCGGATGTGGCAGCAGAGCTTCGGGCTCGCCCACACCGAGCTGCGCGACGGCGGGCGGCAGCTGTGCACGGGCGGCGGCGACCTGGCCGAACTGGTCTTCACCGCGCGCAGCGGGCGGGACGTGCGCGCGATCATCGCGCAGCTCACCGAGGAGGCCGATCGGCTCTACCGTCCGCACAAGAACAGCAAGGCCGTCGAGGTGCGGGCCGCGATGAACCGCTTCGAGCAGCTGGACGCGCTGGTCGGGCAGCAGATGGCGCAGGCGGGGACGGTCGCGGCGCTGCGGGAGGAGATCGAGCGGCTGGAGCGCGCCGCGGCGTCGACCGAACGGGAGCGGGCCCGCGCGGGCATGCAGGTCGGGCCAGCCGCGCAGCGGGCCCGGACCTTCGGCCAGGCCACCGAACTCGCTGCCGTGCGCGGCGAACTGGCGGTGTTGCACGGTACCGGCGTCGTGCTGGACGATGCGCAGCTCGCCCGGTTCGACGAAGCGATGCGGACCCGGGATCGGGCGGCCGCCGAGCTGGTCGAGCACCGGGCCCGGCGCGACGATCAGCAGCGCAAGCGCGCGGAGCTGCGGGTCGACCGTGCGCTGCTCGCCGACGCCGAGGCGATCCGGGCGCTCGACCAGGCCGACCAGGCGCGCCGCGCGGACGGTGCGCGGGCCGCCGAGCTGCGCGTCGAGGCGACGACGCAGCTCCGCGCGGCGGAGCAGGCCCTCTCCGATCTGACCGTTGCCGACGGGCGATCGATCGCGGCGCGGCTCGCGACGCTGCACGTCCCGGCCGACCGGGTCGCGGACCTCGACCGGCTCGCCGACCGGATGCAGACGGCGGAGCAGGCCGCGGATCGGGCCCATCAGGCGCAGCTGATTGCGCTACGAGCGGTCCGGGACAGCGCTGCTGACGCCGACGGCGTCGATGCCGAGGCGGCGCGGCGAGTGCGGGAGGTACGGCAGGCGATCGTGGCCGAGGGGTCGGCCGTGTCGCTGCGCCGGGCGGCGATCGGCGAGCACGCCGATGCCCTCGTCCGGATCCGCGAGGCCCTCGCCGCGGCGGGCGTTCCGGGCGGCGTCTCCGGTGGCCCGGCGTCCGATATCGCCGAACCCGATCACATTGTGCCCGTTGCGCCGCCCGCCGACCGGATGTCCGAGCTCCGTAACCACCTGAGGACCGCGGTCGAGGAGCTGGCCGGCGCCGAGCGTGACCGGGCGAAGGCCGACGAGCGCGCGCAGCGGGCCATGGCGGAGCTGGACGGCCTTGCCGTCGACGGCCGGCTGCTCGGTCCCGAGGCACTGGCCCTGGCCCGCGCCGACCGGGATAGCCGGCTGGACCAGGTGCTCGCCGTCGCGGCAGCGGGCGACGAGCCCCATGCGCTCGCTGCCGCGGCGGTCGCGCTGGAGCGCTCGGTGCACGAGGCCGACCACATCGCCGACCACATGATCGCCGGTGCGGACCGTACCGCCGAGCTCGGTCGCTGCCAGGCCCTGCTGCGGGCGGCCGAGGAGGAGCAGGAGGCGGCCGGCCAGGCCGCGGCGCAGGCCAACCGGCTCCATACCGCCGCCACCGCCGAATGGGTCGCGCTGTGGAGCGGTGTCGTCCGCGCGCCAGAGCCCGACGGCGCCGACGGCGTCCGCCGCGCGCTCGTCGACGCCCACCAGGCGGAGTCGGATCGACAGCACGCCCGGAGTCGGATCGATGCCATGGCGGGCGAGGTCGAGCAGCAGCGGACGCAGCTGCGAGCGGCGCTGGCCACGGCGGGAGCCGACCGGCCCGGCGCCGACCTGGACACCCTGCTGATCGTTGCGGCCGATCTCGAAGCCGCCGCCGACGCGGCCCGGGACCGGCGGACGATGCTCGCGCAGCTCCGTGAGCAGGGCCGCCGGGCCGGCGCCGAGGCGGACGCCCGTCGCCACGACCTCGACGACGTCGGCTTCGGATGGCGTTTCGCCCTGCGCGGCGCGGGACTGCCCGCCGACACCGACCCGGCGGGCTGGTCGGTCCGCCGGGATCGGATCGCGCAGGCCCGCCGCGCCCACGACGACGCGCTGCGGCTCGATCGGGAGGCCGACGGCCTGCAGCGGCGGCTCGACGAGCACAACGCCGCCGTCGCCGCGCTGGTGCAGCGGCACTGCGCGTCGGGCTCGGGAACGAGCCTGGCGGAGATGACCGGACGGGTGCAGGAGGCGGAGAACGCGTCCACCTCCGCGCGGCACCACGACGACGAGGTCGCCCGGATCACGGACGCTCTGCGCGCCACCGAGCGCACGGCGGCCGATGCCGAGGCCGTGCTGAGCCGGCTCACCGCGCAGCTCACGCCATCTGGGGACGCGGCACCTTCTGCCGTTACGGGGCTCCCAGCCGCCGCCGATGCGGAACTGCATGCCGCCGCGCAGCGGGGCCGGCGGCGCGCCGAGCTCGCCGCCGATACGGTCCGGCTCACCGCCCTGCTCCGCTCCGCCGGCCCGGATCTGGACCTCGACGACTGGGTCGGCGCGATCGGTGGCTACGACCAGGCCGGGTTGGACGAACAGTGCGCGCACGCCGAGAGCCTCGAGGCCGGGCTGCGGGAGCAGCACGCCCGAATGGTCGAGGAGCTGGGCGGACTGCGCCGGCAGCTGCGCGATCTCGAGGGCGCCGAGCAGGCGGCGACGTTGCACGCCGAGGCGCAGGAACAGCTCGCCCGGGCGGCCGAAGCGGCCGAGCGCTATGTCGTGGTGCACCTGCAACGCGAGATCCTGCGCCGTGAGTTGGAGGCCTACGAGCGGCGGCACTCCTCACCCCTGCTCGCCGACGCGGGCCGGCTCCTGGAGCGGCTCACCGGAGGCCGTTTCGTCGCGCTGCGACCCGGCGCGGACGACGGGGGTCGCTCGCTGGTCGTCGTCCGCGCCGACGACGAGGAGTTGAGTACCGAACAGCTCTCCGAGGGCACGGCCGATCAGCTCTTCCTGGCGTTGCGCCTCGCCGGGATCGGGCAGCTGCAGGCCGATCGGGCCGACCAGGGCCTGCCGCCCATCCCGGTAGCGCTCGACGACGTACTGATGACCTTCGATGACGCTCGGGCCAAGGCGGCGATCACCGTGTTGGCCGAGTTGGCGTCGCGTTGGCAGATCCTGCTGCTCACCCACCACGACCATCTGGTCGGGCTGGTGGAGGAGGTCGGAGCCGTCGCCGTCGTGCAGCTCGAACCGCCGGCCGCGTTGGAGGCCGTTCGGCATCCCGACGTCGTTCGGGCCGAGCCGACATCGCTCGCGGCCCCGCGTTCTGCGCCGACTTCACGGCCCGACGGCACCGACCTCGGGGCGGTGCGGGCGTGGGCGCGCACCAACGGACACCCCGTCGGTGACCGCGGCCGGACCCCGGCCGAGATCCTCGATGCCTACTGCCGGCAATCCTGAGACGCCTCAGCCGCTCGGCCACTCCGAGGACCACGGCTCGGAGGTGGACGCCGGTCACGTCGTTGCTGACTCGTCACCCTCGGCATGGGTGTCACGGCCCAACGTGTACGAAAGGCGCCCGTGTGCTGGGTTCTCGGGCAATGACCTCAGCTCTCCTCGTGGGGACCGGGTGGTGACGCCCTGACGCCCTGACGCCCTGACGTGGCTGGCTGGTGTCACCCATGGGCACTGGGGGGAGAGAAGGCCGTGAGTGGACCGTTCCCGGCGCCGGCCCGGACGGTGGCGGTGATGATCTCGCACACCGCTCGCAGCTGTGCTAGCTGCCAGCCGAGGTGGCTGGGTGCGGCGTTGGTCACCCACCGGTAGCCGGGGCTGGTGCTGTCGTGGTGGTCTGTGGGAGGCACCGCGATCCACGACCCGGTCGAGCGCAGGCTCACCGAGACCAGCATCGAGGGCTGTAGGGCGGTGGTGGGGGTGCGTACGAACAGCACCAGGGTGCCCACCGGGGTGCGCATGGCCGGTGGGCACAGCCCGGCCTCGCGTAGCGGCCCGAGCATCCGGTGGCTTGTCGGGGTGAGGGGCAGCTCGACGCAGTCCACCCCGTGCCCGCAGGCCACCAGCACGCTGTAGGGCTGTTCGCTCCACCAGTGGACGATCTCATCCACCCGCACCGTCCACCGGGTCGACCAGTCGTCCTCGACCGGGCACAACCCGGCGTACCGCGGGTGCCCCCGCCAAATACCGCTGTCGCAGTAGGTGCCGCGCAGCACCGGCCAGCCATGCCCGGCCAACCCCATGGCCACCGACCGCAGCTGCGCCGACCACCCCGACCGGGCGGAGATGTGCCCGCTCGGCGGGCCGGTCACGGCGCCACCACCCACACATACGCGTCGGCGTCGCGGGCGAGGCGGATGAGTATGAGGTCTCGCAGAATCGGGTGCTGGGCGAGGTGTTCCAGTGACGGCATGACCACGTGGTGGGCGTCCGCCCGCTGGAGCTCTCGGATCAATTCGTCAAAGCCACCGTGGTAGCCGGGCTGGTAGTCATGAAAGGTCGTGACGAAGCAGAAGCCCTCCGTCTCGGCAAGCGCCTGAAGGACGCGTTCCATCCGGTGTATCTCGGGGTCGTCGAGATCGTCGGTGACCCGCACATATCCGTAGATCAAGGGCTTCATCACCGGTGGCAGCGGTTTGACGGTCGGACCGGCGACGGGTTCGGGGGCCATCGTCGCCGGTCCGACCAGCTCATGGGCGGGGTACTCACAGCCCCGGGAGGTTGCGCTCGGCGAGCTGCACCCGCTCGCACAGCCAGGCCAGAGTCACCGGCGGCGCACCAGGCCGGCATCTCGTTAGTTAGCATCTCGTCATGAAACAAGTTCGACGACGACGCCCGGCCGGGCGTGTGGGGACGGTGAATACGGCCATGACCGCTCTCATCGGGGAAGGCCTGGTCGTCAGCTGTCCACGGGCCGACGTGGTGGGGAGACTCGGGGAACCGGCGAGCGATGTCGTCGGCGCTGATCGTGCTTTCATCTATGGGCTGCCTGCCGGTTGGATCAGTACTGGGAATGGGCACGAGACGAGCGTCACAGTCGTTGCGCCAAATCGGAATATGTGACATGTGGACAGCCCAACTCGGCCACATGCCCACACGGAGGACCAAATGGGGCAACGGCCGAATGACCTGACGCCGGAGGAGGGTGGGTGGCACCTGTGGGGAGCTCAGCTCCGCTCGCTGCGCGAGCGGAGCGGCATGTCCTGCCGGGCGCTCGCGAAGTTGGTAAGCTACGACCCGTCGACGGTCTCCAAGGCCGAGAATGCCACCCGGCCTCCGAGCCCCGACCTGGCAAGAGCCTGCGATAGGGCGCTCCGCGCCAATGGCACCCTCACCGATCTACACGCGGCGATCAGTGCCGCCGAGCCACCTCGTCGGCTCAAGGACAGCGTTCGTCCCAATGATGACGATCGAGCCGTCAGTGTGGGCGACAGGGAAGGCCCGGCGTATGACTGGCTGTTGAAGACTACCGATACGCTGGTCCCGGTCACGAATGCGGAAGGAAGGACGGCCTACGTGCCGACGCGGAGGGATTTACTCCGAGGCATTGGAGCCACGGTCGCCGTTGCCGCAGTCGGTGGATCCACGGCTAATGTCGGACCATTTGATTCCGGCGCCGAATTCATCGACCATTTCCGCCAGATGCGAACGACTCTGGCCGACAACGACAATCTGTTTGGTGCTCGCAGTGTCATCCTGGTTGCGGCAGATCAGCTTGACCGGATGCACGGCTTCAACGGTAATCTCCGCGCCGCCGCGCTGCGAGACTCCTTTCAGGTTCAAACGGAATTCGCAGACCTGCTTGGGTGGCTACACCAGGACTCGTGTGATCATGCATCGGCCCAGTACTGGCTTGGCCGGGCGCTGGAATTTGCTCATATGTCAGGTAGCCCGGAGTCAGTAGCGTTCATTCTCTCTCGGAAAAGCCAGCTTTCAGCGGATATGCGCGATTCGGTCGGCGCGGTACTTTCCGGGGAGGCGGGCATCAAGTTCGGTTCCACAAACTCACGTATCGCGGCAATTTCGGCCACTCAAGCGGCTCACGGACACGCGCTGGCGGGCGACGCCTATAAGTGTGAACAAACGTACGAGCTGGCCTGTGAGCTACTCGTTGGGCATGAAGGTGACGAATCTCCGTGGGGGCAATTCTTCGGCCTTTCATATCTAGAGGTCTACCGGGCGCACAGCCGCGCCGCTCTTGGTGACTGGCAGACTGCGGCGAAGAACTATGAGACGGCTGTACGGACGGTCTCCCCAGAGTTTCGTCGTGATCGGGGCGTCTATTCGGCGCATCAGGCCCATGCGTACGCGAAGAGTGGCGACTACGACCGGGCAGCCGCTCTTGGCGTGCAGGCGCTTGCCGTGAACACTGAGACCGGTTCAGCTCGTGGAATGCGCGAGCTCCTGGCGTTATGTACGACCCTGACTGCATCCGACTCGACTTCCGCTCGGACGTTCTGTTCAGCCATGACCGATTTCACAGCCGAAGCAGCCAAACAGGAAGGTGTAGAGTGATGACCGTCCAGCAGGACGACCTTAAGTGGATGAAGCTGGCGATCGAGCAGGCGAAGCTGTGCCCAACTGTGGACGGCGCGTTCTCGGTCGGTGCAGTCATTGTCGATGCGAATGGGGACGAGGTGTCGCGAGGCTATTCGAGGGAGACCGACGAGAAAGTACACGCAGAGGAGTCCGCGCTTGCGAAGGTCGGAGATGACGACAGGGCTCGACTTTCTGGCGCCACTATCTACTCAACCTTGGAGCCATGCTCTCAACGGGCTTCGCGGCCGTTGAGCTGCACGCGCCTTATCATCGATGCCGGGATTCGACGTGTCGTTATGGCTTGGCGCGAGCCGTCCTTGTTCGTCGCCGATTGTCAAGGTGTCGAGCTACTGGAAAGCGCAGGTGCGGAAGTTGTGGAGCTTCCTGAGCTGGCCGACGCTGCTAAGGAAATGAACTCCCATCTTACGATCAGCTGACGATCTTCGGGAACGAATGAAGCTGTGTTGTTTCGCTGCCCGCGAACGCGTGCCGTTATGCCAGCGTCCGGCTTGCTGTGGAAGCCGGTGACCGCGTAGCCTAATCAGTATCGATAAAATCATCGGTATCAAGGTATCAAGCTCGTAGGCACTCCCTGGTCCGCCGACGGAGAGGCGCTGCTGCGACGGCACAAGCCGGACTGGTACGCCCACCCGCCGCTGCCGCAGACCGTCGTCATCAGTGACCGTCTGGTGCAGTACCTGGTGGGTTGAGCTCTCGACTCGCTGCCGTCCGCACCGGAGGTCACCGCGCGAGACTCGCCGTCGGGTTCCATGTTCGCCGTCGGCGTGCAGGTGTACCCGGGAGCATCTCCTCGTTCGGCACGCGGTCGAGCTGCTCACGACGGCTGGTCGGTTTCACCTGCGCGAGCACGTGCTCGCGTGTCGACAAGCCGGGCCGCCGCGGCGAGGGTGTGCAGCCGGCACGGCCACACCGGGCGTCCCCACCCGGCGCCCAGCGAGCACCGGCCGCACCGCCCATTGCGATCCGCGACGTGCTCGACGAGCAGCCGGCGCCAGACCTGCGGATCGCCGGTGGCCAGGACGTGGACGAGTCCGTCGAGATCGATCACGATGCCAGCACACCGCGATCGGCAGGGCGGAGCCCGTATCGCGATGCGACCCGCACCCGGGTGCGGGTTCAGCCCACCGCGTCCGTGATCCACGCGGGGTCGAACGCGGCGACAACGTCGGGGCCGGTTCCGGTCGGCACCGGCCGTGGCTCTCCCACCGCACCCGACCGCGGGTCGACGAGCCGCGTCCCGGCCCCCGCGAGCAGGCGCAGGGTCGCCGCCCACGTCGGGTGGCCCCAGAGCCGGTCGTTGACCATCGGCACTGCGACGACGGGAACGCGCGCACCGAGGGCATCGCAGAGGACACCGCACACGGGCGTGTCCATGATCCCCGCGGCGACCTTGTTGGCGGTGTTGAACGTCAGTGGAAAGGCGACGACGCGGGCCGGCCTCGGTCGATCGAGGTCCGACCCGCCGGGGAACCACTGGCCGGCCGCGTCGGTCGCGACGACCGACACCCGCCATCGGGGGCTGAGGACGTCGACCACCTCACTCGCGCGAGCGGCGAGCGGCGCCCCGCACACGACCAGGGTGAGCGACCGCCCGTCCATCAGACGGCGACACCGGCGCGGTCGGCGAGCCCGCGCACCGCTGCGCCGGTCGTGCCGCGGGCCCGCGCGAGGAGCTGGCGGATCGTGTCGCGGGCGACCACGTTGCGCCGCGTCACCTGGGGTGCCGCGCGTTCCACCTCCAGCAGCGTGACCAGCGCGTCGGCATCCCGCCGCCGCTGCGCCTGCGCCCAGGCGAGATCCAGCCGGACCTGCACCCGCCGGCTGTGTAGGCCTTCGGGGAGCCGGTCGAGGTCGACCGTCCCGGCGGCGACGAGGGCCGCGGGCGCGTCGCCGAGCTCGACCGCGACCGACACGCGATGGATGGCGACATTCGTCGGACCGAATGCGGTCCAGCGACGGTTGCCGTCCCGACCCACGAGAGTCGCCAGGCGGTCGGCTCGGGCGAGGCGCGCAGCGGCGACTGTCGCGTCCCCACGACGCGCGGCCGCGACGGCACCGATCAGCCAGAGCGCACCCGAGACGCTCCACACGTCCGGGCCGCTGCCGCTCTCGATCTCACTCGCCGTCCCGGCCGCCAGCTCCTCGGCAAGGACTCCTCGCGGCGTCGGGAGCAGTGCACAGACCACCTGGTAGACGGCCATACCGACGTCGGCGGGGTCGCCGGCGCGGCGCGCGACCGCCCAGGCCCGGTCGGCCGCGATCAGCGCCAGGTCCGCCGCGCCGATCTTGGTCAGGGTCTTGGCGACCACGGTGTAGCCGGCGACGACGGGCGCCGGATGCCCGGCATCGAGGCCGGCGATCAGCCTTGGCAGCACGGTGAGCACCTCGTCGTAGCGCGCAGCCTGGTAGTCCGCGTGTGCGCAGATCACGGTACCCCGGATGTCGCCAACCGGCTTGCGACCTGCCTCGGCACCGCAGAGCAGCGCCCGTTCCACGGCAGCGACCGGCTCGTCCGGAACGCCGATGTCGCCGGTGGCGGTCGGCGGTCGGGCGTCGGTCAGCAGGTCGATGTCGACGCGGAGTACTCGCGCGAGGTCGCGGAGCACGGTGTAGCTGTCGACTCCGCGCAGACCGCGCTCGACCTGCGACAGCCACGACTCGGAACGACCGACGAGCCCGGCGACGGCGGTCTGGCTGAGGCCGCGGCGGCGTCGGTGGACCGCGATGCGTCGACCGATCGTTTCCCTCACGCAGCGATCGTGGCACAGCGAACCCACCTGACGGTGGCGCCCGGGGACGCAGGGACGGTTTCTCGTGCGCTCCTCGGCCGCTCGTGCGCGCTGTGCGCCGCGAGCGTCACCGCAGCGTCACGGCTGGGTCGGCGCGGTGACGCTCGGGTGACGTAGGAGAGCGATCCTGGCGCCACACGACTCGCCGGCCGCAACGTGCGCGCGGCAAGGGACTGTCCAGGAGGACGAGAGTGCGGATCGAGGGCGAGGTGCACGGGCTGGATACGGCCGATCGGGCGGCTCGCGCGACCGTCTATGTCCGCATCCAGGACGTCAGCAGAGCGGACGCGGCGTCCACGACGCTCGCCGAGGTGCGGCTCGACGACGTGGCGGTACCGGCGGGCGAGCCCCTGGCGGTGCCGTTCGCGCTCGACGTGGACGAGTCCATGCTCGACGCCCGGGCGTCCTACATCCTCGCCGTGCACGTCGATGTCACCGGTAGCGGTGACGTGACACAGGGTGACTATCTGACGACGCAGAGCGTGCCGGTACCACCACCGGGCACCCGGGTGGACATCCCCGTGCGGGCGGTGTCGTGAGTGCGTCCGGCGGCCGGACCGCCATCCACCCAGACCGCCACCTACGGCGAGCTGTTGACGACTGAGGAGAGGTGAGTGTCGTGTCCGAGGCCTCCGAGACCGACGCCAGCGAGCAGACCCGGCGGGACACCGGGGGAATGCTCACGAGCGACGACGTCCGCACCGGGTACGTCTCGGGACTGACGTTCACGAACAAGGCCGTGCAGTACGCCGTGGTGGGCGACCGCGCCGTCTTCGAGGGCGACATCGTGCTCGGCACGGTGGACGAGCTCGTGTCCCGCAGCGCGGAGCTGGACGCGGTTTCCCTGGCCACCGGGCCGTCCCGCGCCGTGGTGGTCGTGGGCGCCCAGTTCCGGTGGCCGAACGCGCTGATGCCCTACGTCATCAGCGCGGCACTGCCCAACCGGGCCCGGGTGACCGACGCGATCGCGCACTGGGTGTCGAAGACCAACATGCGGTTCGTCGAGCGGACCGCCGCGAACGCCGCCCAGTATCCCAACTGGGTCGAGGTCATCCCGTCGGACGGATGCTGGTCTCAGGTCGGCATGCGTGGGGGTCGGCAGGAGATCGGTCTCGCCGGCGGCTGCGGGTTCGGCGCGACCGTTCACGAGTTCGGCCACGCCTGGGGCCTGTGGCACGAGCAGTCCCGGGAGGACCGGAACAGCTTCGTGACGATCAACTGGGCGAACATCGAGGCCGGCAAGGAACACAACTTCAACCAGCACATCTCCGACGGTGACGACGTGGGGCCGTACAACTATGGCTCGATCATGCACTACGGCAGGTTCGCGTTCTCGAAGAACAACCAGCCCACCATCGAGCCCACCCAGGCCGGAGCAGTCATCGGCCAGCGTGACGGGCTGAGCGCCGACGACATCGCCGCCGTGCATTTCATCTACCAGACCTGGCACTACAACCTCACCGTCGACCAGGTCTATGCGACCCATCACGGCCGCAACGCGTGGGTCAACCTGTCCGGCCTCGGGTGGCGCAAGCTGCATGCCGACGCCGCGGACGGGGTCACGAACATGCTCCGCACGGCGACCGGGGCCCGCGTCAAGGGCCACCGCCTGCACGCGTTCGCCGACGGCTCGACCGCCTACCAGCTGCAGTACTGACGCTCGGGTCGTCGAGCAGACCAGCGCCATCGACCAACGCACACGAGGAGGACATCGACATGTGGACCGTCGTCAACCAGGTATACGCCACCCATCACGGGCAGAACGCGTGGGCGCATCTCGCCAACGGGAACGCCTGGCGCAAGATCACTCCGAACGCCGCCGACGGCGTCGGCAACGTGTTCGCGATGCTCGTCGCCGCGAAGGCCAACGGCATGCAGGCCTATGTCGTGCTCGACGGCGCGAACCAGATCACCGAGGTCTACCTGTGAGGTGGCCGGCCCGCCGCGCTGTCCGCGCGCCGGGCCCCGGGAGGAGGGCGAGCCAGTGAGCTCACACATCACCATCAACATCGGCGTGCCAGGCGAGGCGCCGACATCAGGCGAGGGCACCGGCGAGGCGTCAGGCGAATCACCGAGCCCGCTACCACTGGACCAGCTCGGCGTCACCGGCGCGGCGCCGGCTGCCGGCTCATCCGGCGACAACGCGCCTGCCCCACTGCCGCTCGACCGGCTGGGCGCAACCGGTGCCGCCGGCGCGGATGGCGGGGCGGCGCCGTCTCCGCTGCCGCCCGACCGGCTGGGCACTCCCGCGGCCGGGGGGACCGCGGTCGCAGAGCCACCGGGCCCGCTGGGACTCGACGAGCTCACCCTCCGCTCCGGAGGACGAGCGACCCCGAGTTCCGGTCCCGCGCCGACGGCGCTCGGGCAGCTGCCGTCGGCCGCGCACGGCGGTGAGGTGGCCCCGGCGCCGTCGGACGACCTGCCTGTGCCACCGGCAGCGACAACGAAGTCCTGAGCCTGTCCGTCGAGGAGAAACCGATGTCTGACCTCTCCGTACCACCGCACCCGTCGTGCGCCATGCCGCTCGACCCGAGGCTCATGGATCGCGTCATCGCCTCACGGCGCGCCCTGTTCGCCGGGGAGCAGCTGCCCGGACAGCCGACCGATGCCCTGCTCGACGTGGAGTCCCTGGTCAAGATCCTGGCGCGCCCGTCCAGGACACGACCCGACACCCTCGCCGCGCCCAAGGCCAACCTCGCCGCCGTGGTGGGGAACCGTCGGGTCCTCGTCCTGCTCGTCGACTTCGCCGACGCCCCTGCCCAGCAGGGCCAGCAGCACTACCGCGATCTGCTGTTCTCCCGGGCTACGCCCCCGTCGGGGAGCATGCGCGACTTCTTCAACGAGGTGTCCTACGGCCGCCTCGACGTCGACGGCACCGTCTACGGGTCCGGAGGACCGGTCTCAGGCTGGTACCGCGCCCCGAGGCCGAAGTCCTACTACACCGACGGCGACTTCGGCTTCGGGAACCATCCGCGCAACGCACAGGGCCTCGTCGAGGACATCCTTGAGCTGGCGTCCGGAGACGTCGACTTCTCCGGATTCGACGCCGACGGCGACGGCGCCGTCGAGGCGCTCGTGCTCATCTGCGCCGGCAGCGGCGCCGAGCAGACCGGCGACAAGAACGACATCTGGTCACACAAGTGGGAGATCAACCCGCAGGTGCGTGACGGGGTCACGCTCGCGCGGTACTTCATGGCCCCCGAGGACGGGCGCATCGGGGTGATGGCCCACGAGCTCGGCCACCTGTTGATGGGCTGGCCCGATCTGTACGACACGGACTACTCCTCGGCAGGGACCGGCCGGTGGGACCTGATGGCAGCCGGCAGCTGGAACGGCGGCGGCGACCGACCCGCACATCCGACGGCGTGGTGCAAGGCGAAAGCGGGGTGGGTGGCGCCGACCACGGTGTTCGGCGACGAGCAGCAGATCACCCTTGACGCGTACGAGAACGTCGGGCACGTGGTGAAGCTGCCGGTCGGCAGGCCGGGCTCCGTGGAGTACTTCCTGCTGTCGAACCGGCAGCAGACCGGTTTCGACGACACCCTGCCGGCCAGTGGTCTGCTCATCGAGCACTGCGATGACTCCCGCGCCAACAACACCGACGAATCGCACTACCTCGTCGACGTCGAACAAGCCGACGGGCGTCGGGACCTCAACCTCAACGCCAACCGTGGCGACTCAGGCGACCTCTACCCCTCCGGTGGCAACGCGAGGTTCGACGCCGGCTCGACGCCGAGCAGCCGGTCCTACAGCGGGTCGGACTCCGGGGTGGCGGTCACCGGCGTCGCCCGGGACGGCGACCGAGTCACCGCCCACGTCAGCAACATCCTCGGCGCCACTGACGAGGGTGCGCAGTGGCTGTACAACCAGCGGGTCCTGGCGACCTACGCCCACCACACCGAGCAGTTCGCCTGGGTGAACCTCGACGGGCTCGGCTGGCGGCGCCTGCGCCAGGGCGCGCCGGACGGGGTCGGCAACCTGTTCGACATGTGCAACCTCGCCGTCGCCCACGGCCGGACCGTGCACGTCAACGTCGACTCCGAGTATCTGTACATCGCCTACCTGCTGTAGGCGGGCTCGGGTCTAGGGTTTCCGCGGTGAGCTCCGGTCCGGGTGGTGGGGTGTCGGCCGCGCCGAACCTCGCCCGGATCGGCGCGATCTGCGAGCAGGCCGTGCGCTCGGCCGACTCGCCCCGCAAGTGGATGCTGGGGTTGCGGATCGAGTCGGTCGAGGTGCTCTACGGCGGTACGTTCGTCCGAGCCGGCGAGCAGGTCGACGCGATCGCGTTCGACCTGCCGGTGGATCCAGTCGTCGGCGCCCGGATCTGCGCCGACGCGGAGTACCTCGGAGGGCCCCGTGGCGGCGAGTTCCGGCTGCATGATGTGGCGCCTGGATGAGGCCGAGCGTTGGTCGATGCCTGGGAACCGTCAGCCGTGCGGAGTGCGGTTCCGGGTTCCCAAGCGATGATCACGGCACCATCGGGGTGATCACGGCACCATCGGGGTGATCACGGCACCATCGGGGTCGGGGTGATCTGCGAAGATCAGTGTCTGGGTACGGGGAGCCGCACTGGCTGGGGCTCTGCGTTCCCGTTCGTTGATCATGAAGCGTCCCTCGGTCCGGCAGGACCGCAGCCGCTCCGGCAGGACCGCAGCCGCTCCGGTCAGGACGCCCGGTGCGGCCCCGGCGGTCTCCGGATCCTGGATCCCCGCCGCGCACCCGACGCTGCCGCCGTCGGATGGGTATTCGGCGTCGAGCCAGGCCGCCGCATCCCCACCTCCGTCCGGTGATCGACCACCCGGGGTCGCACCACGTCGCGCCGCTGCCCGCACACCCCCAGCGCGAACAGCGCCAACCCCCGGTGCGCAGCCTCGTCGGTGCGCCGCAGGAACCGGGCCAGCTCGTCCGCGGCCGCGCGGACCTCGCGGGCGTGCACCCACGCGGCCAGCTCGGCCTCGGCGACCTCGGTGCGGACCCCGGCGAGCCGCACGCACACGTACTCGATGTCCTCGCCGGCCAGGTCGCCCACCAGCGGGACGCCCATGCCCTGCTCGGTGAGGATCTGGTGTACCGCCCACAGCCCGATCGGGGTGAGTGAGACGAGTGTGGGGTCCGGGTCGTCACGACCGGCGAGCTCGACGATGTTCTCGTACTCGGCGTAGTCCACGCTCTCCCCGAGCTGCACGGCCCCGAGCAGCTCCAGTGCATCGAGCAGTGCGGCGACGTCGCGACGCCACAGCCGTTGCTCGACGTCAGCGGCGAGATCGTCCACCACACAGCCGAACCGCTCGTTCACCGCCTCCCGCACGAGCCGGTGGAACAGCTCCACCGGCATCGGGTCGCCACCGGCGGCGTAAAGATTCAGCCACAGGATCGGGAACGCCTCACCCAGTGACATGCCGAACAGCGACGGCGCCCCGAACACGCTGCTGCCGCCGAAGTGATCGTCCAGCCCCCCGAGAGCGGCGAACGCGCGGCGCCACAGCTCGATCGGGCGGCTCAGCAGCCCGGCGGCGCTCTTGACCTGCACCAGCCGCCCGTGCACGACCCGGACCAGGCGGGCCTGCTTGGTCCACTGCATCAGCTGGGTCACCTCGGGGAGGTCGTCGCTGGTGCGGGCGTAGTCGCGGGAGAACGCGTCCAGGTCGAAGCTCTCGGCCACCCCCTTGGCATCGGTGAGTGACAACCGCCCTTCCCGGGTCAACCGGCGCCCGGAGCGCACCCACCGGGTGAACGCGCGCAGCCGGACCAGCGCGACGCTGCTGTCCGCGGCGGCCAGCAACTGCGCGGCGCCGGGCAGCAATGCGGGTGGCAGCTCCGGCGGGGAGGGCTCGGGTTCGGCCGCCTCGCGGCGGGTGATCTCGTCAAGGACGGCGCGGTCGATCTCGAGGCGGCCCGACCGGACCTGCTCCAGGAATCGCGCAACGGCGACCGGATCGGCGGCCGACACATGGTGGCGGCGCATCTGCACCGCCCAGAACGTGCCGAGATCGTGGTTGCCCTCGTCGACGAGGGCGTCGTGGAACACCGGTGTGCTGGCCCGGATCTGGGTGTGCAGCTCGGCCGCGGGGTCCGAGCGGGTGTCGAGCCAGTCGCGGTCGGCGAGGAAACCGAGCAGCGCGTGCAGCGCGGCGGGCACGTCGTCGCGGTTGTGATCGAGCAGCGCGACGGTGCGCGGGAACCGCACGGTGAGGGTGTCGGCGACGTGTGCGCGGGTCCAGTGCCCGAGCCGCCCGTCGATGCCGTGTTTGTGGTCCAGCGCTGCCGCGACCAGCGACTGCTCCACCTCGACGCCGCTGCGCCGCGCATCGGCGACGACGAGCAGCAGCAGCCGGTCGCGCGCAGCGGCGTACTCCTCAAGATCGTGGGGGCCGAAGACGAGACGCATCCGGGCAACCCTGACACTTGTCCGGGAACCGGATCGCAGAGGGGTCGAGAGAGCAATGCCGGACCGCTTCGGGGAGATCGGCGGAGTCGAGCTCGAACTGCCGCCGCGAACGATCGGGTGCGGGCGATCGACTTCTCGTGATCGTGATCGATACGATCGCGGAGAGAAGAGCGCCGACGAAGAGGCCAGCCTGACCCTGGGCCGGGCGCAGCGAGGCCGGCAGGCAGTTCGTTCCTGCCGGCTGCGAGGGTGTCGCAATGGATCTCGCGGCGGGGGTGTACGAGTCGCTGCACACCCGCAGGCTGGAGCAGGCGCTGCGCGCGGTGCCCGATGCGACGCCGTTGTCCGACGACGGTGACCGGCGGAGGTCCCCGAGGTGCTGGCCCGCCACCGTGGCGACGTCGTTCGTCGCACGTTCGCCCACAGAACGCCGAGATCACCCCTCCGCTGGGAGTGCGCCCGTAGGGCACGAGCGCCCAGGCCAGGCACCCGAACGCGGCCGTGGACGCCACAGCGCGGACGATGTTCCAGCGGATCCACGCCGCCTCGAAGGAGGCGCGTACCTGCGTCAGGTCAGCGATCCGGTCCGGCGGCCCGTTCACCGCAAGGGGCGTTGTTGAGCGGGACGTTCATCCCGACCGTGACGGCGAGCACCACCCCGTACAGCACGAGCGCGGCCACGATCCACGGCAGCCCTGCCAACCCGGTATCGGAAAGCTGCGGCACGGCGGCGACGGCGGTCAGCACCGGTGCGCCGAAGAAGGCGAGGAAGAACCACCGGGTTGAGGATCCGTCCTCTCGTGGTGTTCGAGCGGGCGCTGGCTTCCCCACGGGGACGAACGGGACTTTCGCACGCACCCAGCGTGCGAAAGTGCCGTTCCCCCCAACGGAGAGGTGGATGGCACAGCCCCGGGCCGACCAGGGACGGAACCGTGAATCACGAGCCGTCCTGGTCATCCTTCTCCCGGTCGGCAAGGAACCGCTCCACCTCGGCGGCGAGCTCGTCGGCGCTGGGTAGCTCGCCGCCCAGCCCGGCCGCCGATCGCTCCCCGCGACCGGCCGCGACGGTGTCGTACTGCCGTTCCAAGGCCTGAACCACCTGCCCGACCTCTTCGGATCCCGCCACCTGTTCGGCGATCTCCGCGTCGGAGCGCTCCGCGGCTTTCAACAGTGCCTCGGTGGGCAGGTGCAGCCCGGCGGCCAGCCCGACGTGGTCCAGCAACACCCGCGCGGCCTGCGGGTACTCGGTGCGGGCGAGGTAGTGCGGCACATGCACGGCGAAGCCCATCGCGTCGATGTCGGCCTCGCCGAGGCGAAACTCGATCAGGCCGGCAGCGCTGCCCGGCACCTCGGCGGTGGCGAACCACGCCTCGTGACCCTCTGTCAGTTCCGGGCGGGTGCCGTGCGCGGTGACGCCGATCGGACGGGTGTGGGGTACCGCCATCGGAATCGCGTTCATGCCGATCACGAGGCGCACCTCGAAGCGTCGCGCGATCTGTTCCACCGCCGCGGCGAACCGCTCCCACTGCGTGTCCGGCTCCGGGCCGCTCAGCAGCAGGTACGGGGTACCGGCGGTGTCGTCCAGCGCGACGACGTCCAGCTCGGGTGCGCTGTAGCCGACCCAGCGATCGGTGTCGAACTGCAACGGGGGACGTCGGGAGCGGTAGTCCACGAGCTGGTCGACGTCGAAGCGCACGACCCGTCGTGGTTCCTGCCCGGCGAGCAGCGCCGCCACCGCTAGCCGTGCCGCGTTGCCGGCGTCGACGAACCCGTCGAGCGCGACCACCAGCACCGGCGCGTCGAGCGCCGCGGCATCCGCGTCCACCTGGTACAGCTGCGCCGGCTCCAGCACCGCACACCTCCGATCGTCGACAAACCAACTGATCAAACCGGGCAAGCATCGAAGCAGCAAGTGTGGCTGCCCGCACAGCATCCCGTTCCCCGGTGTGGTCGCGCACCATGGGGCGCGATGGGATCGCAACGCCGCGTTCGGGTGATCTCGCTGTGTCGTCCTCGGGCCGGCCGCTCGCCGCCGACCCGAGGTGATCGGTGGTTGGGAACCGT
>JBOHEP010000318.1:0-4995 GCA_050701075.1 Pseudonocardia sp. | reverse complement strand
GCGGTGTTCCGGCGCAACCTGCAGCTGCCGGCGATCGCCACCGTGCTGCTGGTGCTGTCCTCCATCCTGGTCGGCGCCGCGTGGCCGGCGGTGCTCCAGCAGTTCGTCGTGCAGCCGAACGCGAACGAGCGTGAGGCGCAGTCCATCGAGCGCAACCTCGCCGCCACGAAGCAGGCGTTCGGGCTCACCGATGACAAGGTGACGGTCATGCCGTACAGCGGCACGTCGGAGGCCACCCCGGCGGTCGTCGCATCGGACACCGAGACCATCCCGAACATCCGGCTGCTCGACCCGAGCAAGGTCGGCGACACCTTCACCCAGTTCCAGCAGCGCCGGAACTTCTACGGCTTCCCCGACAACCTCGACATCGACCGGTACACCGTCAACGGCCAGACCCAGGACTACATCGTCGCCGCACGCGAGCTGAACACCGCCGGCCTGGTCAACAACCAGCAGGACTGGATCAACCGGCACCTCGTCTACACCCACGGCAACGGTCTCGTCGTCGCGCCGGCCAACGAGCTCAACGCCCAGCTCGACGATGCCGGGGGGCAGGGTGGGTTGCCGAAGTTCACCAGCATCGACACCGGCACCGCGGCCACCGTCGCCGAGGGCCTGCGGGTCAGCGAACCGCGCA
Source organism: Pseudonocardia sp. (assembly GCA_050701075.1). Classification (GTDB taxonomy): domain Bacteria; phylum Actinomycetota; class Actinomycetes; order Mycobacteriales; family Pseudonocardiaceae; genus Pseudonocardia. The sequence goes on along the minus strand of JBOHEP010000318.1, from coordinate 4,358 downwards.
TCTACTACGGCGAGCTGATCACCGCGTACTCCATCGTCGGTGCCGCTGAAGGCGCCGCGCCGCGGGAGTACGACTCGGACACCCAGAGCTATACCTACACCGGAAGCGGCGGGGTGCCGGTCGGCAGCCTGCTCAACCGATTGGTGTTCTCCCTGGTCTACGGCGAGCGCAACATCCTCTTCAACGGCTCGATCAACGAAGATTCCAAGATCATGTACGTCCGGGATCCGGCCGAGCGCGTCGAGCGCGTCGCCCCGTGGCTCACCCTCGACACCGACCCGTACCCCGCGGTCGTCGACGGACGGATCACCTGGATCGTCGACGGCTACACCACCCTGCAGAACTACCCCTATGCCGAGCGGATGTCGCTGGGAGCCGCCACGGCCACCGCTCTTCAGGGTGTCCCACGGCTACCGGACGAGGAGATCAGCTACCTGCGCAACTCGGTGAAGGCCACCGTGGACGCCTACGACGGCACCGTCACGCTCTACGCGTTCGACGAGAACGATCCCGTCCTCAAGACCTGGTCGAAGGTCTTCCCCGGCACGGTCAAGCCGGGCTCGGAGATCTCCGCCGGTCTGCGGGAACACCTTCGTTATCCCGAGGACCAGTTCAAGGTCCAGCGGGAGTTGCTCACCGAGTACCACGTGGAAAGCGCGGGCGACTTCTTCTCCACGGTGTCGTTCTGGGACGTGCCATCCGACCCGACGGTGCAGGGCGCAACGGGTGGTGGCACCGGGGGGGACGCGCAGCCGCCGTACTACCTGCTGGCCGGGTTGCCGAACCAGGAGGGGGCGACGTTCCAGCTCACCAGCGCGTTGGTGAGCCGGGCCCGACAGTTCCTGTCGGCCTACGTCTCGGCGAGCTCGGATCCGGCGACCTACGGTCAGATCAGTGTGCTGGAGCTGCCCGCTGAGACCCAGACCCAGGGGCCGCAACAGGTCCAGGCGCTGTTCCTCGGGTCCCCGGAAGTCAGCCAGGCGATCGGCCTGCTGTCACGGCAGGGCCAGACGACGGTGGACTACGGCAATCTGCTGACTCTGCCGGTGGCCGGGGGGCTGCTGTACGTGGAGCCGGTGTACATCGAGCGGGCCGGTTCCAGCGGTGCCTCCTACCCGGTGCTGGCCCGGGTGCTGGTCAGTTACAACGGCAAGGTCGGCTTCGCGCCCAGCGTCGCCGAAGCCCTGGAGGAGGTCTTCGGGGCAGGTGCCGGCACCGCCGCCACCCCGTCTCCCGGGCAGGTCACGTCGCCTCCGCTGGTACCCGGCAGCGCCGCACCCTCGGTGGCCGGTGCGGCCACTCCTGAGCTCGCGACCGCGGCAGCGGAGATCCAAGCGGCGCTGGGGCAGCTCAGGTCGGCTCAGCAATCCGGCAACTTCACCGCACAGGGCCAGGCCCTCGCTGCGCTGGATGCGGCGGCGCAGCGTTTCCAGGCCGCCAACGGCCAGGCGGCACCGGCACCGGCCACTCCTGGTGGCTGATCGACGCCCCGACCGCCTCGCAGATCTTCGGGTCTGCGAGCGGTCGGGTGGTGGTCGCGGTGGAGACCCCGCTGTGCGCCGGGGACGGGTGGGTGTACTGTTGGAAACAGCAAGACAGCAACGCGGGGTGGAGCAGCTCGGTAGCTCGCTGGGCTCATAACCCAGAGGTCGTAGGTTCGAATCCTACCCCCGCTACCAGGCAAAACGGCCCTCGGGACCTCGTCCGGAGGGCTGTTTTTGCGTCTGGTGTAGCAGGATATTTAGCTAACTATTTCGTAGTACGATACTGGGGTGGACGTGCTGAGCTCGGCGCTGCGCTATGGCGTCGACTCGCTGGACATCCAGCATGCACTGGGCCGGGCCGTCGTTGTGGAGGAGATCGGCGAGGACCCGACCAGGTATCTGGTCCTGGGGCCTGACCGGGCGGGCAACTTCCTGGAGCTACTGGAGCTAGTCGTGCTGGACCGGCCGACCGGGCCGGCGGGCATCCACGCGATGGCCATGCGGACGAAGTATCGGCGGCTACTAGCGGGAGGGCGGTGACGATGACGACGAATCACGGAACTCGGGCGGACGGCACGCCGATCACGGATGCCTCGGTCGAGGCGATGGCTGATGAGGCCGAGCGGGGCTATGACGTGGAGGAGCTTCTTCGACGTCGGTCGCCCGGCCGTCCGGCGATGGGCTCCGCCCCGTCCTCGGTCGAGTCGGTTCGGCTGGATCCGGAGCTCAAGCGCGATCTGTTGCTTCGTGCGGCGGCTGAGCACACCAGTGTCTCTCAGATCATCCGGGATGCGGTCCGCCAGTACCTCCGGGCCGGTTGACCCGGGCAGGACGGTAGTAAGCACGGGTAGGGCCGAGGCGTGAGAGCTGGGACGGTCTGGAACGCATCCGGGTGTAGCGGCAGGTCACCGAGGACGGCGCGGGACCGGTGAGGACGCCTGGGACGGTGCGCACTCGCCGGCAGACAGCTCACCGGGGCAGCCGTCGCGGGCGGGGTTCGACTTGCGCATTGTGCAGGAGCCCTGAACCGTCGCTGAGTACACCGGCGAGGTCGCCATGGTCACCATTCGGGGGCGTTCTCCGAATAGATCTGGCCGGTTTCGCACCGAGTCGGTGATCTTCGAGCAGTCCGCCTCCTCGGGCCGCGCCTCGGCACCCAGCCAGGCGCCCTCACCGGCCGGTTCTCCCGGATCAGCCTGGTGTTCGACCGGCTCGGCCTCGGTTCGAGACGACGCCGGTCAGTAGCCGACGTAGGTACCGGACGCGCTGCGCCGCCCGCCGTTCTTCAGCGTGTCCATACCGTAGGTCGCGATCATGTACCGGAGACCTGCGGTGATGTTGGCGATGGGGTCGGTGATCGAGCGGTGCGCGAGCTCGGGATGCACGAACTTCCGGAACGTCGACGGGATGGTCTGCATCAGCCCTTGGGACGGCGTGCCGCGCTGGGCGTTGCTGTCCCAGTTGTTGATCGCCCGCGGGTTGCCGCCGGACTCGGCCATGATGATCTTCTTGACGCTCGGGGCGAGCGACTGCGGGAGGCCGACGATGCGGAGCGCCTCGGCGATCCAGCCGTCCAGGCCGCCCTTGGTGATCAGGGCGTCGGTCCGTGCCCGAGCGACCTGCTGACGCTGCTCCTGCGCGTGCAGCCCGGCGATCTTCACGGCGATTCCTGCGGCCTTGTCGAGGAGGGCGAGGTTCTCGTCGGTGGCATCGGCCTCGTCGGCAGACAGGGCGGTGGCGACCGGGACGAGTCCCCGGCCACTCCCCGCACCGGCGGGGATCTCGAGCGGGGCGGAGCTCGCCGACAGCGTCGCGACGATCGGGTCTGCCGCGGAGATGGCGGCCGCGGTGCCGACCGTGGGCATCAGTGCGGCGAAGGTGCCGGTGGTGACGGCGCCCACGGTGGCGGCACTGGCGAGGACGCTGGCACGCAGCACCGGCGAGACCACCTGCGACCGGGCGCCGGGCAGGCGCGCGGTCTGCGGGCGTGTACGCCGGCCGCCGGGGGAGCGGTGTACTGCCACGAACCTGCCCTTCAGCGCTCGGGGGAGGATCCGGTCGAGCACGCTCCCGGCTGGGGGGTCCGGGTGAGCCGGGTGGGGAGTCCCGGCTCGGTGAGCGCTCGTGATCGGATCGTGACGCTGGGCGAGACTCTATGAGAGCGGGTCCCGGCTGGACAAGTCCGCTACCGGCATGTCACCGCAGGTCGAGGACCGCTCACCTCTTCATGACGCCCGCACAGGTGTGATGAACTGCTCGGACAACGGGTCACCGTGGCCACGAGCGGTGGCGTCGGGCCCGGCGAGCAGGAGGCAGGAATCGCCGAACTCGTGCCACAGGTAACGCTGCTCGACCGCCGCCGCGTACGCCCGCCCGACCAGCCGCGTCCCGGCTACCGCCTCCAACAGCAGCAGGTGCGACGCCTCCGGTTCATGCCAGCCCGTGACCAGCCCGGTGACGACCCGAGCCGGGCGATCCGGGCCGAGCACGAGATCGGTCCAGCCCGAGCCGGCGCTGACCGTGCCGTCGGTTCCGGCCACCGACTCCAGTGCACGGGTGACGGTCGTGCCCACCGCGACCACCCGCCGCCCGGCTGCCCGAGTGGCATTCACGGTTGCCGCGGTTGCCGCCGACACCCGGTATCGCTCGGGCAGCGGCAGTTCGTCGGCCTCCAGGGAGGACACCCCGGCGTGCAGCACGACCTCGGCGAGGCGGACACCGCGGCTCCGCAGCCCGCGGAGCACCGTCTCGGAGAACGGGCGTCCGGCACTGGGCATCTCGGCGCTGGGGAAATCGCCGGGTACGGGCGTGGCGAACACCGTCTGGTAGGTAGCGATCGGCCACTGCCCGCGTAGGTAGGAGTAGCGGATCGGG
>JBOHEP010000317.1:0-11514 GCA_050701075.1 Pseudonocardia sp. | reverse complement strand
CCCTTCCGCAGCGGCAGCCCGGACCGGATGATCTCCTCGTCGTAGTTGAGGAGCTCGATCACCAGGTCCTCGTAGGCATGCGCCCGGCAGAGCAGGGTCGATCCCTCGTCCTTCTCGTAGTCCGGCAACGCGAACGTGGAGTAGGAGTCGAGCTCGATGTCCTCACCTTCGAGGACGAAGGACTTGCAGGCTGCGCACTGTCCCTCCTTGCACCCGTGCATGAGCTGGACGCCCTGCTCGGCCGCGGCCCGCAGGATCGTCTGGTCCTCGGCGACCTCGATCTCGATACCGACCGGCTCGAACCGCACGATGTGCTTCTCACCCAATGGACTAACCCTTTCCTGGGTAGCGCCGGCGGAGCGCGCACCGACACAGCGGACACCTTCGTTGACGCTGAACGTGGGCACGGCGGGGCAGGGGGAGGGCCGGCGGCGGCCGCCGGCCGACCCTCCCCCCTCGCCCGACCCGCGCTCAGGCGCTGGCTGGCGCCGGTCGTCCGGCCGGGCCCTGCTTCCGGTAGTCCTCGATGAAGGCGGCGCGACCGGCGTCGTCCATCTCGTTGAACAGGACGTTCGGGCTCAACAGGTTCGGGCAGCGACGCAGGTGGTCCAGGGTCCACATCTTGCTGGGATCCAGGTTCAGGTGCGGTTGCGCCGTCATCGTGTTGCCGTCGTCACGGACGTAGCCCATGTCCTCGACGACATCGGCCCAGTTCCAGCCGTGGTACAGCGTCTCCCACTCACGCTTGCCGACCAGGCGGCCCATGTTCGGGGTCTCGCGACCCTGGTAGGTCGGCCGGAAGGCCTCCACGTCGGTCCAGCGGCAGACCTCGTGGCAGTACGTGCGGTGGTGACCGTCGACCTCTGCGGTGACGATGTCCTTGCGGACCAGGCAGGGCACCATGCACGTCCAGCAACGCTGCGGGTAGACGTAGTCCACGGGCTCGAACACGATCGGGTTATGCCCGTTCGGGGTGGCGAGCCGGTTGTAGTTCTCCCACCAGGCGCCGTACTTGTCGTACCAGCCCGGGTACTTGTACTCGAACCACTCGAAGTCCGTGTCGGTCATCCCGTCCATCCGCCAGTAGTTGGCGAGCCAACCGGTGCAGAAGAACTGCGCGACCTCGTGGACGTAGCCCTCCTCCCAGATCTGGCGCCACGACTCCTCGATGAGATCGTGCGGGATGACCAGGCCGTACTTCTCGAGCGGGACCAGGTAGGAGCGGTAGTAGTCGTCGTAGATCCACCGACGCCACATCTCCGCGTAGGACTCGCGGTCCTTGCGACGGTCCTTCGTGCCGTACTCGATGAACGTGCCGATGGCGGCGTCCACCACGCGGTGGTTGTTCCACCACGCGTAGCGCAGGTCGCGCTCGAGCAGTTGGCGGTTGTCCTCGTCCGAGAGCGCCATCAGCAGCGTGGCGTAGCCGTTGGAGATGTGGCGCGACTCGTCGGACTGCACCGAGTGGAACACCGTGGGCAGCAGGTAGTCCCCGTTGGCCGCGGCCTCGGCCGGCATCGCCACGAACAGGGTGTTCGTGAACGCCGTCTCGGCGACGATCGTCAGGTAGATGCTGGCCGCGGTGATCGCGTCACCGGTGATGAACCCCTCGGCGAACTGGCGGCCGATGGTGCCGCAGTAGTCGTTGTGGAAGTTCCGCAGGCTGTTGTTGAAGCCCGCCGGGTCGATGTAGTTGTTCATGTAGAGGCGCTTGAGGTTCTGCTGGATCGTCGAGTGCCGGACCTCGTCGATCATCTGGATCGCCTGGCCGTTGTGCAGCTCCGGGTTCGGGACCACGTGGAACAGCATCGGCATCGAGCGCGCGGCCGAGATCTCCGGCAACGGGATGATCGACAGGAAGAGCTTCTGCCACTCCAGCCAGCGCTCCTGGACCTGGCGGAACATGTTGCCGCGGATAGCGCCGTCGGAGGCACCGTAGACACGGTGGTCCTTCTCCTCCTGCATGGGGAAGTAGGACCGCAGGACCTGCTTGAGCGGGTCCTTCAGCTTGGACTTCTTGAAGGTGTAGTCGGTTCCGTACTTGAGGTACGGCTCGTGGTACTGCGGCTCCCAGGCAAGTTCCTGGATCTTCTGGTGAGCCTTTGCGAGACTCTGCCGACTCACGTCAACTCCTCACGGTGTGTGGTGGACTACGTGGGCCGGAACGGACGCGGGCGTCGCCGGCTTTCGGAGGTGGACCCGAGACATGCAGGCCTGAGTGCGCGGGCCCGGACCAGCATGTCTCGTGCTGCGAATCACACCTCTCCGAGCTGAGGATGGAGGTCTCAATATGAGACGCCCCCTCGCACCTACCCGCGGAGTCGTCCTGGCTGTACCGTCCAGGTCAATACCGGCTGTCGCGCCAGCGCGGACCGCAGATGCTCCGAGGAGGGCAACCGGTTGGTCCATAAGGACGAGTGCCTCCACGCCCGAGAAGCCGCCGAAGGCCGCCCGGGGGGATCAGTTCGCCTTCGTCCGCGTATCGGCCCGGAGCGACTGGCCCGGGCCCGCACCTCGTTCCTGGTCGACGACCCGGTGGAGCCCGGCGTGGTTCGCGAACCGATCCTCGCCTCATGGACCCGTTCCCGGCACTGGGACATCGACGCCGACCACCTCGACCTGCCCTACGAGACCGAATCCGACCGCGACTCGCTGCTCCTGCGCGCAGCCCGCCCTGTCATCGCCGAGATTGCGGACCAGTTCGCCACCGAACCGGTCAGCGTCATCCTCACCGACGACGACTGCGTCGTGCTGGAGCGGCGCACCGGCGACTCCACGCTCGCCCAGCACCTGGACCGCATCTGGCTCGCACCCGGTTTCAGCTACGCCGAGCGTTACGTCGGCACAAACGGCATCGGCACCGCCCTGGAGGGCCGCGGGCCGGCCGCGGTGGTCGGCCACGAGCACTACGTGGAGCACCTGGAGGACATGGCCTGCGCGGGCGCGCCGATCCGGCACCCGGTCACGGGCAAGGTACTGGGAGTCGTCGACCTCACCTGCTGGCGGCACGAGGCGAACCTCATGATGGTCGGTGTCGCCGCCACGATCGCGCGGCGAATCGAGGACTCGCTGCTCGTGCAGTCCGGACGTCGTGAGCTCGCTCTCCTCAACGACTATCTGGTCACCTGTCAACGCAACCACGGAGCGGTGTTCGCGATCAGCGACGACCTGCTGATGATGAACGACCGCGCCCGCGAGCTGCTCGATCCCGTCGACCAGGTCCCGCTGCTGGCCGAGGCCGTCGATGCCTTGAGCTCGGGGCGTCGCCACCAGTTGGTGATCGACCTGCCCAGTGGTGCCATCGCCAAGGTTCAGTGCCGGCCGAGCTGGTCCGAGGGCGATTCGCGCGGCGGAGTCCTCCAGGTTCAGCTCGTCCGGGGTGAGGTTCGCACTGCTCCGCGCATCGTGTCGCATGCCGCAGCCCTGCACGCGTTACCGGCCGCGGTCGGGTCCGGAGCGCTGTGGAAGAAGTGCTGCCAGGGCGTCGACCGGCACTTCCAGAGCCGCGAATGGCTCGTCCTTGAGGGTGAGCCGGGTACCGGCAAGACCACCCTGGCGCGCGCCACACATCAGCGCCGCAGCCCGGCGGCGCACCTGCGCCTGCTCGACGCCGACGACTACGGGCCCCGCTGGATCGCCGAGGTGACAGCGGAGCTGGAGAACGGCAGTGGCGGCACGGTCGTGCTCAGCCACGTCGATCGGCTCTCATCCGAAGGCGTACAGGCGCTCTGCGACGCGCTCGAACCGCACCGGGAGTCCACCTGCCCGCAGCGCCCGTGGCTCGTCGCCACCGTCACGCGCGGGCACAGCCGCGAGGCCGACCTCACCGACCTGTACGACGCCTTCCCCCGCACGGTCGAGGTGCCGCCGCTGCGCCATCACGTCGAGGACGTGGCCGAACTGGTGCCCTACCTGATCGCCCGCCTCACCCGCGGCTCCGATCTCAGCTGCTCGGCCGAAGCCATGCGCGTGCTCATGCGCAACCGCTGGCCGGGCAACGTCGAGCAGCTCTACCAGGTGCTGCGCAAGATCATCACCAAGCGCCGCACCGGGGTGGTGGGCCTGCGCGACCTGCCACCGGAGTGTCGGGCGATCACCCGCCGGGTGCTCACCCCGCTGGAGGCGATCGAGTGCGACGCGATCGTCGATGCGCTGCTCGACACCGACGGCAACAAGGCCGAAGCCGCCCGCCACCTGGGAATGTCCCGCGCCACGATCTACCGCAAGATTCGCGGATACGGCATCTCGACACCTGGCCTCGGCTAACCCGACGCAGCACCGCATGACTTCATCGGGGGTCTGGATCACACCACCGGCTTCATGGTCTCGGTGATCGCCGAACGGGAACGCAGAGCCGCGTTCCGTGCGGCTCCCCGTACCGAGACGATGATCTTGGCAGGCGGCCGCAGCTGCGAGGTTGACTCCGGTTCCGGCAGGCCACCGCGGCTCCGGTGGTCACCGCGGCTCCGGTGGTCACCGCGGCTCCCGGCAGTGGTGCCGTGATCACCGGATGGGAACCCGGAGCCGCACTCCGCACGGCTGACGGTACCCAAACGACGATCAAGCGCTTGGCGTCCTGAACGATGACCCGAGCGGCGACACATGAAGCGGCGACACATGAACAGTGGGACTCGATGCGGCGGGGACTACCGGGAGGCCCGCTTGCGCGGGGCCCACTCGGTGAACCCGGCCGCCCGGGCGTCCTCCGGTGTGCGAAACCAGATCTCGGCCTTGGTGCGCTGGTAATAGGGGCTCGACGGCAGGTGGAAGAGCATGGACGCGGCTTTGCCCTTGATCGTGTACTCCGGGCCGGGGGGTGAACCATCCGGCGACGCCGGGGTCGAGGTTGCACCGGAGGGCTGCGGGTCGATCGCCGTCGCTGCGGGGGTGAGCAGCGGTCGTTGCTGCGCAGCCAGCTCCTCGAGCGGCGCGGCCCGCTCCTGGGGCGACGCGGCCGGTTCCTCAGGCGGCGCGGCCCGCTCCTCAGGCGGCGCGGCCCGCTCCTGAGGCGACGCGGCCCGCTCCTGAGGCGACGCCGGGGCCACGCTCGCAACCGTCGGCGGGGCCACGCTCGCAGCCGGCACCGACGGGGCGGCCGGCACCGACCGAGAGGCCGGCCAACCGTCGTCGGGCCCGGCAGCGTGTGCTCTGCGCGACCGCACGTACCAGGTGAGCACGCCCAGCAGCGGGACGATCACGGGCCAGCGGCGCCGGCGCCGGGGAGTTGAGTCGTCGGCCATCATGGGTCTCCTTCCGCAGGTGGTGCCGAAGCCTAGTGTGTGCCTGTGGATCATCGCTGCGAGCGTGCCCGCCCTCCGCGCTGCAGCAAGAGTCCTGCCTGTCGGCGGCCGGATCTCCGTTGCTGCGCGGAGGGTGCGATGGCCTCCGGATCTGGGGTGGCGGGCCGTCAGGCGCGCGCGGCCTTGACCATCTCGTACCTGGCCAGCGCCTCCCGGCGCTCCTGCGAGTGATCGACCATCGGCGCGGGGTAGCCCGGCGGCACTCCACCGGGCAATGACCAGGGCCGGTGCACCGCCTTTCCCGCGACGCCACGCAGCTCCGGCACGAACCGGCGCACGTACCCGCCGTCGGGGTCGAACCTCTCGCCCTGGCTGACCGGGTTGAACACGCGGAAGTACGGCGCGGCGTCGGTGCCGCTGCCGGCCGTCCACTGCCAGCCGTGCTGGTTGGAGGCGAGGTCACCGTCGACCAGCAGTCGCATGAAATGCCGGGCGCCCCACCACCAGGGCAGGTGCAGGTCCTTGACCAGGAAGCTCGCGACGATCATCCGGACCCGGTTGTGCATCCACGCCTGCTCGCGGAGCTGGCGCATCCCGGCGTCCACGATCGGGAAGCCGGTGCGGCCGTCGCGCCATGCGTCGAACCTGCGCCGTGCCTGCGCACCGGACGCGGTGGGCAGCGCATCGAAGGCCCGGTTGTAGTTGCCGCGCGCGGAATCCGGTCGCCGGAACAACACGTCGGCGTAGAAGTCCCGCCACGCGAGCTCGGTGCGGTAGGTGTCGGCGGACACCGACGGCTGGGCGGCGAGGTCGGCGAGCATTGTTCGCGGGTGGATCAGCCCGTACTTGAGGTATACCGACATCCGCGACGTTCCCGGCTTGTCGGGCCGGTCCCGGTCGTCGCGGTAGGTGGTGACCTGGTCCCGCAGGAACTCCCGCCACCGCGCATGGGCGGCCCGCTCACCGGCCTCGGGGATCTCCGCGGCCACGGGCTCGTCGTCGGGGATCGGGTCGGCGTGCAGCGACCGGTCCTCGCTCGGCGCATCGAGCCAGTCGACGGTGCCCGCGTCAGTCATGGCCGGCGGACGCCAGCCGTGGTCCGCCCAGGCACGGCGGAACGGGGTGAAGACCTGATAGGCCCCGCCGCCGGCCGTGCGCACCCGGCCGGGAGCAACCGCGTAGGGCGACCCGGTGCGGACCAGCTCATGGCCACCCCCCGTCAGGGCCGCATCCACGGCCCGGTCACGACGGGTGCCGTACGGGCCGAAGTCCGCGGCCACATGCACTGTGGCGGCGTCGAACACCTTCGCCACCCGCGCCACGACGTCGACCGGGTCGCCGCGCACCACCAGCAGCCGCCCGCCGAGCGCGGCGTCGAGGTCCCGCAGACACCGGTGGAGGAACGTCGTCCGCGCGGCGCCTGCCGGGCGCAACAGGGCCGGATCCAGCACGAACAACGCCACCGCTCGCGGCGCGGCCTCAGCAGCCGCGATGAAGCTCGGCTGGTCGCCAACGCGCAGATCGCGACGGAACCACACGACCGCGACATCGCTGGGGCTACTCATGGGGCGACGCCGGCGGTCGCGACCCGTGCTCCCGGCTCATCGGCACCGATTCCGAACCGCTGCGCGATCGGCAGGTACCCGCGCTCGGTGGGACCGACGTAGAGCTGGCGCGGGCGACCGATCTTGTTCTCGGGGTCGTTCATCATCTCCCGCCAGTGCGCGATCCAACCCGGGAGCCTGCCGAGCGCGAACAGCACCGTGAACATCCTCGTGGGGAAGCCCATCGCCCGGTAGATGACCCCGGTGTAGAAGTCGACGTTCGGATAGAGCTTGCGCTCGATGAAGTAGTCGTCGGCGAGCGCGCGCTCCTCGAGAGCCTTCGCGACGTCGAGCAGCGGGTCGGTGACACCGAGCTTCTTGAGCACCTCGTCGGCGCTCTGCTTGATGATCGCGGCGCGCGGGTCGTAGTTCTTGTAGACCCGGTGGCCGAAGCCCATCAGGCGGACGCCCCTCTCCTTCCGCTTGACCCGCTCGACGAACCGGTCGACGTTGCCCTCCTCGACCTCCCGAATCCGCGTCAGCATCTCCACCACAGCCTGGTTGGCGCCGCCGTGCAGGGGCCCGAAGAGCGCATTGACCCCGGCGGAGACGCTGGCGAACAGGTTGGCGTGCGAGGAACCGACCAGCCGAACCGTCGACGTCGAACAGTTCTGCTCATGGTCGGCATGCAGGATGAGCAGCACGTCGAGTGCGCGGGCGAAGTCCGGGTCGACGTCGTAGGGCTCGGCCGGGAGCCCGAACGTCATCCGCATGAAGTTCTCGACAAGGCCGAGCGAGTTGTCCGGGTAGAGGAACGGCTGGCCGATGGACTTCTTGTAGGCGTACGCGGCGATCGTGGGCACCTTGGCCAGCAGCCGGATCGTCGACAACTCCACCGCGTCCTCGTCGAAGGGGTCGAGGCTGTCCTGGTAGAAGGTGGAGAGGGCGCTGACCGCGCTCGACAGCACCGGCATCGGGTGTGCGTCGCGCGGGAAGCCGTCGAAGAACCGCTTGAGGTCCTCGTGCAGCAGAGTGTGCCGGCTGATCTTGGTGATGAACGCGTTCAGCTCGGACGCCGTGGGCAGCTCACCGTAGATCAACAGGTAGCTGGTCTCGAGGAACGTCGACTTCTCGGCGAGTTGGTCGATCGGGTAGCCGCGGTAGCGCAGGATCCCGGCCGCACCGTCGATGTAGGTGATACCGGACGCGCATGCCGCGGTGTTGCCGAAGCCGGGGTCGAAGGTGACCATCCCGGTCCGCGGCAGCAGCGTGCCGACGTCGACGGCGTTCGCGCCCTCGCTCGCTGCGTTGATCTCCATCGGGTGCTCGCCACCGGGGTAGGTCAGGGCGGCTGTCTGGGTCGCCGGCTCGTCAGCCATGTGGAGGTTCCCTCTCACACTCGTATGTGCCTGTGGTGGGCACAACGCTAGTGCGCCGGCACGCAAAGCCGCTGCGCCGACGGGAGGACGGCCGTATCCGGTCAGCTCTTGCCGAGCCGGCTCGGGTCGACCTCGACCAGGCCCACGATGAAGTAGTTGACCACCCACAGCACCGCGCCGACACCCAGCAGGATCCCGGCGACGAGGAACTGCTCCGCATCCCGTCCGGACAGCGGTGTGACGAGGAACCCGCACAGCACGATTCCCGCCCACGGCGTCCAGTTCGGAGCCCGGAAGTGCTCGTGGTCGACCGGGCGGCGACGCAGCACCAGGACGGCGATGTTCACGACGGTGAAGACGGTGAGGAGCAGCAGTGCGGTGGTGCCTCCGAGAAGGCTGATATCGGCGCTGACCACCAGCACGATCGCGATGACGCTGGTGAACAGGATCGACACCCACGGCGTGCGCCGTCCGTCGTGCACCCTGCCGAAGACCCGCGGGATGATCCGCTCGTTCGACATCCCGTAGAGCAGCCGGCTCGACATCAGCATGTTGATGAGCGCCGAGTTCACCACCGCGAACAGCCCGATGGCCGCGAACACGGCGGGCGGGAACGCCGGCGCGCCGGCGTCCAGGACACGGAACAGGGCGTCGCTCCCCGCCTCCGCCAGCACGTTCGCCGGCACCAGCATCGAGGACAGCACCGCGATGACCACGTAGATGGTGGCGGCGATCCCCATCCCGAGCAGCATCGCCCGCGGGAAGATCCGCGGCGGGTCGTGGCACTCCTCCGCCATGTTCACCGAGTCCTCGAAGCCGACCATCGCGAAGAAAGCCAGCGACGTCGCGGCCGTGATCGCCAGGAACGCTGTGCTGTCGCCGGTGTTGATCTCCGTGAGGCGAGAGGCGTCGCCCGCGCCGCCGGCGACTGCGTACACCCCCACCGCGATGATGAGAAGCAGTCCGGACAGCTCGATGAGCGTGAGCACGAGGTTGGCCTTGACCGACTCGCCCACCCCGCGGAAGTTGATCAGAGCGAGACCGAGGATGAACACCGCGGCGACCGCCCATGTGGGCAGCTCGATGAACGCGCGCAGGTAGGTGTCGCCGAAGGCCTTGGCCGCGGTGGCCGCCGAGGTCACCCCGGAGCTCATGACGGTGAACGTGACCATGAAGGTCAGGAAGTTGATGCCGAACGCCTTGTGCGTGTAGAGCGCGGCGCCCGCCGCCCGCGGATACTTGCCGACCAGCTCGAGGTAGCTGAACGCGGTGAGGAAGGCCACCACGAACGCCAGCAGGAACGGCAGCCACAGCGCGCCGCCGATCACGCCGGCGACCGACCCGGTCAACGCGTAGATCCCGGTGCCCAGGATGTCGCCGATCACGAAGAACAACAGCAGCTTCGGCCCGATGGCCCGCTTCAGCTCCGGCTGCCCCCCGGCTCGCGCCGTGCCGACCGTCCCGGTACCCGCCGCATCCACCATGATCGGACATGGTGCTCGTTCGGGGTGCCCGCCGTCATCAGTTATTCGCGTCAACTCCTCGGTCGGACTCAGCGCGAGGAAGAGTCGACCGGGGCCCGGTAGCGCCAGAACTCCGGGAACCGGACCACCACGACGATCGCCAACACCACGACGGCGATCCCGCCCACGGTGGCCGCGGCTCCCGGGCCGATCCCGGACGCCGCCGGCCCGTGCCACAGGTCGGCCAACCGCGGGCCCCCGGCCACCACCACGATGAACACTGCCTGCATCCGGCCACCACCACGATGAACACTGCCTGCATCCGGCCGCGCATCTCGTCGGTGGCGACCGTCTGCAGCATCGAGGAGCGATAGATCGGCGCCCCGGAACGCGGGCCCGCTTCAGCGATGGTTCTCCGTGCCACAATGACGATCATCACCCTGGGAGCGAGCCACCCTCCGAGGTGATCGCAGCCTGGGAACCCGCAGCCGTACGACGTGCAGCTCTCCGTTCCGAAGCGGTGATCACAAGATCTCGGCCTGCGCGACGCACGACGCCCGGGCCATACGCGCGTGGGACGCCTCGGCGCCCGGGCCTCGCGAAGCGGCCGGCAAGCACCGCACGATCGACCGGGATCTCAGGGGGCGAGCCTGCGCACCTGCCACGTCCGGTCGATGTCGTCGAGCTCGAAGCGCAGCCGGTCGTGCATCCGGTTCGCCCGGCCCTGCCAGAACTCCACGTACGCGGGCATGATCCGCCAGCCGCCCCAATGCGGGGGCAGCGGCACCGCCTCGGCGTCGGCGAAGCGCTGGGTCACCGCGACGAGTGCGTCGTCGAGCACCCGTCGATGCGCGACCACGGCCGACTGCGCCGACGCCCACGCCCCCAGCTGCGACCCGCGTGGGCGGCTCGCCCAGTACTCCTGTGTCTCGGCGGCATCGACGAGTTCAACGGTGCCTCCCACGTGCACCTGACGATGCAGCAGGTACCAGGGGAAGGTCGCCGACGCGACGCCCGTGGTGCGCAGGTCGCGGCTCTTGGCCGAGGTGTAGTTGGTGAAGAACACGACACCGCGGACGTCGATGCCCTTGCACAACACCGTGCGCGACGACGGAATGCCGTCCTGACCGGCAGTGGCCAGCACCATGGCGTTGGACTCCACGACACCCGCCGCGCAGGCCTCGGCCAGCCAGATCGCGAGCTGCTCGTGCCAGGTGGGGGCCAGGGCGTCGAGGTCGAAGCCCGTGTCGGAGTACTGCACGCGCATGTCGGCGATCAGCTCCTCCGGCACCGTCTGAGCCTCCTCGCTCGATCGATGTGGACGCCGCGCACCCGGCCGCACGAGCCGGTGACCGATGCCACCCACCTGCACCGTTGCCTATGCGAGCACTCGACGGCAGGGTAACGCGAACCACGTTAGCCGCTCAGGCTCGCGGATTCAGGATCAGACTCGCCAACCAAGATCAGACTTGCGGACCGGGATCACAAAGAGGAGGACGGGTGTCCACTGCGCCGACCGTGCCGGATACCGCGGACAACGCTGATGCATCAGCAGTTCCCCCACCTCCACCTGGCTTCAAGTCCGGCCTCGAAGGTCACATCGCGTTCCGTACGGAGATCGCCGAACCGGACAAGGACGGGGGCGCGCTGCGCTACCGCGGCGTCGACATCGAGGACCTCGTCGGCCGGATCACGTTCGGCAACGTCTGGGCGCTGCTCGTGGACGGCCGCTTCGGACCGGGGTTGCCCCCGGCCGACCCGTTCCCGATCCCGGTGCACACCGGCGACGTCCGGGTCGACGTGCAGGCCGCATTGGCCATGCTCGCTCCGTACTGGGGCTACCGCCCGCTGCTCGACATCAGTGACGAGGAGGCCCGCGACCAGCTCG
>JBOHEP010000316.1:0-24912 GCA_050701075.1 Pseudonocardia sp. | reverse complement strand
TGTGGAACGGCCGGCGGTTCACCCTGGTCGACACCGGCGGCTGGGAACCCGACGCCACCGGCTTGGCGGCCGCCGTCGCCGCGCAGGCCGACATGGCCATGGCGACCGCGGACGCCGTGCTGCTCGTCGTGGATGCGAGCGTCGGCGCGACCACCACCGATGAGGCCGTCGCCCGGGTGTTGCGCCGCTCGGACCGTCCGGTGCTGTTGGCCGCCACGAAGGCCGACGACGACCGGCTCACCTCCGACACCGCTGCACTGTGGCGGCTGGGGTTGGGGGAGCCGCACCCGGTGAGCGGGTTGCACGGCCGCGGCTCGGGCGATCTGCTCGACGCGATCCTGGAGGCGTTGCCGGAGAGCCCGCGTGACCTGTTCGGGGCCGGCCCTGGTGGTCCGCGGCGCGTCGCCCTGGTCGGGAAGCCGAACGTGGGCAAGTCCAGCCTGCTCAACCGGGTGTCCGGGGAGACCCGGGCGGTGGTGCACGAGGTCGCCGGCACGACCGTCGACCCGGTCGATTCGCTGGTGGAGCTGGACGGTGAGGTCTGGCGTTTCATCGACACCGCCGGGCTGCGCAAACGCGTCAACACCGCCAGTGGCATGGAGTACTACGCCTCGCTGCGGACGAAGTCGGCGATCGAGGCGGCCGAGGTGGCCATCGTGCTGATCGACGCGGGCGAGCCGATCGCCGAGCAGGACCAGCGGGTGATCACCATGGTCGTGGAGGCCGGGCGCGCGCTGGTGCTGGCGTTCAACAAGTGGGACCTCGTCGACAATGACCGCCGGCTGGCGATGAAACGGGAGCTCGAACGCGACCTCGGCCGCGTGCAGTGGGCCGAGCGGGTCAACATCTCCGCGCTCACCGGGCGTTCGATGACCAAGGTCGCGCCGGCGTTGCGCACGGCGTTGGAGTCGTGGGACAAGCGGGTGCCGACCGGGAGGCTCAACGGGTGGTTGTCGGAGGTGGTCGCGGCGACGCCTCCGCCGGTGCGCGGCGGCAAGCAGCCCAAGGTGCTGTTCGCCACGCAGGCCGCCACCCGGCCGCCGACGTTCGTGCTGTTCACGAGCGGTTTCCTGGAGGCCGGGTACCGGCGGTTCCTGGAGCGGCGGCTGCGGGAGGAGTTCGGCTTCACCGGCTCCCCGATCCGGATGTCGATCCGGGTGCGGGAGAAGCGCAGCCGAAAGCCTTGAGCGTCGGATGCCGGCAGGTAGCTACTATCCGTACGCTACCTTGACTATAGTGGGGCTGAACGTACTATAGTTCTGACGTTTCGCCGTCCTTGGAGGAGTCGTGGAGCTGAACCGTCCACTTGCGACGATCACGCCCACGCTCGACGGGGACGTCCTCGTACTCCTGGCGCGGCACGAGGTCAGCTTCACGTCGGGGCAGTTGCATCGCGTGCTGAACCGGTACTCGGAGGCTGGCATCCGCAAGGTACTGGTGCGCTTGAGTGGCCAGGGGATCGTGCTCCGCGAGCGGGTCGGCAACGCCTACAGCCATCGGCTCAATCAAGATCACTTGGCGGCACCTGCGATCACGGAGCTCGCCAACCTGCAGCGGACGCTGCTGTCGCGGATCGAGGAGCGGATTGCGAGCTGGATGGTCCCAGCGGTGTACGCCGCCGTGTTCGGCTCGGCGGCACGTGGCAGCATGAACGCAGACAGCGACATCGACCTGTTCCTGGTGCGTGATGATGACGCTCTCTACGACATATGGGATGAGCAGGTCGCGACACTGGCCTCCGATGTGACGAGATGGACGGGCAACGACGCGCGCCCTCTCGAGTACAGCCGGGGTGAACTTGCTGGTGCATGCACCGAACCCGTCCTGCGTGAGGTGCTCGCCGATGCCCTCACCGTGGCGGGAAGCCGTGCCTGGCTCAACCGGCAGCTGCGGATGCAGGCCGGCTGACATGAGCCGTACTCGTCCGTGCGGTCCTGAGATCACTCGCGGACGCTTGCAGAAGGCCGGCCAGTTCCTCGACGCAGCGAGCCTGGTTCACGACTCCACCGACGACCATGGCGATCACCCCGACGCCTACGTGACGTTGTGTGTACATGCCGGTATCGCGGCGCTGACGACCGATGACGACCGGAAGCGAGCAGCACGAGCAGCCGAAGCGCTCCTGGAGACTGCTCGCAGGATGTTGGCGGGCTGAATCCTGCGATGTCCTGGGAGATCGAGGAGCAGCATGCAACCCGCTACGCCAGAATCAAGGCACGTGAACCAGGACGACTGCGATTGCGACGCAATGGAGTGGCGCAAGACCGACATCGGCGGTGCGGTAGGGTGGTCGGGCCCCTATGGGGGGTGGCCGGGACGTGGCGCAGCTTGGTAGCGCACTTGACTGGGGGTCAAGGGGTCGCAGGTTCGAATCCTGTCGTCCCGACGGTCAGTAGAAGGCCTGTTGGTCTGGAGAAATACCAGGTCGGCGGGCCTTTTGCATGCGCTGCGCGATCTTGTCCGTGATCTACAAGGCTCGCAGGTTGGGGACCGTTTGGGGACCGCGGTGCCCGCAGGAAGGCGGTGAGCGAGTCGCCTGCGGCGGCGATTGATGCTAAGTCGGGGTGTAACGGCACAGTCAGATATCAGAACTGTCTGAATACCCCCTCGCTACGGTCCTGTCCGTCGGCGGCTGACGTCGGCGGCGTAGCTGGTCCAGTCGCCTGGGGAGACGTGCTGGCATTGGACGGCGACCTTGATGTGGATGCCGAGCATGCGGGCCAGGACGGCGGCGGGGAGTTTGGTGGCGAGCTGGAACAACGCGGTCGAGCGCGCCTGGCCGGGGCGGATTCCGAGCAGGCGCAGCCGTTCGCCGAGCCTGTCGGCGCTGACGGGGCGGCCGGGTTGTCCACCGGGGAACAGCCATCGTGAGGTGTCGTGGGCACCGTGGCCGCGTCGGGTGCCGGCCAGGTCGCGGGTGAGGGTCGCGAGGGGTTCGGGCAGCACGACGGGGACGGTCCCGAGGCGGAGCTTGACCGTGGCGTCGTCGATGTCGATGTCGATGTCGATGTAACTTGGACGCCTCCGTGCGGCGTAGCCCCCACCCGTAGAGCACCTTGAACAGCGTCGCGTCCCGGTAGGCGCCCAGCGCACCCTTGCGTTTTGCCCGCACCGCGCGCTCGACCTGCTCATCGGCGTAGTCGAGGAACCGCTGCAACTCCTCCCGCGTGAACGGGCGCGCTTCGGGATCGCCCTCGTAGTCGTTGAGGTGGGGGATGGTGTTCCACTCGTGCACGATCGCGACCGGATGCACCTGCGGCCCGAACTCGCGCCGACACTGCTCCACCCAGCCGTAGCGGCTGTCACAGAGGTAGCCGTTGAACAAGCGCAGGCTGCACTGATACATGCGGATCGTGGACGGCGTCAGGTGCCGCTCGGCGGTCAGCGACAGCGACCACTCGTCCACATGCGACGGCTCCCAGTTCCACGGGTACTCGTTGGTGAACTCGCTGAACCGGCGCATCAACCGCTCCCGCGCTCCGATCGCGTCCTCCCGCAGACCCCGGGCCGCCTGCTGCGCTCGCCAGCCCTTCAGCATCGCCTCGAACATCGCCTCCTCCGGGCGCAGCGCCACCACGCCGTCGACGAGCTCCAGCTGCGCCGCACCCGCCAGATCAACCCGCGCAACCCGCCTCCAACGCCCTCGAACAGTGGGCGGATCATGCACCAGGCGGAACTACTCGACCAAATCGGCAGGTCAGACGCACGCGCGCCACGCGCGAGGAACCCCTCTGCCGAGCCACGCTGATCAGGCGACCTGCAGGTTCTCGCCCGCCTGATGCAATTCCCGAGAGTTCGCGTAGATCGCGGTGGTCAGCGCCGAGCGGTGCCGCAGCACCTGACCCACCTCGACGAGCGGGGTGCCCGCGCGCAGCATCGCGGTGGCGGCGGTGTGCCGCAGCCGGTGCGCGTGCATCTTGCCCAGCCCGGCGCGTTGCGCGGCGCCGAACACGACCATCGTCACTCCGCCGGTCGTCAACGCCCGATGCGGGGCGTGGACGCGGACGGACACGCTGCGCTCCTGCGCGGTGGCGGGCCGGCCGCGGCGCGATACGTCGCGATCGCCGCGCCTACCTCGCGGGCAGCGGGAGCCGTTCGGCCCGATCGCCCTTGCCCACGACCGTGATCTTGCCGCGGCGCCAGTCGATGTCGCCGAGCCCGAGGCGGGCCACCTCGCCGGCGCGCAACCCCAGCCGCGCCAGCAACAGCATGATCGCGTAATCACGCAGACCGGTCGGGGTGCGCCGATCGCAGCTGGCCAACAGCCGGCGCAGCTGGCCCGGTTCGAGACTCTTCGGCAGGCCCGACAGGCGCCAGCCCGCGACCGCAGGGACCGCAGCCGCCAGCGACACCGGAACCTGCCGGGTGACATGCAGCCAGCCCAGCAGTGACCGCAGCGCGCAGACGATCAGCTTCGCCGACCCGACAGCCCGGCCCGGGCAGCTGGCCAGCACGAACGCGGTGACATCGGCTGCGGTCACACACCGGTGAACTCGACCGCGTCGCTGCGCGCTCGGGCCGCGACGAACGGCCGCACGCAGTCCACGTAACCGCGTGCCGTTCCGGGCGTCACACCGCGCTCGACGAGCAACCAGGCCCGGTAGCGACCGAGCAGTTCCTCCACCGGACCGGGCGGAACCTCCTGCGGGATCGGTAGCACGCCCAACGGCGCGAGGTAGCCCAGCAGTGGCGCCAACGCCCTCGCCGACCGGTACTCCCGATAACCGGCCGAACGGCGCTCGGCCAGGTAGCGCTCGATCACCGAACCGTTCAGGCCGTCGAGCCCGACACCCTCGGCCTGCATCCAGCGATCCAGATGACCGATGAAGCACACGTGCTGCTCGGCCGAGAACCGCGAATATCCCAGCCGCAGCAGCCCCTCGGCGAACCGGTGACATGTCGCCCAGCGGCCCAGCACGATCGACCGCAGCACCTTGATTATGACGCTCTCCTCTCCACAGTGGAGAAGCAAGCGTCGACCAACTCACCGGATTATGCCGACCTCACCAGCCCGAACCCGTTGCCCAGCAACGGAACCCGGCTCGACCTCGGCATAATCCCGAGGTCGGCATAATGGAACTTATGCCGAGTTCTTATCTGGGGGGTCTCCGACCCGTCTGTTAACAAGGACGAGTGAACTTTCGGTAGGTCGCGTGTCTCTTGCGGACTGACTATCTGTGGTTCCTACGGTACGGGGCGTGACGACCGCAACCGCGGTGGCGGGCTCCTACCGGGCACAGCGACTGACTCTGTCCTCGGGTGAGCGCACGTGGACGGTGCTGGGCAAGGACCATCGGATGGTCGGGCCGGCGGAGGAGTATCTGGAGTACCTGCGGGCCCAGCGGGCGTCGCCGAACACGGTGAAGTCCTACGTGCAGCAGCCTGACCAGGCGCTTACACGGCCACCTGAGCTGAACAGCTACCTTCGCGAGTGCTTCCGGGCCGTGCGCGATGCGGTACCGGGCGATGTCGAAGTTGACGATCGCCTCGATGTACTCGAGGTTGTGGGGATGCGGTGACATCTCGGCCCCGAGCTTGCGCAGGCAGGCTTTCGGATCGAGCCTCGGGTGCAGCACCTCCAGGTTCTCGAATGTCACGCGGTCGGCGGACACTGTGATGAGGCAGGGATGGTCCGGACGGCCGGTTGCCGGGTCGGCCATGCGGACATGGCCGTTCACGGACACGGCGTCGACGATCAGTCGACGATCTCGCCGGCAGTTACGCAGAAGCACGCGTCGAGTACAGCCAGGATGAGCTGCGCGACCAGGCCAAGGCCAGGCCGTCAGCCGTCCTGATCAGTGGACCGGTACGATCGCGAACTGGAGATTTCCGGCACGACGGGATCGAGGATGAACGGTGATACTCAGCGACAATCCGATCCGGGACGTTTCAGGCGACGAATTCGGTTTCCGGGGCCACGCCGAGGTGCTATGTCGTGCCATAGCCAAGGTTGGTGACCTGCCATTGACGTTGGCCATTCTCGGACCGTGGGACTCCGGGAAGACGAGCTTTCTGAATATCTGTCGCGGCCTGTTGGACAGTCGTGGAATGACGACCGTCAGCTTCGGTCCATGGAAGTACGACAAGCGGGATGAAGTGTGGCACGCGATGCTGCAAACGTTACTGGACGAGCTCGCACGACAGGCGGAGAACTCCCCGGAACCGACCGTTCGCGAACGGTTCAACAAGGTGAAGGGACGGCTGCGGCGTCTGAGCCTCACCGCTACCTGGTTACTCTCCCGGCAACTGCTGACTGCGGTCACGCCTGTGTCGCTTGACGGCTCTGACTTCGACGCGCTGAAGGAGGCATGGAACGGTGAGGCTGCGGAGACTCCGGTCACCGCCGGCTACCATGCTGCCAACCGGTTCGAGCGGGACTTCGCCGAGATCGTCCGGGAGCTGACCGGGGATGCGCCGCTGGCCATCTTCATCGATGACCTGGACCGTTGCCGCCCGGAAACTGCCCTGTCGGTCCTTGAGGCACTGCGAATCTTCACCGGCGACGCGCCTTGCCTGTTCATCATCGCCATGGATCACGCAGCGCTGATCGATGCCGCGGCCAAGCATTTTGGGGGCGACCAGCTGCGCGGCCGCCGGTACCTGGAGAAGCTGGTGCACTTCTCCTACCACCTGCCCGGCATCCGCTGGGAGTCGCTGGGCAACGCGTTGCGTTCCCGCCTGGAGTTCCTGCCGCATGATCCGGTGATATGGGAGGTGATCCGGGCGGGATTCCAGAACAATCCGCGACGGGTCCGCCGATATGTGGGTACGTACAACCTGACACTGGCCATGCTCTCGGCATCCGGGGCGCAGTCGACGGAACGGATCCGGCAGGTGGCGATCTTGCTCATGCTTCGACAGGAGTACCCGGACTTCTTCACCCGGCTCCAGGCCGACAACGGTGCCTGGCAGCAGCTCCTCGACGAAGGCGGGCCCGATCCCGACCTGACCACGATCATGAACCGGATCTCCGACCGCACACAGTTCGACTTCCCGCCACCGCCCTCCGCCGACATGGTGCTCGCCCTCAGCGAGGTGATCGTCATGACCGGCGTAGCGCCCGGGGAGACGGCATGACAGCCTCTGTCGACCCCGACCCGGACACCCGCTACGTCGTCGGGCTCGACATCGGTGACGGCGAGAGCTGCCTGGTATGGCTGGAAGCCGCGGAACCGGAGGCCGATGCAACGATCTATGCACGGACAAAGCCGGTCGAGCGCTCCGTACTGACGGCACTGGCGCGCGAGCGCGGGACTGGTGCGGTCGTCTTCGGCGAGGCTGCGCTGCTGATCGGGGACGCGATCCAGTTCGAGGTCAACTTCAAGCGCGTACCGACGGGGTCGCTCAGTACACCCGACGCGGTCCTGTTCGCGCAGGCGTTCCTGGACGAGTTCTTCCAGGCCCACCCGGAGGTCCGAGCGAGCTGCTATGTCCTGGTCGGCCACCCGACGGGCTGGCCCGACACCGCGCGGAACGACTACCAGCGATTCCTGCAGACCACCGACGTACGACTGGCGCTGCTGCCGGAGTCGCAGTCCGCGTTGGTCCACGTCTGGGATCTGCGCCGCAGGCGACTCGCCGAGACCGGGCAGCCGTATGACGTCGACAACGTCCTCGTGGTCGACATCGGCTCCTCGACCGTGGACGTCACCATGGTGACCGATCTCGATCCGGTCAACATCGGCGCCGGCGCGGAGCTCGGCTGCCGGGACATCGACGAGGATCTGGCGCGGCAGTCGAGTGCCGCGCTGGCCGGAGATGCTGCTTTCGGCGCGGCGATGACGGCCCCGGACGCCGCCATGATGCTGCAACTCGCCTGCCGCCGGGCCAAGGAGGCGCAGTTCACCGGTCAGTCCCTCATGCTGCACGACCTGCCCGGGGCTCTCGCCCCCCGTTTCCGGGCGATTCTGGGTCTTGCCGCAGGCTGGTTGCGTGCCCAGGACGTCCCGCTTCAGGTCGAACATCGTTGGGCTCCCCGGTTCCGGGACCTGCTGATCGAGGTCAGGGACAAGTTGGAGCGGCCGCCCGAGGTGGTGGTGTTGACCGGTGGGGGCAGTCGGATGCCGATCACCCGGCACGTCTGCACGGAGGTGTTCCCCGATGCCACGATGGAGATGGACGACGCGCCAGCATTCTCGGTCGGCCGCGGGCTCGCCAGCGCCGGCCGTCATCGGCTCCAAGCCCTGCGGTTCCGTCGGGCTGCGACCGGCGTCGCCACCATACCGGAGGTCACGCAGGCGCTGCGCGAGGCAACGGTCGCGGCGTTCAGCACGCTCCGCGACAACACCGTTCAGGCCATGCGCAACAGCGACGAGAGCACCTGGCAGGCCCTGATCGAGTCGCCGCCAGGTATGGAGGACGTGGCCCGCACCCTCGAACAGGCGGTCGACCGGACGGTCCGCCCGTTGGTGGACCGGGTCTGCGATGCGTACGACATCCCTGGTGCACGGCGCGATCTGGGGACCCGTCTCGCGCCACCCCGGATGTTCACCATGGACCTGGTCAACCGGGTGAAGGCTATACCTGGCCGCCCCGACTGGTCGATCGACGACTTCAGGGGATTCAGCCCGTTGGTGGCGCGTTTCATCACGCAGAGCGCGGCCAAGGGCGCAGGCCAGGCGGCGCTGGGTGCTGCCGGTATCGTGGCGAAGCTGCGAGGTGGGCTTAAGGGAGGCGGGCAGGCCGCCCTTATCGTTGGGGCGGTCGCCGCCACGGCAGCTGCATCCGTCTGGACCTGGAAGACCGTGGAGCGCCAGGCCAAGCGCCGCCATGCGTTGGCCGAGCTCGCCGTAATGGAACTGCCCGCCGATGTGATCACGTCGCTGGAGCAAGATTTAAGCGGCGAGATCGCGCGGGTGGTCGAGGAGCGCGTCGCCCCACTGGAGCGGATGGTGCGCTGACACCGGCGAATGGCACAGCAGAGTGTCGTGAGTTCGCGTCTGATCGAGTACGACTGACTAGTGACAGCTAGTGACAGCTAGATATAGAACAAGTCACACTTACGCGCTGCGATCGTTGCGAGGTTGCTGCGGAACGGGGGCGTTCCGTTGGTGGCCGCAGCCGTGCAACGCGTAATGCGATGAGCCGCGGATTCAGAAGTGTACGGGTGCGAGTGCAATTGGCCGGTCGCCGGTTGACTACGCTGCGGCAGCGGCCGGCAGGTGTCATTGGCGGCTGTGGAGGGCGTCGGAGGTTCCCCAGGATCGGCAGGTCGTCGCTTGCGGTCCGAGGGTCCTCTGCAGCAGAGGGTTACGGTACGCCTCTCCGATGCGGAACTGGGCCTGGTCCGGGAGCGCGCCGCGTTGACTGGTCTCGCGGTGGGCGCGTGGGTCGGCCATGTGGTGCTAGGCGTCGCGACGCATGGTTCGGACTCCGCGGTCGGGTTGCGGGATCTGGTGCGGTTGCACGCGGACGTGGTGGCAATCGGACACCTCGCGACGGCTGCTGGTGTTTCTCCTGCGGACATTGCCGAGATGCTGGCCCGGCTGGACGCCGCCATCGACGCGGTCGTTGCCGAGCTCGATCGGGCGCGTCGGTGATCACGAAGGTGGTTCACGGGTGGCGGGTCGGGGGGCTGATCGCCTATCTGATGGGGCCGGGGCGCGCGCAGGAGCATGTGCGGCCGCGGGTGGTGGCGAGCTGGGACGGGCGGGACGCCGCCTGGCAGCCGTCGCAACTGGGCGAGGGAGCGTTCGATCGGGATCTCGGGCCGTTGATCCGGGTACTTCGCGCGCCGGCGGTGGCCGCCGGGCTGCCCGAGCACGATGACGAGGGCAAGCGCGGGTACGTATGGCATTGCTCGGCGCGGGTGGCGGGTGGGGATCGGGTGTTGTCGGATGCGGAGTGGGCCGAGGTCGCGCGGGATCTGCTCGACGGGGCCGGCATCGCCGCCCGGGATGATGCGGGTGGGCCGCGGTGGGTGGCTACCCGGCACGCGGATGATCACATTCATATCGCGGTGGTGTTGGTCAGGCAGGACACGGGTCGACGGTTCTGGCCCTCGCACGACTACCCGAGACTGCGGGAGGCCGCCCGTGGTGTGGAGCGGCGGCTCGGGCTGACCGTGACGGCTCCCGCTGACGGGACGGCCGCGAAGGCGCCGCAGCGCGGGGAGATCGAGAAGTCGCGCCGGCAGGGGCGGGTGCCCGCGCGGGTCGAGCTCGCCAGGGCCGTGCGCGCGGCGGCGCTGGGGGCCGGCGGGCTCGTTGAGTTCGTCACCGCGCTGCGGACGGCGGGGCATCTGGTCGAGGTGCGGCGCGCGCCGTCCGGTGACCCGTTGGGGTACAAGGTTTCGCGGTCTGGTGATGTCACCGCGGCGGGGGAGCCGGTGTTCTACAGCGGCAGCAAGCTGGCGCCGGACCTGTCGTTGCCGCGGTTGCTGCGCGGGTGGGAGTCCGCGGAGCGCGGTTCGGAGGCCGCGGTCCCGCTGGATGCGGCTCGGCGGCGGGTCGACGCGGCACGCGCGGTCGTCGGCTCGGCCCGCCGCGGTGGCGCCGAGGGCGATGCGCGCGGCATCGCCTGGCGACGCTCCCAGTGCTGGCTGCTGTCGGGGAGTGGTCGGAGGACCTGCGCGAGGCGGCGGAGAGGTTCGACCGTGCTGCACGGTCGCCGCGGGGTGCCCGAGGTCGGGAGGGTGCGGTCGCGGCCGGGTTGCGGCGGGTGGCGCGCCAGCTTGTCCGCCAGCGGCGGATGCTCGGCGTGCTGGACGAGCCGGGGGCGGCGGCGGTCGCGCTGGCCGTCGCGCTGTCGGCGTTGGTGCGGGAGATCGCGGACTGGCAGAAGGACAGGGGCCGGCCGCATCAGGCTGTCGCGGCGTCCGAGGCCGCGGATCTCCTCAACCGGTGGGCGGCGGCCCGCCCGGTAGGCGGGGGTGACCACGGATCCGCAGCGCGCCGACCACATGCCGAACCACGGCCCGACCGAGCGGCGCGACGACCCTCCACGGTGCCGCGCGGCTGATCGGCTGCCGGACGGGTGCATGAAGGGGGTGGCGGGGATGTCGCGCAGCGGCCAGGCGATCAAGGTGGTCGTCTCGCTGGTGGGTCCGCAGGACGTCGCCGTCGTGGCCCACCGTCCGAGCACCGACGGTGCCGCGATCAGCGTGCGCGTCGGCGGGTCGTTGATCTACATCCACGACGCGCGGACCGCCAGCAGCTTCCATCGGGCGTGGCAGTCCGGTGCCCGGCAGGCCCGGTCGCTGCCGGTCCAGGCCAATCCGACGCGGGTGATGCCGGTGTCCGGGATCGCCGAGCTGGCCGTGATGATGGAGGCGGCCGACTCCCCACCCGCCGGGGCTCGGTTGGAGCGGCCGACCGGGCGCCCGAACTGTCTGTGGGTGACGTTGCGCCGCATCGGGTTCGACGTGCGCGACCACGATGCGCTCCGTTCGGCCGCGGCGGCGTTCCGGCGGGCCGACCAGCTGGCCGCGACGGTGTTCCCGGTGACTCCTGACCAACGTGCCCTGGACGCCGCGGCTCATACGGCGGGTCGTCTGTTCACCACGCCGGGGCCCGCATCGAGACGGTCGGTCACCGCGGCGACGCGGCCCGCGACCGCGCCGCAGCCGCTCCCGGCGATGCGGCAGGCCGCCGGGAGGATGGAGTGACCGCGCCGGACTATCCGTTGCTGGCGTTGGGGAGCTACAAGACTACCAGCTCGCGCACATCGCCACCTACATCGCCGAGCTGATCGGACGCCACCACCGGTCCGGTCGCGGTCGTGACGGACGAACGGCCCGTGCGGAGGCGGTGCGCGACATCGCCGGGGCGGCGACCGCACTGGGCAATGCCACCGGCGGCTCGATCCCGGATCGGGATCTCCCGCGCCCCCTGGACTCCCGCACGTTCACCGCGGCGCGGCAACTGCTCGCCACCGGGCCGCGGGCTGCGGACGTGGTCGCGTTGTCGGGTGTGGGTCAGGCCGGGTTCGCGGTGATCGGGAACGTGCCGGGTCTCGGGGCGGTCGGCGCCCTGACCGCGTCGAAGGGCATCGCCGACGCGTTGCGCGTGCATTTTCTCACCCGATCGGCCGGCGAGCTGACCCCGTGGGTGGTGAACCGGGATCCCCGGCGTGTCCCGACCCTGCCCCGGCATGTCGACCTGGCCAGGTTCGCGGAGCACCTCGACCCTCATCGTGACGGGGACCGCGCTGTGGCACGCAACCTGCGCGGGCTCGACCCTCGCACGGATGCCGCCGTCCGCGGCCAGTTCGCCGGTGTCGATCTCGACGCACCGCCGATCGTTGCTCCACCACCGCCGTTGCCTCCGGCTGCTGGGCCCCGGCGCCCGTCTGCTCGTCGATCGAACGGGCCGGTGACGGGCGTTGCGGGTCAACCGTCTGCAGGCGGCGACCGGCGACCTGGTGTCCGGCCGGTTGCCCCGGGCAGGTGAGGCGGCGTGCGAGTTCGACGGACTCGGTGGCGTTGCACGAGCGCGGGTCACAGTGCCGCGACCCCCACCGTCCCGACGACCATCGCCGGTCCGTAGGGCACTAGCGCGGAGCGGTTGGCTGTCCGGATCCCGAGGAGGAGCGCGGTGGCCGCCACAAGCACGGACACCGCCACGATGCCGGTGACGACGGCGTCGTGGCGGGCCAGGACCACGGCGAGCGTAGGAACGAGCTTGGCATCGCCCCATCCGAACCCGGCGCTGATGACCACCTTCATCACAACCGCGACGCATCCACCGGCCAGCACGCTCAGGAAGGTGGTCCCGATGGCGCCCGTCTCCTCGGCGGTGACGATCCCGGCGAGCAGCCGCTGCGCCGGTGGAGATCGCCCGCGGACGTCGGCATCCGCGCACATCCCAGCCCCAGCGTGAAGGTCACGAGGAGGACAGCGACGACGCGAATCGGGATCATCCGGTCAGGCTGAGAACCGGATCACGGAGTCGCAAGCGACTACGCCGTTCCCCTGTGGACAACCCTGCCGGGCCGGGCCGGAACCGACGGGGTGGACATGTGCGCGGGTCCGGCGGTGGTCAGGGTCCGCGCCTGTTCGGCGATCACGACGAGGACGCACGGCCACCGGGACGGCGAGCGCCCACACCCGGCACAGCGTCCGTCCGGCAGCGGTCGGTGCGCGGCCAGCAGCCGATCCGCGGCGCCGTGGTCGCGGGCGAGCAGCAGTGCAGCCTCTGCGATGCAGCCGTTCGAGCGCGGTCCGGATGGAGGTTGGCTGCTCATTGGTCACCGATCTGTTGGGAGTGAGACCGACCTTTCCCGGCCGCTACCGACTCAAACAGGCCGTACAGCGGACATCAGCCGGACTTATCAGGTAGACTTCGGCCTTGAGTCTGTCGATCGTCGGAGGTGTTCGTGCCCCGTCCGTCCGGAAACCGGCTACTCAAAGCCGCCCGCCTCGCTGGCGGGTACGGCTCGCAGGATGGCCTGGCTGCCGCCCTGAACAGCGCCGCCGTGGAGCTCGGGCTGCGCGGGGTCGGCATCGGGCCCCGCCAGGTGCGGCGCTGGGAGTCCGCCGACCCACCGTGGCCACAGCCCCACCACCAGCAGCTCCTTCAGCACGTGCTGGGCCTGCGGATGGACGAGCTCGGGTTCGTCGCACCGTGGGTGCAGGGCGAGGAGCGATCGGACCCGCACCGCCGGTCCGGCCCCCGGCACTCGTCGCTTGCAGGACACCAGCGTCCCGCTCATCCGGCGTCGGTCGCCTCCGACTTCGTCTCCGTCACCGTCGCGCACCGCCGCATGTACTGGTCGGTCGATCCCGCCCGGCTGCTGGCGTCGGTGTCCGAGCAGGTTGGGCTCGGCGCGCTGCTGCTACGCGAGACCGACGGCGCCGCGCGGGAGCGAGTCGCCGCCGCGGTCGCCGAGTCGGCGCTGCTGGCCGGACGCATCGAGTTCTTCGACCTGCAACGGCCCGACGACGCGGCCGGGTCGTTCGTGCGGGCACTCCAGTTCGCAGGCGAGGCCGACGACCAGTTGCTGGGCGCCGCGATCCTGGCCCACGCCGCGTTCGTGCCCGGGTGGGCCGGCGACCGCGACGGCGCGACCGAACGGCTCACCGCGGCCCGGGCCTACGCCCGTCGCGGATCGGCCCCGGCGTTGAATCGGGCCTGGATCGACGCCGTCGACGCCGAGTGCGCCGTCCGGTGCGGCGACCCGAACACCGCGCTGAGCTTGATCAGCCGGGCCGAAGCGGAACTGGCCGTCGACGACGCCCCGCAACCGGTACCGGACTGGCTGAACTGGTTCAACTCGGTCCGGCTGGCGGCGTTCAAGGGCAACACCGAACTGGCGGCCGGACACCTCAAACGCGCGCGCACCACCCTGACCGCGGTCCTCGACACCCTGCCATCGTCGGACGTCAAGCAGCGCTCTGTCGTCCTCGGCGACCTGGCCGCTGTGGCGGTGGCCGCCGGTGACGTCGAGGAGGCATGCCGCGCGGCCGGGGCGGCACTCGACGAGCTGTCCCGTACCTGGTACGCGACCGGGATGGACCGCATCCGCGACGTGCGGCGCTCGCTGCGCGGATGGCAGGAGCAGTCGTGCGTCCGCGAGCTCGACGACCGCCTCTACGGCTGGACCACGACCCTCAACGCGATCTCGGGTCGATGAAGTCGGGCAGCTCGGCCAGGCTGTCGATCCGCACGGTCGGCACCCGCTCGGCGTCGGGATCGTGCTGCTGGATCAGCCCCCACGGGCCACGGCGAATCAGGGCGGTCTTCAGTCCCCGCGCTGCGGCGGGCCGAATGTCGTTGTCGAGCCGATCGCCGACGTAGAGGATCCGGTTGGCGGCGCACGGCGCCGCGGCGATCACGTGGTCGAAGAACGCCGGGTCCGGTTTCGACACACCCCAGTCGTCCGAGGTGGCGATCATGTCCGTGGGCAGGTCCAGGGACCTGAGGATCCTGCCGGCCCGCACGGTCTGGTTGCCGGCGACACCCACCCAGCATCCCGACTCGCGCAGGGCCTTCAGCGCAGGCCGCACGTCGGGGTACAGGTCCGGCTCGCCGAACGACTCGGGCTTGCCGGCGTCCGCGCGGGCCTGCCGTTGCTGTGCGAGGTCGAAGCCCGGCGCGAAGACCTGGAAGGTCTCGCGGTAGTCCAGCCCGCTGGCGATCACCGCGCCGAAGACGGCGGCGAAGGTGTGTTGCGGGACGCCGAGCCAGTCGGCCCAGGTCCCGTACTCCCGGGTCTCGTCGACCAGGCACTCGCCGACGTCGAACACCACGGCCTCGATCGAGTCGATCATGTGGCGATTATGTCGCACAGGACAGCCGGCTGATGCCGCCCTTGTCATCGGAGGCTAGCGGGGCATGCAGTTCTATCCGCGCAGCGAGTGGCCCAGCCCGACCGGTATCGCCCCGGACGGTGTCGACGGTTGGGAGACCGGTACTGCCGCATTCGCCGAGTGGGAGCGCCACCTCGCGCGCATCGTGCCGGAGCTCGCCGTGCATGACCTCGTCAGTCAGCTTGCCGAACTCGAGAAAGGCGTCCGGGACGCCGTTCATGCCGCGCGCCGCACCGGTGTGTCGTGGTCTGGGGTTGGCCGAGCGGCCGGCATCATGGCTCACGACGCTCAAACCGGTGGGGCAGTGCGCCGACCGCGCCGTCGCCGGTGGCGCCCATGTTTCTCCAGCGGTGAGCGCCACCACTCGGGGTGGGGAGAGCTCGACGACGTGTTCCCGTCCGGTTCGGAGCTGATCGACCCTCAGGTCTGCGCCGCGGTGGCGGACGATCTCGCCGAGGCGGAGGCGGCGGACCGCGCGCACGCCGACAGCGGTGACGGCGCGGCCCTCGATGCGGCGATGGCGGCGTGGGCGAGGGTGCTCGCCGCCCCCGTCCTGTCGGCGGCGTACCCGGGGCTGCGGGCCGCGCTGCTCAACGACGCCGCCGGTTCGGTGCTGCGCCGGTTCTGGCACCGGGGCCTGCCCGCCGACCTCGACGTCGCCCGGGATCGCTACGCGTCGGCGATCGCGTTGACCCCGCCGGTGTCGGCGCGGCGGATCGGGCGGTTGGGCAACCTCGCGATGGTGCGCCGGGAGGCCCACCAGCGCTTCGCCGACGCGGCCGGGCTCGCCGACGCCGAGCGGCTGCTGCGCGAGGCGCTGCGGATGGTCGACATGGCGGGCGACGGTGTCCCGGGGGCGGCCGCGACGACGTCGAACCTCGCGCTCGTCCTGCGCGACCGCTACCTCGCCGAGCGTGACGCCGCGCTGCTGCGGGAGGCGATCCCGCTGGCGGAGCGCGGCGTGGGGGCCGCGGACGATCCCGGGACGCGGGTCGTGCTCGGGGACCTGCTGAGCCAGTACTTCCCGCACAGCAACGACGACGAGCACCTCCAGCGCGCGGTCGCCCTGCTCACCGACGCCCTCACCCGCATCCCGGAAGGGAGCCCGGAGCGACCCCGGGCGATGGTCGACGTCGGCATCGCGCTCGCCGAGCGGCACGCCGTGATCGGTGATCCGGCGGATCTTGACACCGCCGTCGACCTGTTGCAGGAGGCGCTCACGCTGCTGCCCGACACGGCTCCGGACACACCGTCCGCGCACGGCCAGTTGGCCGTCGCGCTATATCGGCGGTTCGAGGTGACCGGCCTGCTCGACGACCTGGACCGGGCGATCGCGCTGTTGGAATCGGTGGTGGAGGCAGGGCTGGCCACCGAGGCCGGAGCCCCGGCGTGGCGGATGAACCTGGCGACCGCACTGATCCAGCGGCACCGGCGAACCGATCGCGAGAGCGACCTGGATCGCGCCATCGCGACGTACGAGGACGTGCTCGGCGCCACAGGCGGCGATCGCTACGCCGTCACGAACAACCTTGGCAATGCCTTGCGGGACCGGGCCCGGCGGCCATCAGACGGGGGGCCGGACGCCGAACGTGATCGGGCCGACCTGGACCGGGCAGCCGCGCTCCTGCGGGATGCCGTGCAGCTGTGTGCGCTGGGATCGGTACGGCACGCGAGCACGCTGGCGAACCTGGGCCAGGTGCTGCGCGACCGGTACCTGTTGACCCGTGACGCCGCCGACCTCGCGGAGGCATTGACGGCCACGGAGGGCGCCGTGGAGGTAGTCGCGGGTGCCGACGACACGGACCGGGCCCGTCGCTGGTTCGGCCGAGCGAGCGTCCTGCGGCAGGCGGAGTACGCGCGCGCCGACGGCGACAGCATCGCGGTCGACGCGGCCTACCGGGCCGGGTGCTCAGCCGGGACGATCGAGGATCCGGAGTCCGTCCTGGTCGCGGCCCAGGACTGGGGACGGGGAGCGATGGCCCGGTCGGACTGGCCCGTCGCCGTCGAGGCGTTCGCCTTCGCGATCGGCGCGGTCGGTGTGCTCGTCACGGCCCAGGCCGCGCGCCACCACCGGGAGACGTGGCTGCGTGCGGCGCCCGGACTGTCCGCGGTCGCTGCCCACGCGTCGACGCAGGCGGGCGACCTACCGGGCGCCGTGGTCGCGATGGAGCGCACGCGCGCGGCGATGCTCGCCGAGGTGCTCGGCCGCGACCGGACGGATCTCGAGGGGCTCGCCCAGGAGCGCCCCGACCTCGCACGCCGGTTCCGGCGCGCAGCGGGGGTGGTGGCCGTCGGCGAAAGCGGTGTCCCGACCCGGGCGGCGCCGGTCGATCGGTGAGGTCGGCCCCACCCGGGGACGGCGAGGGCCAGGCCGTGGCGGTCGTCTCGGGTGTTGCTGGGATTCGGCTGCTGGGGACCGTTGGGGGACCGCGATCCCTGAACCGCGCGTCGCCACCTGCACGTCGGCGCCGCGTGGAACGCGCACAACGTGATTGACGTGCAGGAATCGCCAACCCGCCGACCTGGGGGTCAAGGGGTCGCAGGTTCGAATCCGGTCGTCCCGACGGCACGATGGGCGGTGTCCTCTCGACGGAGGCACCGCCCATCATACGTTTCACGTGCGGAAACATGTACATGGTGCTCGTTCGTGGGTCGGGCCGTCGTCCCCGCGCACTCGGCCGCAGTGATCTTGAACGGCTGGTGAGTGACTAACTGTGTCTATCCCGCGTCGTCGAGCGGGAAGATGTCGTTCATCGCCGTAGCCCCCCGTCGTCGAGGATGGCGTGGAGCTGGTGGCGGTACACCCGCTCGGTGACGACGGTCCCGCTGTGCCCGGCCGGCCGCGAGATGTCCTCGATCCGGACGCCCGACGCGGAGAGCAGTGACACGAAGCTGTGCCGCAGCTCGCGCGGTGTCCACTCGCCCGGTTCGAGACCTGCTGCCGCGATGACGCGGCGGACGCGCGACGCACGTTGTGGGCGTCGGTCCCGTTGGACGTGGCGAACACGAGATCCTGACGGCCGGGTGCTCCCGGGTCTGGTGTCGGTCGCGGTGCCGCCGGAGTGCGTCGACACACCGCGTGGGCAGCGCGAGCCGGCGACGCGACTTCGCGGTCTTGGTGTCCCCGCCGACTCGGACCGAGCGGTAGACCGCGATCGACGGGAGGACCGGCGGGTCCGCGTCCGGGCGCCCGTCCAGATCGACCTCGTGCCAGTGCAGCGCGCGGAGTTCCTCGGTGCGCGCGCCGATCAGCAGCGACAAGACGATGTAGGCGTGGAGCGGGAACCGTCCGCTGCGACAAGAAGCGCCTCCGCCTGGTCGAAGGTCAGCGACTTGGACGGCCGGCACCCCTGCCCCGTGGGGACGTCGCACAGCATCACGAGGTTGCGTTTGATCTTGTCCCGGGCCATCGCGTGCCGGACGGCCCGGTTCAGGATCGAGTGCATCAGGCGCAGGGTGCGGGTGCTGACCTTCCGCGCTTCGGCGAGTAGCCAGCGGTCGACGTAGTCGGCCGGCAGGTCCCGGAGCTTGCGTGCTCCGAGCGGCGCGATGATGTGGCACTCGGCGACCGTCTGGTAGTTCGCCAGGATGGCCGCCGAGGGACAGGAGGGCCATGGCCTCCGTGACGCGGTAGAGCTGTTTGCTGTTCATGGTGTCCTCCTGACGGTTGTGGGCGTCGGCGGTGCTGGCGGTTGCGTTCGGCGATGGCGGCGGCCAGTTCGCGTTCGGCGTCGTCGCTGTACCCGAAGCGGACGGGCACCCAGTCGTTGATCACGACGACGGTCTCGAGGGCGACCGGGATGGTGTTGGGGTCGTCGTGGTCGCGGTCGAGCGCGGCCAGGTCCTCGCGCAGCCGCCATGCCCGGCGTTCATGGCGGATCGCGCGGAAGGTGACGCTGTAGCGCTGGCTCTTGGTGAGGAAGTGGCCGCGGAATCCGAGCATGTGCGCCCAGCGGTGCAGGTTCAGCGCCTCGTGCTGGGTCAGCTCGCCGAGTGCGCAGGCGTTTCGATCATCGACCGGTGGTGGCCGGTGAGGTCGAGGTGCGCCACGTGGACGAGCTAGGTCCGGCGGGAGTGACGCCCGTGTCCGGTTCCAGTGGGTTCGTGACATCGCAGCGAGGCAAGATGATGCCTCTGCCGATTTGGTAACGCTGGGATCGTGGCCAGCGACCTGTCCCACGAGTGCGTCACGCATCGGTCGACGACGGGGAGCCAACGATGCCTCATGAGCCGCTGGCCCGGGCCCTGAGAACTGGCCGATGATGGCCGTCGACACCGATGTCGACGAGCCGCTGCTCACTGTACGGCCTCAACGAAAGCCGTTCTTCCTGCGCCACCGGTTTCTTCGCGCGTTCATTCCGGCGGCTGCGCTCGCTGTCATCGGGTTCGCACTGCTCGTGCCCAGCTACCTGCTGTTGCCGTTCGAGCAGCTGGTGACGGTGGACGGTGTGATGGGGGCCACGGCAGCCTTCTTCAAGGATGATCAGGTGAGCGAGATCCTGCTGCACAAGCATCACATGCGGGTGTCCATCACGATCCAAGGCTCACTTGAAGCGGTCAGGGTTGACCTTGACTCCGTCGATTTCGAGTTCCCGTCAGGACAGGTCGGCGCGCTGCTGCTCGGTCGGAGGATGGAGGACGAGTCACGCGAGACCTTCAACCAGCCCAAACCGTTCCGGAGCCCGATCGTGCTGGCCACCTACCGGGAGTACGCGGAGACGCTGGTGATGAGCCAGGTGGCCACACCGAAACCTGACCAGGGCGACGACCCGATCTACTACGATCTCGATCTTTCCAGGTTCCTCATGCTGTTCGACGAGAAGAAGACATGGAATGATCTGGGAATCAGAGGACGGGGGGGAGAGAACAGCAATCTGGTGCTTGCCTCGACCACGAGTCCGTGCAAGTCAAATGGCGCTGCCACCTACCTCGGAATGGTTGCCTGCGTGCGGAACCCGGACGGTGGCGCAGTGTCTGGCATGCGCCAGGCGGAGAGTGTCGCTGCCGCTGTCAGACCGTTTTTCACCTCTTCCGGGTTGCCCACCGACAACCCGGAACAGTACTTCGACTTCCTTCCTGCAGATGGGTTTCCGCCCATCATCGTTCTCTATGAGCACCAGTATCTCGATCACCAGTTGAAGCATGTTGCCGGGACGGGCACACTGGATCAGGAGCGGGTGCTGCTCTATCCCACGCCGACATCCGTGGCCGAGACGGAGTTCATCCCGCTCACCGTGGACGGTGACAACCTCGGCAGGCTCATCACCGACGATCCAGAGTTGCGCAGGCGTGCGACGGAACTCGGCTTCCGGTTGGTCGACCCCATCCCCGGCGAAAGAACACTGCCGGAGCTCCTGAACGAGAACGGAGTACCGGTGCCGGTCCAGACAGACGCCACCGTGGCAGCGCTGCCACGGGTCCGCCTACTGGAGACGATGATCGAGAGAGTCGGTGGGGAGGGCTGTTCATGAGTCGCGGCCCGGTCCGGCTGCTGGTCGCGCTGTGTGCGGCGGTCGCCGTCCTCGCCGCGTGCACGGCCACCACGCGCGAGGCGGTGACGCTGCGAGTGCTGGCCAGCTCGGAGCTGGCCGACATGGCGCCGCTGCTGGACGACCTGCGCGCGGCGACGGGAGTGGAGTTGCTCATGGACTTCCAGGGCACCGTCGATGCGTCGAAGGCGTTGATCCCGGGCGACTACGGTTACGACCTGGCGTGGCTGTCCTCGGATCGCTACTTCCAGCTCGAACGTCGCAGATCCGGTTTCACCGGACCGGCCCCTCTGCGTATCAGCACCATGCTGTCACCGGTGGTCGTCGGGGTGACCCGGGGCGAGGGCACAACGGTTGCGGGGTGCGGGTGGCCCCGTCTCGTGGGCCGATCTCGCCGATCATGCCGCCGCCGGCGGGCTGTTGTTCGCCATGGGCGACCCCCGGCACACCGGTGACGGGCTCGCCGCACTCGTCGGGGTGGCCACCGCCGCGGCGGGCACCGGCCAGGCGCTGCGACCCGAGGACGTGACCTGCGACCGGGTGCGCGGTTTCCTGACCGGCCAGGAGCTCACCGCAGACACCTCGCCCCGGCTGGTCGACGACTTCGTCGCGCACCGGGGAGAGCTGGACGCGTTGGTGAGCTACGAGTCGGTCCTGCTGTCGCTCAACGCCAGTGGCCGGCTCGCCGAGCAGTTGGAGATCATCTACCCGGCGGACGGCATCGTTCAGTCCGACCATCCGCTGTTGCTGCTCGATCCGGCGAAACGTGCCGCGTACGACCGGGTGGTCGAGTGGCTGCGAAGCGTACCCGTCCAACAACGGATCATGGAGCTCACCGCGCGCCGGCCGATCGACCCGGACGTGCCGCGCAGCGCCCGACTTCAGGTGGCCCCGGGCAACGCGCTGTACTTCCCGGACGATCCCGCGGTCCTCGACCGCCTGCTCGCGAACTACGAGGCGGCCACCGCGCTGCCTCCCGTGAACGTGATCTTTCTACTCGACTTCTCCGGCTCGATGCGTGGACCGCGTATCGCCGCACTCCGGCAGGCGTTCGCCGACCTGACTGGCGCAGGCGATCCCAGCTTCGTCCGGTTCCACCAGGGGGAGCGGTTCTCCGTCATCCGCTTCGGCGGCGCGGTGCTGGAGGAGCGTGTTTTCACCGTGGCCGTGCCGGGCGACCTGGCGGCGTTGCGTGACCTCGTGAAAACCGAGTCCTACGACAGGAACACCGCCGTGTGGTCCACCGTGGATCATGCCTATGACCTGGCCGCGGCGATGACGGCAACCGGTGCGTCGGTGTCGGTCGTGCTCGTCACCGACGGGATCAGCAACACCGGTCTCACCGCGGACGACTTCCTCAGCCGTTACCGAGCCCGCGGCCCGGCCGCACCGCTGTTCGCCATCCGGGTCGGTGAGGCCGACGCCGCCGAGCTGGCCCGGGTCGCGACCGCCACCGGCGGCCGCACGGTGAACGCCGACCGCGGCTCGCTCCCTGCTGCCCTCAAGGAGATTCGTGGCTGTCTTTGATGGGCCGTGGTGGGGTGTCTGGTGGCCCTGGATGCTGGTCTGGATCGGCACCGT
Source organism: Pseudonocardia sp. (assembly GCA_050701075.1). GTDB lineage: Bacteria > Actinomycetota > Actinomycetes > Mycobacteriales > Pseudonocardiaceae > Pseudonocardia. The sequence continues at coordinate 2,595 of JBOHEP010000316.1, read as the reverse complement.
CGTGTCCACGGTGGTCACGGTCACGATCACGATCAGGTACCGGCGGAGAGACCGCGGAACCAGCGCCAAACCCACACTGGGCGCCCCCCTCTTTCTCGCGAAGGGCCGCGTGATGGACCTCTACCAGCTGCACGGTGGCAGGCATGCGGCCGCACTGCGCCGGGAGGTCGAGGACGAGATCAGCAACAGTCGACAGGCTGAGGTGTTCGCCGACCTGGCCCCGGTGAGGGCGGGTGGGCATGTCAACGTGGACAAGAGGGTGTTCCGCCGTTGGGTCGAGGTTGCCGAGCCGATCACGGTCATCGGCATCGTCATCGACGTGCTGGACAACGCCGATGACATCGTCTATAGCGATCTGCTCACGTGCTCGGTCATCGCGAATCCCGCGCTTGTCAAAGCCCTGGGTGTCGAGGACGGCAGATGCCCCGACATGGTGCGGCTGCGCGGCCTGGACGTGCATGTGTCGGTGCGCGGTTGGTTGCGCCGAACCGGCGGGACCGACAAAACCATCACCTTTCATGCACCCTACGGTGACCCGGCCGATTCCACCGACGGACCTGGATCTCGGGTGCAGATCGAATGCGTCGAGAGCGGACTTCGCGACGGGGTCCCCACCGGTTCCTTCCCCGCCCACTGTCTCGGGCGCGTGCTGAACTGGGAGGCCAGGGAAGGAGGTTGTCTCGTCATCCAGCCGATCGCCATCTTCTGACCGATTTGCGAGATGAGCGGCGGCGGGAACCGCCAGATCGGTGATGTGGTGACCGGCGACGTCTTCCGCGCGGCTGGCCGGGCCTGCTCCGGAACAGGTCCTCGGCCACGCGGGCGCCGCACCGCAGGTGAACCCCGCGGTGCGGGTACTGCTGGTTGGTGACCGTGCTGGAGAACCGCGGCACGGCGCGGTTCCGCTGCTCGACAACGGTCATGTCAGCCAGCAGATTGGCCCGGTCAAGACGCGTGTGATCGAGTTCAGCGCGCAGCCGGGCAACCTCCGCCGACAGCCTCGGCGCATCGACAAGTGCGGTATCGATATACTGTGAACGATCAGGTAATTCCCCCGGGTCTGGGATCAAGTTATTCCCCCGGGTCTGGCCCGTGGTGGGCAGTCTAGCGGGGTGTCGTGGTGTTCTGGGGGACGACGCGCCCGGGTCGTTGGTGGGGTCGGTAGCTGGTTCCGTTCATGAGGATCTGGTGGCTGTTGTTGATCAGTCGGTCGAGGAGGGACTCGGCGACGACGGGGTTGGGGAACAGTGGGTACCAGTCCTGGGGTGCCCGGTTGCTGGTGAGGATCAGGGATCGCCCGTTGCGTTCGTTGATCAGTTCGTAGAGGTCGTCGGCTTGGGTGGGGGTGAGTTCGCGCATGGCGAAGTCGTCCAGGACGAGGACGGCGGGGCGGGCGAGTTCACGTAGGCGGCGGGTCCAGGTGCCGTCGGCGTGGCCGCCGGCCAGCTCGGCCAGGGCGCGGCTGGTCTTGGTGAAGCGGGCTTCGGCGCCGGCGCGGATGGCGAGGTGGGCCAGGGCTTGGGCGATGTGTGTCTTGCCCACCCCGGACGTTATCTCCGGTTTGATTTTGAATTCGTGATGTTTCTGCTGGTGGTCACGTAGTTGCGATCGATGCGGCGTGGTCCTCGGGTGCGGCTGGTTGTCCGGTCCAGCCCCGTCGGGCGAGTTCGCGTCGGAGGTCGAGGTTCTCGCCGTGGGCTCGTTCGAGGGCGGACTGGAGCGCCTGGACCTGCTGTCGGTGTTGCTTCTTGAGGTGGTTGACCTGACTGGTCAACGTCGTGACGAGGGTGCTCTCTGTGGCCGCGGTCGCCGGCTCGGCGGGCCGCGGGCGGTGCTGGTTGCGGAGGCGCTCGATGCGCCCGCGTAGGTCGGGGTGGCCGTAGAGGAAGGCGTGGGAGACGCCGGCCTCCCGCCCGACGGCCTGGAAGGTGACCGGCTCGCCGCGCTTGAGCAAGCGGCGGATCGCCTGCTCGGCTGTGTCGGTCTTCGTTTTGGACTTGACCTTGGCGGCGGCGGTGAGCGTGGCGATGCGGCGCTCGCGGGCGGCGGTCATGACGGAGTCCTTCGATGGCGGGTGAGGTCGAGGGTGAGCGGGACCGGGCCCGCTGGCGCGGCGCCGCAGCCGGCGCCCTGCACCGCCCGGCCGGGGTTGTCGCCCATGGTGGCCAGCAGTCGGGTCAGGGCGGCGTGCTCGGCGCGCCGCTGGGCGAGCCAGACGTTGTCCTCGGGCATCGGGCGGCCGTGACGCCGCTGGAACGCGGCCGTGCTGCGGACGATCAGCTCGCCGGTCTCGGCCAGCTGCGGTTGCAGAGCGCTGTGGTGGGTCTGGTCGGTGACGAACGCCGAGCAGGTCAGGCAGGCGTTGCCCTTGTCGCAGGTCTGCAGCGGCGGAAGTAGGCACCAGCCGTGGGGCAGGAACCGGTCGGCGCGGTCGAACAGGTGCAGGCTGTCGTGGTCCTCGCGGGAGAATGGAGTGTTCCCGATTTTGTTGACACCGATTTAGGCTGCCAGGTCAGTGAGTTTCCTATATCCTAGCTCGAATTCGGTGGGTGTCAAGTAGCAAAGCGTGGAGTGTCGGCGGTGGCGGTTGTAGTA
>JBOHEP010000315.1:0-16220 GCA_050701075.1 Pseudonocardia sp. | reverse complement strand
GGCCGTTACGGATCAGGATCCGTAACGGCCCGTCCCGCGGGGGAGAACTGTCGATCAGTCCAGCAGCCCGCCGAGCGGGCCGCCGGGTGCCGGCTTGGCCTCTTCCTTGGCCGCGCCGTCGGGCGGGGTCTCCCCGTCCGGTGCGGCGCCGAACTCCGACGGCTCACTATCGGCGCCGGGTTGGCCGCCGTTCGCTGCGGCCGGCGCCGCCTCAGTCCTCGGCGCGCCGGGCTCGGCGCCGGCGATCGCGATGAACTCCTTCGCGGCCCAGCCGTTAAGGTCGACCAGCTGCACGAAGTCGCCGTTGGTCGCGCCCACCTGCACGGTCCGTCCGGCCTCGCACAGCGCGACGATGCTCGAGGTGGCGTCCGGCTGCTCGCGCACGTTCACGTTCTCCACGCACTTGCCGGGTTCGTTGGCTGCCGCGGTTCCGCCTAGGAGTGCGATCAAGCTGGTCGCGCTGACCGCGACCACCGCGCCGACCACAGCGGCCGCACGGCCCGGTCGTTGCAACGCCTTCATGTCAGGGAACCTCCGTTGGGGTGTGGTCTGTCATCGGACCCAACGAGCGTCTCCGTTACCGATTCGCTACCTTCGTCGAGTATCACCGGAACTGATGAGGAGCGGCTGGTGTGTCGCGGAAATCGTCACACAAAGTCACAGTGCTGATCGACACATAGAGCTGTATTCACTAGAATGAGGTCGAGGCGACCGAAGAAGCACTGCTGCAGAGCAGATCTGTCGGTCTGAGGGGTTAGTCTCGCGGATGTCGTGATCGATGGGTGGACGGAGTGGGTGTGGCGGACGTAGTTCGGCGGTTGTTCACCAGCGAGTCGGTGACCGAGGGGCACCCTGACAAGATGTGCGACGCGATCAGCGACACGGTGCTGGACGCGCTGCTCGCCCAGGACCCGCGCAGCCGGGTGGCGGTGGAGACGTTGGTGACCACGGGCCAGGTGCATGTCGTCGGCGAGGTGACCACCGGCGCCCACATCGACATCCCCGCGCTGGTCCGGGACCGGATCCTCGCCATCGGTTACGACTCGTCGGCCAAGGGCTTCGACGGGGCCACCTGCGGGGTGAACATCGCGATCGGCACCCAGTCCGCGGACATCGCCCAGGGCGTCGACACCGCGTACGAGAGCAGGGTCGAGCTCAGCGACGATCAGATCGCCCGGCAGGGGGCCGGTGACCAGGGGCTGATGTTCGGCTACGCCAACACCGACACCCCCGAGCTGATGCCGCTGCCGATCGCCCTGGCGCACCGGCTGGCGCGTCGGCTCACCGGGGTGCGCCAGGCAGGTGTCCTGCCGTATCTGCGCCCGGACGGCAAGACCCAGGTCACCATCGCCTACGACGGCGACCGGGCCGTGCGGCTGGACACCGTGGTCGTCTCCAGCCAGCATGCCGCCGACATCGACATCGACGGGATGCTCGCCCCCGACGTCCGCGAGCACGTGGTCGATCCGGAGATCACCGACCTCGGCCTCGACGTCTCCGACGTGCGGCTGCTGGTCAACCCGACGGGCCGGTTCGTCGTCGGCGGTCCGATGGGTGACGCCGGCCTGACCGGGCGCAAGATCATCGTGGACACCTACGGCGGCTTCGCCCGGCACGGGGGCGGGGCGTTCTCGGGCAAGGACCCGTCGAAGGTCGACCGGTCCGCCGCCTACGCGATGCGCTGGGTCGCGAAGAACGCGGTGGCGGCGGGCCTCGCCGACCGGATCGAGGTGCAGGTGGCGTACGCGATCGGCAAGGCCGTGCCCGTCGGGCTGTTCGTTGAGACGTTCGGCACCGAGCACGTCGACCCGGCGCGTATTCAGCTCGCGATCACCGAGGTGTTCGACCTGCGCCCGGCCGCGATCATCCGCGATCTCGACCTGCTGCGGCCCATCTATGCCCGGACGGCCGCGTACGGGCACTTCGGGCGCACCGACATCGAGCTGCCGTGGGAGGACACATCCCGGGCCGACGCGCTGAAGTCGGCGGTGGGGGCGTGAGCTCTGTGGTGCGCCGCTGAGAGCGTCCGAGGCGCGGTCCACGACCGAAACCGTGGAACTGGTGGGTCTGCGCGATCGCCTCGATGTGGCGGTCGAGCAGCTCTCCGGCGGCGAGGGGCGACGGTTGGAGCTGGCGCTGGCCGGCGAGCTGCGGCGCGAGGGCACCACCGTGCTGCTCACCACCCACTACCTGGAGGATGCTGAGGAGTTCGCCGACCGGGTGGCGATCATGCACGCGGGTCGGGTGACCACGATCGGTACGCCGGACGAGGTCGTGCGGACCCTGCCGGGCCGGATCACGTTCCGGATGCCGGACGGGCGTTGCCCACCCGCGCGGCGCCGACGGTACCGGGCCGGACCGTCACAGCTGCGGGCTGCGCGGCCTGTCCGAGCGGTTGGCCGACTCGGGCGGCTCCCTGCGCTCCGCGGTCGTCGACGATGTGTTCACCCTGGACGTCGCCATCCCGGTGGTGTCGTGATCAGGGTGCTGCTCGCCGACGACGAGGACCTCATCCGGGTCGCGCTGGTCGCATTGCTGGGCCTGGAGGACGACCTCGACGTGGTGGCTCAGGCGGCCGACGGATGCGCCGCCGTCGACGCGGCGCTCGCGCACCGCCCGGACGTCGCCGTCGTCGACCTCCAGACGCCCGGGCTCGACGGGATGCAGGTCACCGCCGAGCTCGCCGCGACGCTGCCGTCCTGCGCCGTGGTGATCCTCTCCGGGCACGGCCGGCCACCGCACCTGCAGCCCGCCCTCACCGCCGGGGCCAGGGGCTTCGTTCCCAAGGGCGCGCCCGGCACCACCTTGGCCGATGTCATCCGCCAGGTGCACGGCGGTGCACGCTATGTGGACCCGGCGCTGGCCGCGGACGCGCTGACCGCGCCGCCATGCCCCCTCACCCCGCGCGAGCTGGACGTGCCGCGGCTGGCCGAGCACAACACACCCGTCGCGGACATCGCCCGTCGCACCCATCTGTCCAACGGCACCGTGCGCAACCACCTCGCCACGGCCGTCACCAAGCTGGGGGTCGCGACCCGGGCCGATGCGGTCCGCACCGCCCACGACCACGGCTGGCTCTGATGGATCTCCCGAGCGAGGACACCGCTGCTCGAACCGCGGCGGCCGGACGCGGTCCCACTGCCGACGGGCCATTGACGGCACCTCGACCACCGGTCGCCTGGCGCGCACTGGGCGCCCTCGCCGCGGCGGTCGCGGCGTTGCTCGTCGCGGTGAGCGGACGGTACGGGTACCACCGCGACGAGCTGTACTTCGTTGCGGCCGGCCGCCACCTGGCGTTCGGTTATCCCGACCAGCCGCCACTCACCCCGCTGCTGGCCCGGGCCGCGACCGAGCTGTTCGGCGACTCGCTGGTCGGGCTGCGGCTGGCGTCGGCGTTGGCCACCGCCCTGGTGGTGCTGGTCAGCGGGCTGATCGCCAGGGAGCTCGGCGGTGGACGCGGCCCGCAGATGCTGGCCGCCGGATGCGTCGCGGTGTCGGCGTTCGTGCTCGCGGTGGGGCACCTGCTCTCGACCAGCACGTTCGACCTGCTGATCTGGACGGTGCTGTCCTGGCTGGTCGTGCGTGCCCTCCGGGACGGCGGTCGGGTGTGGCTCGCCGTCGGGCTGGTGGCCGGCATCGGATTGCAGAACAAGACGCTGGTGGCGTTCCTGCTGGCCGGGCTGGTGGTCGGGGTGCTGGTCGCCGGCCCGCGGGCGACCCTGCGCAGCCCCTGGCCGTGGGCCGCGGCCGGGATCGCGCTGCTGCTGTGGGTGCCCAACCTGCTGTGGCAGGCGGTGCACGGGTGGCCGCAGCTGGAGCTGTCCACCGCGATCGCCGCCGGGAGCTCGATCAGCAGCCAGCCGCGGTGGCTGTTCCTGCCGATCCAGCTGGTGCTCGTCAGCCCGCTGCTGGTGCCGGTGTGGGTGGCAGGGTGGTGGCGGCTGACGCGCGATCCCGGGTTGCGCACCTATCGCGCGTTCGCCGTGGCCTACCCGCTGCTCGCGGCGGTGTTCCTGGTGACCGGTGGCAAGCCGTACTACCTGTTCGGGCTGTATCCGGTGCTGCTGGCCGCGGGTGCGGAGCCGACGCTGCGCTGGGTTCGTGCCGGCGCCCTCGGCACCGCACCCGCCGCGGTGATCGGGCGGTGGGGCGTCCGGCGCGCGCCCGGCGCCCGCCGGGTGCTGCTCGGCGTCGTGATCGGGCTGAGCGCGGTCATGTCCGCGGTGCTCATGTTGCCGCTGGTGCCGGTCGGGCAGCTGGCGGCCACGCCGATCGTCGACATCCATCCCGACGCCGGGGAGACCGTCGGATGGCCGGCGTTCGCCCGGACCGTCGCCGGGGTGCATGCCGGGCTGCCGTCCGCGGACCGGGACGGGTTGGTGGTGCTCACCCGCAACTACGGCCAGGCCGGCGCGGTCGACCGCTACGGTCCGGAGCTGGGCCTGCCGCAGGCGTTCAGTGGCCACAACAGTTACGCCGAGTGGGGACCGCCGCCGGGGTCCGCGGGTGTGACCCTGGTGATCGGTTACGATCGTGGCCGGCTGGAACGGTGGTTCGGCTCCGTGGAGGAGGCCGCTCGGATCGACAACGGCGTCGGTCTGGACAACGACGAGCAGGGCACGTCCGTGTGGGTCTGCCGCCAGCGGCTCGTACCGTGGGCGGAGCTCTGGCCGCAGCTGCGCCGGATCGGCTGATTCACCTCGGCCCATCCGGGAGTTCGCACCCAGCCGCACCAGCCGCGCTCGGCTGGTGCGACCCACGAGCGGCCACCTGAACCCTGCCCCGGACGACGTGGGACGCGGCGGTTCACCCGGAACCGCAGACGGTACGGCTGACGGTTCCCCAACAGTGATCCAACAGTGATCAAGCGCTCGGCGCCGTCCGCCCACCGGATCCCCACACCACCTCCATGCGTGACGTCCCGCCCACGGTCACCCCACGGGCCCGGATAACCTCGCACCCGTGATGCGCACCCACCCCGCCGGCACGTTGCGTGCCGAACATGCCGAACAGACCGTGACCCTCGCCGGGTGGGTGGCGCGTCGTCGCGATCACGGAGGGGTGATCTTCATCGATCTGCGGGACGGCTCCGGCTCGGCGCAGGTGGTGTTCCGTGAGGGTGAGATGGCCCAGCGGGCCCATCGTCTACGAGCGGAGTTCTGTGTGCAGGTCACCGGCGTGGTATCGGGTCGACCCGCAGGCAACGAGAACCCCGATCTCGCCACCGGGGGGATCGAGGTGACGGCCACCGCGCTCACGGTGCTGTCGGAGTCGGCGCCGCTGCCGTTCCCGCTCGACGAGCACAGCGAGATCGGTGAGGAGGTCCGGCTCAAGCACCGATACCTCGACCTGCGCCGCAGTGGCCCCGCGGCGGCCATGCGGCTGCGCAGCGAGGCCAACCGGATCGCCCGTACCGTGTTGCACGAGCGGGAGTTCGTCGAGATCGAGACGCCCACGCTCACTCGTTCCACGCCCGAGGGGGCGCGCGACTTCCTCGTGCCCGCGCGGTTGCGCCCCGGCTCCTGGTATGCGCTGCCGCAGAGCCCCCAGCTGTTCAAGCAGCTGCTCATGGTGGGCGGTATCGAGCGCTACTACCAGATGGCCCGGTGCTACCGGGACGAGGACTTCCGCGCCGACCGTCAGCCCGAGTTCACCCAGCTCGACATCGAGTGCAGCTTCGTCGACCAGGACGATGTGATCTCACTCGGTGAGGAGATCACCGCCTCGCTGTGGCGCGACCTGGCCGGGTACGAGATCCCGCGCCCGGTCCGTCGGATGACCTATGCCGATGCGATGGCCCGCTACGGCTCCGACAAGCCCGACCTGCGCTTCGGCGTCGAGCTCATCGATCTCACCGAGTACTTCGCGGAGACCTCCTTCCGGGTGTTCCAGGCGCACCACGTCGGCGCCGTGGTGATGCCCGGTGGCGCGGGCCAGCCGCGCAAGCAGCTCGACGGGTGGCAGGAGTGGGCCAAGCAGCGTGGCGCCCGCGGGCTGGCCTACGTGTTGATCGGCGAGGACGGCTCGGTGAGCGACCGCGGGCCGGTGGTGAAGAACCTGTCCGAGGCCGAGCGCGACGGGCTGGCCAAGGCCACGGGTGCCGAGCCCGGCGACTGCGTCTTCTTCGCCGCCGGGGCTGCGGCCGACGCGCGGGCGCTGCTCGGTGCCGCCCGCGGCGAGATCGCCCGGCGGTGCGGGCTGCTCGACGTGAGCGCCTGGTCGTTCGTGTGGGTGATCGATGCACCGATGTTCGAGAGAATCCGCGACGACAAGGGCGACGAGCTCGGCTGGACCGCGGTGCACCACCCCTTCACCTCACCCAACGAGGCGTGGGCCGACCGGTTCGAGGAGTCTCCGGGCCACGCGCTGGCCTACGCCTACGACATCGTGTGCAACGGCAACGAGATCGGCGGTGGGTCGATCCGGATCCACCGTCGCGACGTGCAGGAACGGGTGTTCTCGCTGCTGGGGATGGACGAGGGCGAGCAGCGGGAGAAGTTCGGATTCCTGCTCGACGCGTTCGCCTACGGGCCGCCACCGCACGGCGGCATCGCGTTCGGCTGGGACCGGGTCTGCATGTTGCTCTCCGGAGCCGACTCACTGCGCGACGTGATCGCGTTCCCGAAGACCGGCGGGGGATACGACCCACTGACCGCCGCCCCGGCGCCGATCTCTCCCGAGCAGCGCCGGGAGGCAGGCGTCGATGCCCAGCCCGTGACAGCACCGCCCCCGAGTCGCCAACCCCCGCTGAGCGCGCCCGCCGAGGCGCCGACCGCGCCCCCGGTGACTCGGCCGAGCTGACGACCCCATGTTGGCTCTGCGGGTCATCTGCCCGGCGGCGCACACCGATGCGGTCCGGGATCTGCTGCTCGCCGAGCCCGGTGCCGCGCATGTCATGGTGGCGCCCGGCGCGGCCGTGAGCCCTCCGGGCGACCTCGTGGAGGCAGTGATCACCCGGGAGGCCGCCGACGCGCTGCTCGGCGGCCTCTGCCGACTCGGGATCGACCACGACGGCGCCATCACGCTCGACACGCTGGACACCGTGCTCTCCGACGCGGCCGACGCGGCGGTGGAGGCCGCCCCTGGCGATCCGTCGGATGCGGTGATCTGGGACGACGTCATCGCCCGCACCGGTGAGGAGTCCCGATTCTCGATCAGCTTCCTGGCATTCCTCACCATCGCCTGCCTGCTGGCGGCGATCGGGGTGATCACCAACTCACCGGTGACGGTCGTCGGGGCGATGGTGCTCGGTCCGGAGTTCGGGCCGTTGGCCGCGGTGGCCGTCGGGGCGGTGCTGCGCCGTGGTGACCTGGTACGGCGCGGTGTTTTCGCGCTCGGCGTCGGCTTCCCACTGGCCATGGCCGTCACGACGGTGGCCGCTGTGGTGTTCGACGCCACGGGACTGCTGTCCACGAGCTCGTTCGATCAGCTCGATCAGGTCGACTTCGTCTACCAGGTCGGCCCGTTCTCGCTGATCGTCGCCCTGCTCGCGGGCGCGGCCGGGATGCTGGCGCTGACCTCGGCGAAGTCGGCGGCGCTGGTCGGGGTGTTCATCTCGGTCACCACCGTGCCGGCGGCGGCGTTCGCGTCGGTCGCGCTGGTCGAAGGGCGGATCGCGGCGGCTGCCCAGTCCGCCGCTCAACTGGCGGTCAACCTCGTCGGCATCGTGATGGCCGCCGCCGCGGTACTGATGGCGTCCCGACGGGTCGAGGCGGCGAGGCGGTCCGGCGGCCGCAAGCTCTCAGCGGGGTAGGGTTTTCCGCGATGGCTGGTGACCTGCGTAGTTTCTCCCGGCCGGTGCTCGCCGCGCTGGCTGCGGCTGAGCGCTTGCTCAGCCGCCGGGCCGGTGCCGGGGTGGTGCTGGCCGATCCGGAGGATCTCGGGGGGAGCGACCGATCCGTGGTGGCCCGCGCGCGGGTGGCGCGCAACCCGTTCTCGCTGCCCCGCACGCTGGTGGTCAAGCAGTACCTCGGCGCGCCCGACCCGGAGCGGGCCGACCCCTTCCACTTCGAGGTGGCGAGCTGCCAGCTGTTCACCGCACTTCCCGCTGACGTCCGGCCGAGCCCGGTGATCATCGCGTACGATCCGCAGACCCGGCTGTTGGTGCTCGAGGACCTCGGCCGCAGCTCGACGCTCGCGGACAAGCTGTTCGGGACCGACCCGGCCGCCGCGCAGCGCTGCCTGCTCAGCTGGGCCCGCGGCCTGGGCCGGATGCAGGCCGCCACCGCCGGGCGGGAGGGCGACTTCGGCGCGTTGCTGCGCCGGCTCGGGGAACGGTCGTGGCGCGACCCGATGGCCGACGTGGCGCGCGCCGCGCTCGCCGGGGTGCCCGGCCTGCTCGCCGAAGAGCTCGGGGTCGGGGTGTCGGCGGCCGCCGCGCAGGAGGCGCACGAGACCGCGCGACTGTTGGGCGGCACGCGTTATCGGGCTTTCAGCCCCTCGGACACCTGCCCGGACAACAACCTGGTGACGAGCCGTGGTGTGCGGTTCGTCGACTTCGAGTGGGGTTGTTTCCGCGACGTCGCGCTGGATGCCGCCTACGTCCGCGTGCCGTTCCCCGGTTGCGAGGCCAGCTTCGCGTTGCCCCCGGGGATGGCCGAGGCGATGCTGCAGGCCTGGCGCAACGAGGTCGTCACGGTCTGGCCGGACCTCGACCATCCCGAGCACCTGGAGCGGCGGCTGCTGCGAGCGCAGTTGCTGTGGGTGTGGCTGTGCACCTGGTGGCTGCTGCCGCGGGTCCGGGGCCGTGACGTGCCGGTCGGGCTCGACGCCACCCGGTCGCCGCGGATCAGCACCGCGCTGTCGCACTACTGGCGCCAGATGGCCGAGGTCGCGCAGCTCGGTGGTCTCCCCGCGAGCGCCGCACTGGGCCGCGAGGTCGCCGCGGCCCTGCACGAGCGGTTCCCCGACGCGGCCACCGCCCTGCCGATCTACCCCGTGTTCCGCGGCGCAGGCTGAGCGGACCGCCCGACCCACGCCGCTCCCGACTCCGGGTCGGCGCCCGGGTGCGCACCCAAGCGTTCCTTCACCCGCCCACGGCCCGTCATCCGGCGCACACCGCCGGTGAGTCCGCGTCGGTGATCGTCCCAGCCGTGACCGTGCAGATGGTGCCGCTGCTTGTGCCCCAGCCCACCCGACCGGCGTCGTGCGGGGTCCACACCCTGGTGACCCTCGGCGACTCCACCCCGGTCGGGCTCGGCGACCCGCTGCCCGGTGGTGGATGGCGGGGGTTCCCGGCTCTGCTCGGCGTCGCACTTGGAGCCCCGGTGCTGGTCAACCCGTCCCGCACGGGGGCGCGGATGGCGTGTGTGCGCCGGGAGCAGCTGCCCGTCGCGCTGACCGCGGTGTCGACCGGTGGGCCGGCGGTCGTCGTGCTGTTCGTCGGGATGAACGACACGTTGCGCTCGGACTTCGAGCCGGCCCTCCTGCATGTCGAGTTCGCGGCGACGGTGCAGGCGCTGCGCGCCGCCGGGGCGCACGTGCTGATGGTGCGCTTCCACGACCACACGCGGGTGTTCCGGATCCCGGGGCCGTTGCGCCGCGCGCTCGCCCGGCGGATCGTGGCGCTGAACGCCGTGATCGACGCCGTGGCGGCCACCGATCCCCGCGGCGTCGGGATGCTGGACCTGCACACCCTGCCTGGCGGGTACGACCGCGACGCGTGGGCGGTGGATCGGCTGCACCCCTCCGAGCGCGGGCACCGGTTGCTCGCCGGGGGATTCGCGGCGTTGCTGGAGGGCGCAGGGTTCGCGGTACTGAGCCCGGTGAGCCTGGACTGCGCGGGTGGGCGGGAGGTGCGCGCCGCCCATCGCGCCGCGTGGCTTGTCGTCAAGGGCCTGCCGTGGCTGGTGCGCCGTGGCCGGGATCTCGGCCCGGTGATCGCGCGGGGGATGGTCGACGGGATGCGGCGGCCCGATGCCCGCCCCCGGCCGTCCCTACAGCGATCGGAGGAACCGCCCGATCCGCTCCAGGGCCTCCTCGAGCAGCGGTAGCGCGGTGGCGTAGGAGCAACGCACGTGGCCCTCCCCGGACGGCCCGAACACGCTGCCCGGCACGACGGCCACCCGCTCGGCGTGCAGCAGCCGTTCGGCGAAGGCCTCGGAGCCCAGTCCGGAGCGCCGGATCGAGGGGAACGCGTAGAACGCCCCGCCGGGGTCCGGGCAGTCCAGACCGAGCTCGCGCAGCCCCTTGACGAACACCCGGCGCCGCCGGTCGTAGTCGGCCACCATCTCGGCGACGTCGGTGTCGTCCCCGCTGAGCGCCTCCACCGCGGCGAGCTGGGAGATGTGCGGGGCGCACAGCATCGTGTACTGGTGCACCCGCACACACAGCGCTGCGACGGCGCGCGGCGCGCAGATCCAGCCGACCCGCCAACCCGTCATCGCGTGTGCCTTGGAGAACCCACCGAGCAGCACCGTGCGCTCTCGGGCGCCGGGCAGGGCACCGAGGCAGGTGTGCGTGCCGTCGTAGGTCAGCCGATCGTAGATCTCGTCGGAGATCAGGTAGAGGTCGTGGCGCTCGGCGAGGGCGACGAGCGCGGTCAGTGCTGTTCCTGGCTGTACGGCACCCGTCGGATTGGCGGGCGAGCCGATCAGGATCGCCTTCGTCCGAGGGGTGATCGCGGCTTCGACGACGGCGGGGTCGACCGCGAAGCCGTCCTCCCACTGGGTGGGCACCCGGACCGGGACGCCACCGGCGAACGCGACACACGGTTCATAGGCCACGTAGCAGGGCTCCGGGACGATGACCTCGTCTCCGGGGTTGAGCAGCACGCGCAGCGCCAGGTCCAGACCCTCGGACACTCCGGTGGTGATCAGGCATTCGCTGTCGGCCGAGTACTGGGCGTCGTAGCGACCCGCCAGGTCGGCGCAGATCAGCCGCCGCAGGCTCGGCAGGCCGGCGTTGGAGGTGTAGGTGGTGTAGCCGTGCTCAAGGGCGTAGATCCCGGCTTCTCGGATGCGCCACGGCGTGACGAAGTCGGGCTCGCCGACGCCGAGTGAGATGACGTCGTCCATCTCGGCGGCGATGTCGAAGAACCGCCGGATGCCCGACGGCGGGCAGGCCGCGATGACCGAGTTGAGCGGCCTCATGGGGTGATCGGCAGGCGGTGGTCGGGTTCGGGTGCGAGGAACGCGTCGCCGTCGCGTTTGTAGGACTTGAGCACGAAGTGGGTGGCGGTCGCCTGCACCCGATCGATCGTCGCCAGCTTCTGGGAGACGAAGTCCGACACCGCGCGGATGCTGCGTCCGGTGACCGTGCAGCGCAGGTCGTGCCCCCCGGAGACGAGGTAGACGCTGCGTACATCGGCGAACCGGGAGATCCGTTCGGCGACGTCGTCGAACCCGACGGTGCGGGCCGGGGCGACGGAGACGTCGATGAACGCGGTGACGTCCTCGGGGCCCTGCGTCGCCGCATCCGCCGCGTCCCAGTCGATCACCGCCTTGTAACGGCGGATCACCCCGGCCGTCTCCCACGCCGCCACCTGTGCGGCGACCTCGGCGACCGGCAGCCCGGTCATGGTCGCGATCGTGTCGTGGGACAACTGGGCGTCGCGCTCGAGCAGTTCGAGGATCTGTCGCACGAGGCTCGATCCTACTTGGCGGATCGGTGCCGCATGTCACCCACCACAGGCGGGCAACCATGTTGTTCCTGCCCGGCGCAGGGTAGTAAATAGGACTATGAGCGACATCCGACTGCCGACGCGTAGTGCGGTCTCGACGGTGCGGGGCCGACCGCCGCCGTACATGTTCGTTCCGCTCACCGAGCAGCTCGCCAACGTCCAGCGGTGGAACGAGGACAGGGAGTGGGGCTTTCGGGCCGTCGACCTCGACGCGATCGATCTCACGCCGCGGGTCCACGCCGATCCGCTGGTCGTCGACCTGATCGCCGTCTACCTCGACACCGAGTACCGCGGTGAGGACGAGGGTGAGATGGACGGGGTCCGGCGCACCTGTCACGAGGTGTGGAACGTCGCGACCGAGCGCCAGCTCAACACGTGGTCCTGGGACTGGCTCCGGGACTCCTACGAGAGCCGGCCGAAGCCGGTGCGGCTGCTCGCGGGCATCGAGCACCGGCCGGGTGTCCGCCGGGTGACCGTCGATCTCGGTGCCCACTGGGACCCGGGACGGCACATCCGCCCGCGCGGCATCCGGGGACGGCGCTCCGCGCACGCCGAGGTCCTCGCCGCGGCGGCACATTTCCCGCGCTGGGCCCGGGCGATGGACGGCGTCAACGTGCCGTTCGTGTGGCTGTCGGGCTACCAGGTGACCTACCCGGAGTACTCCGTCGACGAACGGATGCTCGCACTCGCCTGGGTCGAGTACCGCCGCACGCTCAGCCTGAGCATCGCCCGCGCCGACCACTCCCTGTGCGGCTGGGCCTCCCCGGTCCTGCTCCGCTGACCGGTACCCGAGGCGCGGATCCGCGAGTGGTGGTCGTCGCACGCCCGGTTCCTCGACGACGCGGGGGTAGTCGTGGCCGCACCTTCTGACGCGCCGGAGCAGGGTTGTCGGCGCGGCATGGGCACGGGTCTGCTGCTCGCTGCGGTGCCGTGGACGTGGTTCCTGGGCGCGACTCGCTGGGCGTCGTCACCGACGTGCTGGCGATCGTGCTCCCTGTGCTGGTGGCGCTCGTGGCCGTGTGGCGGGCTGGTCGGGTGCCGGCGGCGACCGGCGCTGATGCTCGCGGTGTCCACCCTGGTGGCGGGCACCGCTGCCGCGGTAGGCCCGTGGCTTCCCGCCGACGAGGGCGCGGTGGCCGGACGTGGCGTCACCGTCGCCGGGACCAATGTGGATGGGAACCTCACCGCCGGCCGCACTCTGCTGGATCTCGCTGCCGATGTGCTGGTGGTGCCGGAAGTGTCCGCCGACGGTGTCCGGGATCTGGACGCCGCCCATCCGTATCGGTACATCCGGATAGATGACGACGACGATCCCGACATCGCTGTGTTCAGCCGCTACCCGCTCTGGCTGGTCGAACCGGTCGGGCCGGACCTGCCAGGCGGGCATCTCGAGGTCGCCGGGCCGGATGGTCGGTTCGTGCTGTACGCGTTGCATGTTCCGCGGCCGTGGTACAGCGGCGAGGTCGAGGCGAGCTACCAGGCCACGGTGCCCGAGCACCGGAGGCTGGTGGAGGAGGTTGCCGCGCGGCTGCGCACGAGACGCTCCCGGTCGTGCTCGTCGGGGATCTGAACAGCACCGATCGCGGACGCGACTACCGGGTGCTGCTGCGACGGGGTGGGTTGGTCGACGCGATGCGGGACAGCGCGGGTGCACCAACCTCGGTGGGCAAGTGGCTGCGGTTGTTGGCGCGCATCGATCACGTGCTGGCCGGTGTCGGTTGGTGTGGCGATGCGGCGCGACGGGTGGTGCTGCCCGACTCCTCGCACCGCGGCGTGCTGGCCACGGTGGGCCCGTGCGTGGCGTCCGGAGCATGCCTGGTTCGAGCGGCCTCGGCGAGCGCGGCCAGGGCGCACGGCCACCGCGGCGATGCCGTCACCTGGCTGGGGCAGCCACGGCAGCGGCCGTCCGGGTCCCTGACATGGGTCGCGCGCAGATTCTCGACGAGCCGGGGCCATCCCGCGAGAATGGCCGCGGCCTCGTGCAGGGGGTTTTCCGTCATTGCGCCGAGTGTTCTCAGCGAAGATCGATACCGGTATCGCGCGGATGGGATCCCGGATTCGGCTTCCCGGCTGTCACGATGTGCCCTCGGGCGGAAGCGAGAGGTGGGCGTGGCGGCACGGAACGGGTCGGTGGTCCGGCGGCGAATGCTGGGCCGGCAGCTCCGGCTGCTGCGCGAGGATGCCGGGCTCACCCTCGACGCTGCGGCGCCCGCGCTGGACTGGTCGCCGAGCAAGCTCAATCGGATCGAGATGGGTCAGCAGGCCGCCGACGTGCACGGCGTGCGCAGCATGCTCGATCTCTACGACGTGGGCGGGGAGCGCTGGACCGAGCTGGTGACGCTGACCCGTGAGACGCGGCAGAAGGGCTGGTGGCAGGCCTACGGCGTCGGCGACACCTCCTTTGTCGGGTTTGAGGCCAAGGCGAGCCTGGTGCAGGAGTTCACGGTCGACTTCGTGCCGGGTCTGCTGCAGACCGCCGACTACAGCCGGGCCTTGTTCGTCGCCTCGCCGGTGCGACGCACCGAGAGCCGGCTGGCCGACGAGGTGACGGTGCGGACAATCCGCCAGCAGCGCCTGACCTCGGCCGGGGGCCCGCTGGAGCTGGTAGCGATCACCGACGAGTCGGTGCTGCACCGGCCAGTAGGGAACTGGGACGTGCTGCGGGCGCAGCTCGCGCACCTCGCCGCCGCAGCAGAGCTGGACTCGGTGACGTTGCAGGTACTGCCGACCGCGATCGGCGCCCACGTGGCGATGGGCTCCGGGTTCAGCGTGTTGAGCTTCGGCGACCTCGGCGAGCCAGACATGGCCTACGTGGAGCACGCGCTCGGTGCCCTGTTCCTGGAGAAGGACGCCGATGTGTCGCGTGCTAGACTCTCGTTCGACCGGCTGCGGTCCGACGCGCTCAGCCCCGCGGAATCGCTTGCGCTGATCCGGCGGGTCGCGGAGCAGACCTGAACGGAGCAGGACGGGAGGCGCCGTGGATCTCACTGATGCGCGGTGGTGGACGAGCAGCTTCAGTGGTAGCAACGGCAGTAGCTGCGTCGAGGTGGCATTCCTGCCCGACGGTGGGGTGGCCGTCCGGGACACCAAGGACCGCTCGCTTTCCCCGCACCGCTATACAGCCGCCGAATGGGACGCCTTCCTGGCCGGGGTGCGCGCAGGTGAGTTCGACCGTCCCGACCTGCACGAGCTCTGAGCAGGCACGGTCGAGCCGACCCAGTGTGGGCACTGTCGGCGGGGCTGATGCTACGCGGACACGTCCTGGGCGGACCAGCCGCGCACAGGACCCCACCGTGGTCGCTGTACCGGATCGGCGGTCAATGAGTTCGTCAACAGGCGGAGTTCTTCATTTGTCACGAGGACGTCAGGCGCGGCGAGCCGGCGGATTCATGTCACACGCGAACGGCCGCGACGCTGACGCCGCCCAGGCTTACCGGTTGACGTTGAGGTGCCGGCGGGTGACTCTCCTCGGGGGCTGTAGACCGATCCAACCTCCGCAGCTCGGCCGCATCATCGCAGGAGTTGTCGGACTGTCACGGTACGGTTGTCTTATGAGCTCGACGCCTGCCGTACCGCGACCACCGGGCCGCCCCTTCGGTCGGGTGTTGACCGCTATGGTCACTCCCTTCGACTCCGAGGGCCACCTCGACCTCGATCGGGCCGAGGAGCTGGCCGCCCACCTCGTTGAGCTCGGCAACGATGGCTTGGTGGTCAACGGCACCACCGGTGAGTCCCCCACCACCTCCGACACCGAGAAGTCCGAGCTGGTCCGCGCGGTCGTCAACGCGGTCGGTGACCGGGCCACCGTCGTCGCCGGGGCCGGCACGTACGACACCGCCCACAGCATCCGCCTGGCGCGCGCCGCGGAGAAGGCGGGTGCTCACGGGCTCCTGCTCGTCACCCCGTACTACTCGCGGCCCCCGCAGTCGGGTCTGGTGCTGCACTTCTCCGCGATCGCCGACGCGACCGACCTGCCGGTGATGCTCTACGACATCCCGCCGCGCAGCGTCATCCCGATCGAGATCGAGACCTTGCAACGCCTGGCGCAGCACCCGCGGATCGTCGCGGTGAAGGATGCGCGCAACGATCTGCGGGTCGGCACCGAGGTCCTCGCCACCACCACGCTCGCCTACTACTCCGGCGACGACCCGGTGAACCTGCCGTGGCTCTCGGTCGGCGCCGTCGGGTTCGTCAGTGTCATCGGACACGTCGTCGCCGATCGGCTGCGTGCTCTCATCGACGCCTACGAGGCCGGCGAGGTGGAGCGGGCCCGCGCGCTGCACTCGGCCACGTTGCCGGTCATCCGGGCGATGGGCCGGGTCGGGGGGGCGGTGTTCGCGAAGACGGCCTTGCGGCTGCGCGGCCTGGACGTCGGCGAGACCCGCCTGCCGTTGCCGCCGGTCACCGCCGAGCAGGTCGCAGCGATCGCCTCCGATCTCACGGCCGCCGGTATCGCGCTCGGCCCGGAGTCCCGGTCCCGCAGCGGCATCTCCCGCGGTGACGCGGACCGCGGCCGGGGTGCGCTCGGCGCTCGAGCCACCGCCGACCTCGGCGCGGAGGTCGCGTACCGATGACCCGCCCCCCCGCACGGTCCGACCGC
>JBOHEP010000314.1:0-2870 GCA_050701075.1 Pseudonocardia sp. | reverse complement strand
GTCGCCCCTCTTCTCGTCGTCCGAACGCCCCTGGACGAGTGCAGGATCTCCGAATTCCAGCATATTTGCTCGCCGGCGGTGCAGCCGTGCTCGACATTGGTCGGCACACCCCGACTCGCACGGCAGGGCTAGGCAGTTCTGAATAAATTCTTCGTAGTCACTACCGTAGGTCGAGTCTAGGTAATCTGACAGCGATCTAGGTGGTGACACAACGGTGCCCGGCCCATGATGATTGAGGAGTCCTCATCGGCAACGTGCGATGAGGTGAACTGCTGAGGGGGACTCTCGGATGCTTGGTTCCCGGTTGGTCGAACCAGCCGGGCGGGGCAAGCAACCGATACCGAACTCTCACTTCCTACCCAAGGCCCTATTCGGGGGCCGGGTTCTTCGAGGAGGAACTGGAATGTCTGAGCTGAACTTCGCCGCATTTGACGTCGAGCTGCTGCCGGCGCGCACCACGATGACGGTCAACTCCACCGCAACCGGCGGTGCCGGCGGTTCTGGTGGCATCGGTGTGGCCGCCCTGAACAACGTCAACGTCATCCCGATCCTTAGCCAGATCGAGCAGGGCGACGTCAATGCGGCCTCTGGTGGCGCGGGTGGCGACGCCGCCAGCATTGTCAAGTGATCTGAGCTCGACCAGCTGCTGATCACCTGGCAGCACTGCTGAAGGAGGGGCGGCCGGTCACCGGTCGCCCCTCCGCTCGTCGTCGTCCGAATGTTCCCGGGACGAACGACGAACCGATTCCGGTCAGAATACGTACTCGGACGGCTGAGCTAAGTAGTCCTGGACAGATCTGCGTAGTCACGTGGCAGATCGAGTCTAGGTACTCCGACAGCGATCTAAGTGGTGACACTACGGTGCCCGCCCTATAAGAATAGAGGAGGCCTCATCGGGAACGTGAGATGAGGTCGGACTACCTGAGGGGGATGCTCGAATGCTGCAATCGACGCCGAACTCTCTTCCTGCCCAAGGCCCTACTGGGGGGCCGGGCTCTTCGAGGAGGACTGAAATGTCTGAGCTGAACTTCGCCGCGTTTGACGTCGAGCTGCTGCCCGCGCGCACCACGATGACGGTCAACTCCACCGCAAACGGCGGTACCGGCGGTGGTGGCGGCATCGGTATCGCGCTGCTGAACAACGTCAACATTCTTCCGATCGCCAGCCAGATCGAGCAGGGCGACGTCAATGCGGGCTCCGGTGGCACGGGTGGCTCTGCCGCCAGCGTGCTCGGCGGCTGACCCGAGCCTGACGAGCTGCTGATCGCCTGGCAGCGCTGCTGAAGGAGGGGCGGCCGGTCGCCGGTCGCCCCTCCCTTGCATCACCCACCCGGTTCGAGCGCATGGAGGTCGTCATCATCAGCGAGAGCGGGCTACTCGAGAAGCCGGGCGCTCCGGCCGTTGGCGCTACCACGATGCCCCGGCTGGCCGAGGGGCTCGAACTGATCGGGCCGTACCAGGGTTCGGGCTATCGCGAACCGAAATACATCGTCAGCCGGGCCGACGGCCAGGTCATCCAGCTGCCGCACCCGCTGTATGCGCTCGTGAGCAACGTCGACGGCCGACGCGACCTGACCCAGCTCGCGACCCGGCTGAGCACCGAGCTCGATACGGAGATCACCGCGGAGCAGATCTCGTTTCTCGTCGAGCAGAAGCTGCGGCCCGCCGGAATCCTGGCGTCCGCACCCGGTGACAGCGGTGACACGCAGCCCATCAAGTGCAGACCCGATGCGCTGCTCCTGCTCAGGTACCGGGTGCCGGTGATTCCCGCGCGTGCCGTCGGGTCGATCGCGGCCTTCTTCCAACCGCTCTACTGGCCGCCGGTGGTGCTCGCGGCGCTCGTTGCCTTCATCGCCACGGACGTATGGATCGTGCTGGCGGGCGGTATCGGCCAGGTCGTGCCCGCCGCGACGGCGCTCATCTACCAACCGGCGCTGACGCTGCTGGTGTTGGGGTCGATCTTCGTTTCCGGAATGTTCCACGAGTGTGGGCATGTGGCGGCGTGTCGCTACGGAGGGGCCCGACCCGGAGCCATCGGGGTCGGCATCTACCTGGTGTGGCCGGCCATGTACAGCACGGTCACCGATTCCTACCGGCTCAGCCGCGTCGGACGGCTGCGCACCGATCTGGGCGGCATCTACTTCAACCTCATCTTCATGGTGGGAATGAGTCTGGCCTACCTGCAGACGGGGGCGCCGTGGTTGCTGGTCGCCCTGGTGCTGATGCATGTGGAGACGGCGTGGCAGTTCCTGCCCAACATCCGGCTCGACGGCTATTACATCCTGGCCGACCTGGTCGGGGTGCCCGACCTGTTCAGCCTGATCGGCCCGGTGCTGAAGAGCCTGCTTCCCGGCCGCCCGACCCACCCTCGGGTCGCGGAGCTCAGGCCCTGGACCCGGCGGGTGATGACCCTCTGGGTCGTGCTGGTGGTCCCCGTCCTCGTGTACTTCCTCATCTGGTTCCTCATCATCGCGCCGATGGTCCTGCCCGTGGTGTGGGACTCGCTGCAGAAGCTCGCCGACAACGCGGCGGCGGCGGTGCGCGCGGGTGAGGCCGCAGCCGCCACACTCGGCATCATCCAGATCTTCCTGCTGCTCCTGCCGTGGATCGGCATCACCCTGGTACTGACCAGTCTCGGTCGCAGGATCTGGCGTTTTGCCGTCTCTCGGCTGCGACGATTCCGGCCCGGTGACGAGACTGCCGACGAATCTTCCGCTTGGTCGAGGATGCTGACGGGCTCCGCGCGCCCGACCAAGTGGCTTCTGGCCGTCGCTCTCCCAGTGGCGGCGCTCGGCGCCGTGGCCATGAACGCCGCATCTCGGCGGGTGGCCACCGCGGGCGAGGCCGGGATCGCCGCGGCCGTTTCTGCCG
>JBOHEP010000313.1:0-4860 GCA_050701075.1 Pseudonocardia sp. | reverse complement strand
GCGGGCGTTGGCCAGCAACGCGATCCGCGGAGCGGTGGAGCGGCACTTCGCAGTGGTGCTGGCGTTCCAGAACTGCCACCGGCTGGCCGCGTTCGCGCCGGCCGATGTGGGCGCACCGATCTACCGCGAGTTCGTCCCGCCGCGCGGACAGGTGTTGAAACCAGTCGCCGGAGCTGCGGGACTGCTAGGGATCCGGGCTGAGCGCGCACGGCACTCCCGAGTGATCGAGGATGCCGTGCGCGTCGGTCGTACGGTCGCGCAGCTCAGTCGACGTCGAGGCCGCAGGTGTTGCGGATGAAGCCCTGGAACCGGGTTACCACGGGCCGCAGCTCGGTGGCCTTTTCGACGTAGGCCTTATCGGTCGCGGTGGCCATGACGTCGCCCCCCGTCGACTCGAACACCACGAGCTGCATCTCGGCGAGCTGTGCCGCCGACTCAGCGTCCGGCCGGAGCTCCGCAGGGGCGGCATCGAACATGGCCTTGTTGGATTCGCGCAGTGGCCCGACGACCTCCGCGATCTTCTCTGCCGGCAGGGGAGCGCCGCCGGCCTTGGACAGGTCGATCAGCGGTTGCGCGGCCGCTACGTTCGCACGCGCCGCGTCACAGAAGGCGGTGACCTCCGTGGCCCGCGCGGTTGCCGCGTCCAAGGCCTCGGCGTCGGGTCCCGGTTCGCCGCAGCTGCTGACCGCGGATGCGACGACGAGGGCGAACAGGGTGGTTCGGAATGTCCTGCCCACAGGTTGTTCTCCTTGCGCGATGGGGGGAGCGATGATCGCGGGCGCTGCCGGGCTGAGCACGGTCACGCGGTAGCGGCCGTCGAGGCGCTGGCCACTGTAAGGCATGCCTGGTGGGGTACCGCCGTCAGGCGGTCATCGGAGTCGGCTGCGGGGCGGCGGCGGAAGACCACTCGGATCACCGGCGGGGTCCGGGCGAGGTCCTGATCCGGATGAACCGATGCCGCCGGCGGTGCGTGCTCGGAGTAGTCGGGTTCACCCGAGTCCGCCGGATCGGTACTCCACTCCTGAGGGGAAGCGACATGGGAAAGCGAACCAACCTGGTGCTCGTCGTGGCGCTCGTGCTGAGCGTCGTCGGCATCTACGGCCTCGTGCAGCTCTACAGCTCGGAGTCTGCGCCCGTGCGGGTTGCTGCTGCCCCGCCCGCGGCGGCGCCCCCGGCAGGTGTGCGACTTGCGACGGCATCGACGCCGCTGGGCACGGTGGTGACCGAGGACGGGTTCACGCTGTACCGCTTCGACGAGGACACCCCGAAACCTCCGACGTCCAACTGCGACGGGAAATGTGCCACGACGTGGCCGCCCGTGCTGAGCGAGGACGGGGCCGTCCCGGCGGTCGATGGCGTCGACCCGGCACTGGTCGGCACCGTGACCCGCTCCGACCTCAGTAGCCAGGTGACGGTGAAGGGTTGGCCGCTCTACCGGTTCTCCGGTGACGCTGCCCCCGGTGAGACCAAGGGCGACGGGGTGGGCGGTACCTGGCAGGCGATCGGCGTGGACGGCAAGCCCGCCGAACCGGCCGGTCCGGTGCTCGCCACGGCGTCGACGCCGCTGGGCACCGTGGTGACCGAGGACGGGTTCACGCTGTACCGCTTCGACAAGGACACCCCGAAGCCGCCCACGTCCAACTGCAACGGGAAGTGCGCCACCACCTGGCCTCCGGTCCTCGTCGCGGTCGGGGCGACGCCGGCCATCGAGGGTGTCGACCCCGGCTCCGTCGCCACGCTGACCCGCCCCGACGGCACCGAGCAGGTCACGGTGAAGGGGTGGGCGCTGTACCGCTTCACCGGTGACAACGCGCCGGGCGACACGAACGGCGAAGGTGTGGGCGGTACCTGGCACGCGATCGGCACCGACGGGAAGCCCGCGGCCGCCCCGGCCCCGGCCGCCCCGGCCCCGGTCGCCCCGGCCCCGGCCGACAGCGGCGGGTACTGAGCCACCGCCACCCTCGGCGCCCGGTCCGGGTGGGCCGGGCGCCGAGTCGTGGGTGGCTGTGGGTGATCGTCATCGACGTCCTGTGGTGGTCGAGGTGACGCGGTCGCTGTTCAGGGCACCGGCTCAGACCGCGGGTTGCCAGACGTTCTCGCCTGCGTCCACGCTGCGAACCGTGCGCTGCTCCGGCAGGCTCACGGCGATGCGGCGGCCCGCCTCATCGACCGGGTTCAGCCAGCCACTGACGGCCCGGCGCAGAGCCGCATCGCGCTCGCCTGCCGACTCCTCGGCGACGACGTCTCGAGCGTAGACGCGCAGCAGGTCACGGAGGCGGTAGCGCGGCTGCCCCGAGGCCTCTCGCCCGGCCACGTCGAGCAGCTGCGCATCGACCAGGATGTCCAACAGGGCCTCAGCGCTCGCTTGCGGGATGTCGAGCAGGGCGGCGGCGAGCCAGGGGGTGAAGTCGCAGATCTCCAACAACCCCAGATGCCGGAAGGCTCGCTGGGCAGCCACGTCGAGCTGTACGTAGCTCTGCTCGAAGCTCGCCCGCACGTCCAGATCACGGAATCGGAGCGTGTCCAGGCGGCGGCGTTCGTCGGTCAGGTCGGCTTCGAGACGGTTGAGCCGCCAATATGGTCGAGCGCCCAGCCTGGCTCCGGCGATCCGGACGGCCAGCGGGAGGAACCCGCACAGCCGGACGATCTCCCGAGCCGCAGTGGGATCGGCTGCCACCCGCAGCGGTCCGGCCACCATGGACAGCAGATCGACGGCCGCGTCGGATTCGAGGACGTCCAGTTCGACGAGGCGGGCGCCGTTCAAGCCCGCCAACCTTGATCGGCTGGTCACCAGCACCGTGCAGCCTGGGGTTCCGGGCAACAGCGGGCGCAGCTGGGCCTCACCCGCCGCGCCGTCCAACAGGATGAGCAACCGTCGTCCGGCCAGCCGGCTGCGATACAGGGCGGCACGCTCCTCGACGTCGACGGGTATCGTCGACTGCTCGACCCCGAGCGAACGCAGGAACTGCGCCAACGCCTCCGCCGGCGCCAGCGGATGTGCCTCGGTACCGCGCAGGTTCACGAAGAGCTGCCCGTCGGGGTGTTGGGCCCGCAGTTCGTGCGCGGCGTGCACGGCGAGGGTCGACTTCCCCACCCCGGCCATGCCGGTGATCGCGATGAGCACCGTCCGTGACCGATCTGCCGAGCCGGAGATGTGCCTGATCGTGGCGAGCAGGTCTGATCGGCCGGTGAAGTCGGTGATGTCGGCGGGTAGCTGCGCCGGGGCGACCGCGGGCGTTCTCGGGGTCTCCAGTGCTGGGTCGGCAGTGAGGATCGCGTGCTCCAGCCGGCGCAGCTCACGGCCCGGCTCCAGCCCCAGCTGCTCGGTCAGGGCGACTCGCGTGCGGTGGTAGACCTCCAGAGCCTCGGCCTGGCGGCCGGCCTGATAGAGCCCGGTCATCAGCAATCCCTGCAACCGCTCCCACATCGGGTGGCGACTGGCCAACTGAGCGAGCTCGGGAATGACGGTGACGGCATGGCCGCAGGCCAACTCGGCGGCATACAGGTGGGCGAGACCAGAAAGCCGGCGTTCGGTCAGTCGGTCGGCCTCGGCGCGCAACAGTGGTAGGTCGGCGACATCGCCGAACGGTTCTCCACGCCAGAGCTGAAGGGTCGCTCGCAGTAGTAATACCGCGCTCGCCGGTTGGTCGGCATCGGTCACCTCGGTCAGCGCGGTCTCGAATCTCTCGGCGTCGAGCTCGCCGGCACGCACATGTAGCGTGTAGCCGCCGTGCTCGAATCGGATTCGCGTCGGGTCTCCTAATGCGCGGCGCAATCGATGCACGTGTACCTGGAGGTTCTTGGATGCCCGCGGGTCACGCTGGCCTGCCCATAGGGCATCGACCAGGACGTCGACGGGCACCGGCATGTTCGCCCGCATCAGTAACACCCCGAGCAGGGTGCGATGCATCGGTGCGGCCAGCTGGGCCAGCTGTTCCCCGTTGCGCACCCGCATCGGGCCGAGAACCTCGAAGTCCATCCCCACCCCCACGTTGCTCCACACTCCCGCGCCGTGACCAGCCATGCCCCCACGTGATCACGCCAGCCTGCCTGCGGCTGGATGATCTCTGGGCAGGCTGGCACAGAGTAGACGCAGGTGACTCGCCTGGTGTCATGAAGCGACCGATCAGGTGACAAGGCCACGCCGAACTTGACTGTGCGCTGCCGGGTGTCGGCCCGTCCGAGCCGCCGGGCCCGGCATCTCCCCGCGCCTGCCGGTGCGCTGCTCAGACACATCGAATTGGTGAACGTATTAACTCGGTCGGTGCCTGTTCGGGCTGTCGGTAGCCCGATTCGACCTGGTCGCCTCTCACCCGGTGGCCTCGAACCGGTCTGTCGCAAGCGAGCGGTAAGCGAGAGGAAAGCGGTCGAACCTAGCGTCGCCATCGCAACGCAAGATCGCCCGGGAAAAGGCTGAGGGTCGGACCTGGGACCACCCGAGGGAAGAAGGCTCGATGTCCTGGTTCACTGCACGCATTGTCGGTTCAGCGCTGGTGGCCGTTGCGGTCCCACTCGCCATGAGCTCACCGGCCAGCGCGTCACCCACGCCGGATGAGAAGGAACCCGGTGTGGGCGACGCCCCCTCCATTTCTTGCGGTATCAGCTATGCAGACCATGACGACAGTAAATGGAGGAGATTCCCGGCGAATACTGTCATCCTGCGCAGCGGTCCCAGTAACAGCTGCATCCAGACCGGGATGGGGTTGCACGACCAGAGGGCCGACTACTTCTGCTATCTCCCCGGTGACGGTGGCACGTGGACCTTGGTGCGCAACGTGTCCACCGGGGACCAGGGCTGGGTCCGGGACGACCTGCTGGCCAACCATGGAAGCCGCTTCGTGTGCGACGACGATCCGCCGG
>JBOHEP010000312.1:0-21769 GCA_050701075.1 Pseudonocardia sp. | reverse complement strand
ACTACAACCGCCACCGCCGACACTCCACGCTTTGCTACTTGACACCCACCGAATTCGAGCTAGGATATAGGAAACTCACTGACCTGGCAGCCTAAATCGGTGTCAACAAAATCGGGAACACTCCAGGCCGGCAGGTCGACGAGTTGCGGACGGGCTTGATCCACGACGGTTGCGCCACTCAGGGCGGTACGACGATGCTCCAGTCGAGCGTCACGCGAGTCTTTGCCGCTGACCTTGGTCCCCCCGCGTCCTGCCGATGACGCACCCGGAGTTGCCAAACCGGACGACCCCGCGCCCCCGCCGACGGAAGCGGTCCCACCGGCCCCGAGCGCAAGAATGAGCACGCCAACCAGGAGCGCAGTTTGGCCTGACCCGCCGCCGGGGACGAGCGGATCGTGCGCCGCGTCCTCGCCGAGTACCGCGGCTTCTCCGTCGTCGACCCGTCCTTGTGCTCGACGACGCGCCGCGCGCGTTCGAGTCGGCTGAAGAACGTGTCCATCTGCGCGACGTGCGCCACCGGTGGGCGAACACCCCGGGGTGGTACCCGAGGGCAGCAGCTCAGACCTGGAGCCGGGTGCAGGTCCCGACGACCCTCGTCCTGCTAGCGCTAGCCGCACTCGTGATCTACATCGTGGTGCGTGTGGTCTGGCCGTTGGCCCTGCCCGCGCTGCGTCGCGCCGGGACGCATCCTGCGGGGAGCTGGGCAAGGGGCGGTGACCGCTGATGACCACCGAGACGACAGGATGGCCGCCGTGAGCCCACGGCCCCGACACCAGACCAAGGGATCGAGGCACTGCTCCGCTCGTTGGAGGCGCAGGGATGGCGGGTGGACAAGGGCCGCAGGTACTTCAAGGCGTTCTGCCCGTGCGGGCTGCACAAGAAGACCGTGCATCTCGCCCCGTCCACCGCTGGCTACCTGCGTGACCTGGTGGGATGGTTGAGACGCGAGACGTGCTGGGAGGAGGGGAGCAAGCCGTGAACAGTTACTACGTCGAGCTGCGCTACCTGGTGCCCGGCGCCGACGTGGATGTTCTCGACCGGCACACCGACGCCATGATGGACGCCCTGCTCGTCGAGCCCAACCTGACCGACCCGGACGTCGGGGTGAACCTGGGTACCGGTGCGGTGGACGTCTGCGCGAGCGTGCAGGCCGAGGACGAGCCCGCTGCGCTGCGGGTGGCGCTGGTCGCGATCCGCTCCGCATCCCGCCACGTCGGGCAGGCCACCATCGGCTGGGACGTGGCGTTGGAGCAGGTGCACAGCAGCGTGCGACCTGCTGCGATGGCCGACCTGTAGTCGCTCAGCTGCCGCGCCCGCATCCGCTCCACCGGGGTCAGCCGGTGGCGACGAGCTTCGCGGCGGCCTGCCCGCCGAGCACCTTGCGGACCGTCGAGCCGTACCAGACCCCGCCACCGCGGGCGGTGGGCACGCCGCCCTCGTTGAGGCCCTCGGCGATGACGCGCAGCGACATCCCCGCACGGTGCGCGTCGATGATCCGCCGCACGACCTCGGCGGGCAGGACCGGCGGCCGGCCCAGCCGGACACCGGCGGCGCGCTTCGCGGCCAGGCCCTCGCGGGTGCGCTGCCCGATGAGCCGCCGCTCGTACTGCGCAGCCGAGGCGATGACGTTCGCGGTCATCTCCCCGGCCGCGGACGAGGTGTCCCCGAGGTTGAGCAGGACCAGGCGCCACCCCTTGCGGCGGGCGCGACGCCGGGCTACGGCCGATCCGGCTGCACGACTTCCGGCACGGCTCAGCGTCGCTCATGCTCGCCGCCGGGATCGACCTGGCACTCGTCTCGAAACGGCTTGGGCACAGCTCGATAGCGATCACAGCCGACACCTACTGGCATCTGCTGGAGGGTGGCGGGCGGGAGGCCGCCAAGCGTGCCGCCGCACTCGTCCCACGAAACCGCGGTGACCAACATGTGACCAACCCGCCGGAACCGGCGGGTACGGACTCGACTGGAGAAGAGGAAAACCCCAGGTCAGAACTGGTGCGCCGCCAGGGACTCGAACCCCGAACCCGCTGGTTAAGAGCCAGCTGCTCTGCCAATTGAGCTAGCGGCGCATGCCTTACGCCGACCGCTCGACGCGTCCGAAACGCTAGCAGGCACGTCGGACACCCATACAGCGGGGCTTCGGGGCTGTCATCCTGCGGTTGGGGTGAGTGACGGGACTTGAACCCGCGACCACCTGGACCACAACCAGGTGCTCTACCAGCTGAGCTACACCCACCATGACAACCACTGCATGAGAAGACAACCACTGCATGAGAACGTCGACTGTGGCCGACGAGGAGAATCCTACAACCGTCCCGTGTCGCGGACGAAACGGGTTGGGGATCAGCCGGGTCTGGCCGCGAGCATTGCCACCACGGCCTTGGCCTCCTCGGTGGTTGGTCCGGGCTGGGCCACGAAGAGCGTGTGCCGGTAGTAGTTCAGCTCGCGGATCGACTCCTCGATGTCGGCCAGCGCCCGGTGTGCGAGCCCCTTCTCGGGTTTGGCGAAGAACACCCGGGGGAACCAGCGTCGGCACAGCTCCTTCACCGAGCTGACGTCGACCATCCGGTAGTGCAGGTGTGCGTCGAGCTCGGGCATGTCGCGGGCGAGGAAGCCGCGGTCGGTGGCGATCGAGTTTCCGGCCAGCGGGGCGATGCGCGGCTCGGGGACGTGGGTGCGCACGTAGTCCAGGACGAGCTTCTCCGCATCCGCGAGTTCGACGGTGGACCTGCGCACCTCGTCGGTCAGCCCGGAGTGGGCGTGCATGTCGCGCACCACATCGGGCATCCCGGCGAGCGCGGCCTCGGCGGCGTGGATCACGACGTCGACGCCGTCGCCCAGCACGTTCAGCTCGCCGTCGGTCACCAGGCACGCGATCTCGATGAGCGCGTCATGCTGAAGATCCAGGCCGGTCATCTCACAGTCGATCCACACCAGGCGGTCGTTCACTCGTCCAGACTAGGGCAGCGCTGCAGAAGTTCCTTGGGGGTTCGGCCGGGTGAGGGCACGCGTGGGGGTTGTGCGGGCCCCGGTTGCCGGCGTTGTTCGGCCCCGCCGCCGTCCGCTGATCGCTGGGCCGGCAGCCCGAGTACATCTTCAGCACCAGGGACACGCGGACGAGAGCTGTCAGTGCCATGCTCGGTGTCGAGCAGGACGTGTCCGTGCGCTGATCACCGTTCATTGCCTTGGAGGCTCGCGTGTTGAAGATCATCGGAATTCTGCTGGTCGTGTGGATCGCGCTGTCGGTGCTCGGAGCGGTGATCGAGGGGCTGTTCTGGCTCACGATCATCGGGGTCGTGCTGTTCCTCGGCACAGCTGCCTACGGGGCACTCAAGGGCGGGTCGCGCAAAGAACTGCGCTGATGATCTTTGCCCTCGGGCGTCCCACATGCAAAGGGCGGTGCGACGGGACAGCAGGCGGCGGTCGGGGGCCGCACTGCGCGACGTCGAGGGCGAAGATCGACCTGGCTGTGGTGGCGGTACCGGCCAAGGCGCTGCCCGGGGTGGCCGCGGATGTGGGCGGCCAAGGGCGTCACCGCGATGGTGGTGTCTCCGGCGGTTTCGCCGAGACCGGGCCGGATGGCGTGGCCTGCAGGCCGAGCTGGTCCGTGCCGCGGAGAAGTTCCGGCGGTCGGGCCGAACTGTCTCGGCCTTCGGCGCCCGGATACCGGGGCCGGATCGGGCTATGAACGGGTCGCGAACCGGTCGGTGGCCTTGATGACGGCCGCGACCATGGCGTCGTCCGTCGCACCGTGTCCGGCATTGTCGACGAGGACCAGCTCGCTGTCCTGCCAGACCTGTGCCAGGTCCCAGGCGAGGTCGGGTGGGCCGCTGAGGTCGAGACGGCCGTGGACCAGGACACCGGGGATTCCGGCAAGCGCTGGTGCCCCGGCGAGGAGCGCGCCGTCGGCGAGCCACCCGGCGTGGCGCCAGTAGTGGGTGACCAGTCGCGCGAAGCAGATTCGGAACTCCGGATCGGCGTATCGCGGATTCGGTCGGAGATCAGACCGAACAGCGACGTGAGCGGCCTCCCAGTTGCACCAGTCCTGGGCGGCTTTCTCCCGCACCGCGGGATCCGGGTCGTTGAGCAGGCGGCTGTATGCCTCGACGAGGCTGTCGTCGCGGTCGACGGCGGGCACGCCGGCGCGGAACTGCTCCCACTGCGCGGGGAAGAACCTGCGCAGATCCCTCGTGATCCATTCGACCTCGCGGTGCGACGTGTTCACGACGGAGAACAGGACGATCTCCGACACCGATCCGGGGTGGTGCTCGGCGTATGCCAGCCCCAGGGTGGAGCCCCACGATCCACCGAACACCAACCACCGCTGGATGCCGAGATGCTCACGGAGGCGCTCGATGTCGGCGATCATGTGGTGGGTCGTGTTCGTCGTCAGGCCCACGGCGGGGTTGCTCGCGCACGGGGTGCTGCGCCCGCAGCCGCGCTGGTCGAACAGCACGATCCGGTACGCGACCGGATCGAAGAAGCGCCGCCACCCCGGGGTACCCCCCGAGCCGGGGCCGCCGTGCAGCACCACGGCCGGCTTGCCTTTCGGGTTGCCGCAGACCTCCCAGTAGACGCGGTTGCCCTCGCCCACGTCGAGCATGCCTTGGCCGTACGGCTCGATCTCCGGATACAACGCGGCCGCGGGAGTCGCAGGCCGGACCCTGCGCTTCTCGAACTCGGTGGCAACCTCGGCACCGGTGCGGCTGTCCTCGTCGATCCGCTGCTGAACTACTCGACCGACGATCCCGACCAGGACGAAGACTCCGTAGATCGTGATCAAGACTCCGATGGCCCGGTTGCCGGCACTCGTCACTCCCAGGCCGTCCGGGTCGCCGCCGAGCAGCCGGCTGAGCAGCCAGTAGAGCGCATCGCCATAGGTGGTAGGTCGGTTCTCGCAGTCATCGGCCGGCGAGCAGACCCGCCGTTCGTCGTTGGCGACGATGAGCGCCAGCATCGCCACGATCAGGGCCGTGGCGCCGAAGAACAGGCCGACGTCGCGCCCGCGGAACCTGCCTGGCCCCGCGGGCACCTGCAACGGGAGATCATCGGGTTCGTACCCGACCAGTATCGGATGTCTCGGCGAGAGCCGCTCGATCCGCAGGCCGCCGGGGCCGTCTCGGTCAGGCGGTACGTCCGTGACACCGCCGGTGAGGATGAGGACGGGGGACCGCTCCCGCGAGACGCTGTGGCGAGCCCGGTCGACGAGCGCAGCAGCGGTGGCACCATCTCCCCGCTGCGCGGGAACGTGGAGCAGCGCGATCGTCCAGTGGTACGCCCGCAGCTGACCCACCGCCGTGCTCCCCAGCCGCTCTCGCCCGCTGATGAGGCGGTACGTCAGCAGAACGACCGCGAGGCCGAACGTGACCACCACATAGAGCAGGACGGCGACGGCCAACACCAGTGCGACCACGGCATACTCGCGGAACCAGAGCACAGGTAGGGAGGTCACGAGAAGTGCCGTCGGGGTCACCGCGAACGCGAGCACATCCCAGTAGCGATCGATCCGGCGCAGCCAGCGGACGCCTGCCCGAGAGGGTCCGTGCTCGGGAAGTCGGCCGGTGGGTGGTTCCAACACGGCGCACTCGCCGGCGGGACTGCAGAGCAGGTGCCCGTCCTGCGCCGTCAGGAACAGCAGGACCGTCAGCGGGGCCCGGGAGCGCCACAGACCCAACGCCCCGCGTGGACGGATCGTGTTCCTCACCGCCGGCCAGTTCGCAGACCTGGCGATCTCCCGCGCGAGGGTTCGGCACCGCGCGAACACCGACTTGGGGCCGTCCGGGTGAGCAGACACCGGACCATCCTTACAGTGTGAAGCGCCGGGCGAGCGTCGAACACCAGGTGCAGACGGTGGCATCGAGCGCAGTGAGGTCATTGATCGATAGCCGGGAACGCGGAGCCGGGCCAGCTGCGGTCAGCGGTTCAGCAACGGTGATCGGCGCTCACGGCAGAACAGCTGGCGCGTCGGGCACGAACGGCCGCCGGACGGGATCATGGGTCGGTGGCGGTGCCGCCCATGACGGCCGCCAGGAAGGACGGCGGACTCGCCCGCGCGGCCACCGGGCAGCGGTGAGCAGCATGGAAATCTGCAGGTGCACGACCGCATTTGACGTCGGGACGGGAACGGTAGGTCGCGGTGTGCAGCCGCCATTCGCTCGACGGGACAGGATGCCCGTCGAGCACGGTGCCGTCGGCGATCGAGACCAGCCCGCCGGGTAGCTCACGGCACTGCCATCGCTCGTAGCTCACCGATGACGTCGACGTCAGTTGCCGGCGAACGCGGCGAGCTGCGCGACCAGCACCCCGGGGGTCGGGGTCTGGATGAGGTGGAACGCCGCCTCGCGCGCCCAGCGCTGCTCCGGGCTGCTCAGCAGCAGGGCGCTGCCCGAGCGGGCGACGATGAGGGCGTGCGCCGCGCGTACGGTCAGCTCGGTGATCTCCCCGCGCAGCGCGGTGCGCTCGGGCACCCGCTCCCGCATCGGCACGTCGGTGAGCAGCGCGTAGATCTCCGCGCGGCGTGCGGCGGCCCGCTGGGCGAGGGTCAGGGCGAGATCGACGACTTCCGGGCGCTCGCGCCGTACGCCGAGGTGGTGCAGCTCGGTGAGGATCCGGCGCAGCAGTCCCAACGACGCGGGGGTCGTGTTCGCGACGCGGGCCGTGTCGTGCTCGCGCCAGGCCGCCAGGTCGATGGTGGCGAGTACGTCGTCCGCGCCTACGGCGAGGCCGTCCATCTCGAGGGTCACGGTGCGCGTCCCGCCCATGACCGTCAGCGGAAGCGGCGCGCCGGCGCGCAGCCCGGCGCAGTCCCGGGCCGGCAGCAGCGCGAGGACGAAGCGGTCCGCCCAGGTGAATCCGGCGATCATGACGACGTCGACCATTCCCCAACCGGTGCACCAGTCGGCCGTGCCGGTGAACCGCCAACCCCGCCCGGGTGCCGCGTCGGCCCGGGGCGCCCGAGGCCCGGGCCGACGCAGATGCGCGATGGCGATGCCGCCCATGGTGGTCGATGACGCCAGCCCGGCGCGGTGCCGGGCGGCGGCCGGGCCGAGCTCCACCGCCTCGTCGGGCAGGCCGGGCAGCGGGCCGCGCGAGAGCGCCTGCGGGAAGCGGTGCTGGGTGGTGAGGAACCAGGTGGCCCCGCACGCCCCGCTGACCAGCTCGACGGTCTCCGCGTCCACCCGGTCGTCCGCCCCGTGCCCGCCCTCGTCGATCGGGATCTTGACGCTGAGCAGGCCGCGGTCCGCGAGCACCGCGAGGTGCGCCGGGTCCACGCCCCGGGCGGGGTCGTCGGCGGCGGTCGCGTGTGGGGCCAGCAGCTCGGCGGCGATCCGGGCGGCGGTGCGCACCGCGGGATGCCCGCCCACCCGCGGTTCGGCCGCGAACAGGGACTCGATCGGTGACGCCGCGACCGCGCGAGCCCCCGCGTCCACCGTCGGTCCGACAGTGGTGGGCGCGGTCGTAGGGGGCACGGTGCCCGACGTTACGCGAGGCACGTCAGGGCGACGGCCCGCAGCGGGGTGAACGGCTCAGGCTGCGCGCCGCATGACGGCGGCCGTTCGCACTCCTGTTCGGATGGCCGGACGTCGACCGCCCACCGGCGGCCGTCCCGCGCACTGACCAGAACCTGCCCGGACGGCTCGACGTCGACCGTCAGTGCGGCGGCGTCGCGCAGCCCGGTCGCCTCGCGGACGGCCAGCTCGGCGACCTGACCGGCGGGTGTCCACGTCGAACGGCCCCGGCACAGCGCCGCCTGCATCTCCCCGTGTCCGGCGGCCTTGAGCGCGTCGACGGCAGCCCCGGGGTCCAGCCGGCCGTAGAGGTAGCCGGTGGGAAGCACGAGAGCGGTGGGCGCGAAGCGGTGTCCGCCGAGATGGCTGCACTCCCACACGCCCGGGTGCACGTCCGGGCTGCTGTCCGCGACCGCGATCGCCAGGGCTCTACCCTCCAGGGCGCAGCACCGGTCGCGCCTGCCGTGTGTGCAGACGAGCAGCAGTGGATCGGTCACCGGGGTGCCCGGTAGGTCGGTGCCCGCGGCGGGTAGCGGCAGCCGGGCCAGCTCGGTGGGGCCGGTGACGGTCAGTTCGGTCGTGCGCGGTTGCGGGGGTGCGGTGTCGGCCAGGTAGACCCGGCTCGGACCGGGGCCGATGTCGCCGGGACACTGTCGCCGTTTGGGACGCCGGATCAGCAACAGTCGCCATCCGGCCTCCTCGGCTCGCTCCCCGAGAGCGCGGACGGCCGGGTCGGGGTGTTCGGGGATTGCTCGTGGCCAGGCGCCGTTGATCTCCAGACACACCCAGCGGGGAGCGATCGGGGCTGTGCCGATCAGCGGCTCGTCGAGCGCGCGAGCCAGCACGGCACACCGGGCCGGGCCCGAAATTGCTGAGGCTGTGCTCATCGGCAGACGCTAACAAAGCCTGCCCTTACCTGTCCGGGTGATGATCGCCGACCGGCCGGAACCCAGCCGTGAGCGGTCCGCCCCGCCGATGGATGATCAGGTCTCCCTGTTCCTCCATCCTGTTCTTGCAGGGTCATTCCGCGATGTGACGCGGTGCTGGACATCTGGGCCGGGCTCGGGGTCGGCGCGGAAGATCCACGAACGGAAGGCGACGAACCGCAGCACCGTCGCGATCCCGCTGGCGATGACCAGCGCGGCCACCTCGAGGAGTCGGCCCGCGTCCGGCATCCACGCGTCCAACGCGGTGAGCGCCGCGCTGGTGAGTGTGAGCCCGAGGCCGAGCACGATCAGGCCCTGGACCTGGTGGCGGGTGGTGCCCTCGTGGCCGCGCACCCCGAACGTCAGCCTGCGGTTGGCCGCCGTGTTGCCCACCGCTGTGATCAACAGCGCGATGAGGTTGGCGCCGAGCGGGTGGAGCAGGCCGCGGAGCAGCACGTAGAGCCCGAGGTGGACCAGCGTGCTGACGGCGCCGATCGCGGCGAACCGGACCAGTTGGCTCGCCATCCTGTCCGGCACGCGAAGAACGGTAGCGGTGGCCCGTCCGGTGCCGGCAGCGCGGTCCTCATCGACGGGCACTCCGGCCCGAAGGGACCGCACCGACCTCGCGTCGGTCCAACCCTGCATCGCAGACATGAGGGAGGTCCGCCGTGACCGCCGCTTTGACCGCCGCTTTGATCGACATCCGGGAACGTAGGGCCGGCCGGCTGCGGTCAGCGGTTCCGAAACGATGATCAGCGCACCCTGTGACCGATCTGGGTTGGGATTTGGGGTCTGGGATCTGGGGGCGGGATCTGGGGGCGGGTCGGACGTTGAGGCCCTGACACCCATCATCCCCGGGGCGATCGTGCACCGCGTGGCCTGCGCTGGTCGAGGAGGCACCAGGGTCGGGGACGTCGGTGTCGCGATGTGGACAGGCTCGCACAGTCGGAGGTAGGTGAGTCATGATCTGATCGGGCAGGCCTCACCCCGACTACGCGCAATGCACTCCAGGTTACGGCCGGTAGCCTGGTCGGCCCAGCGACTGCGTCGTGGTCGGGGGACATGGCGCATGCCGCCGCAGCACGTGCTGATCGAGAATGTCACACACCACGTCGAGGAGTAGGAGCAGGAATGGTTCCCCGAGGTGCGTGAGGGGCTGGGCGGGAGATCGGCGAGCAGATGCTGGAACTGAAGAAGAAGGCTCCCCGCAGCCCCGCCCGGCCCGGCGCGGGCAACAAGGCCGTCGACGCGGTCCTGGACTGACATGCCGCGATCCGGCCCGACGTTCGAGATCATTGCTGTCGAGGGCGAGGCATCGTTCTGGGACGACCGCGCCACGGTGCTGGCCTGCCTGAACGAGACGACACCTCGGATCCCGCCCTGGTTCGGCTATGACGAGCTGGGCTCGGAGCTGTTCGAGTCGATCACCGAGCTGCCGACCTACTACCTGACCCGGATCGAGCGCGGGCTGCTGCACCGGCATGCCACGGAGATCGCCGGGAGTCTCGATTGTGGGTGGATCGCCGAGCTTGGCAGCGGCAGCGCGAAGAAGACCCGACTGCTGCTCGCGGCGTGTGTGCAGCAGCGGGAGACGACCTATCTCCCGATCGACGTCAGCCGGGAGATGCTGCAGATCAGCGGCACCGCGCTGCAGGCCGCGCTGCCCGGTCTGCGCGTCATCGGCGTGTGGGGACGGTATGAAGCCGGGCTCGGCTGGCTACGGGACTTCGGCCGCGAACCTGTCGTGGTCGCGTTCCTCGGTGGCAACCTGGGCAACACGACCCCCGAGGAGCGCGACGCGCTGCTCGCCGACATCGCCGCAACCCTGCGTCCCGGCGACGGCTTCCTCGTCTCCGCTGACTTGCAGAAGCCAGGCGCGGTGTTCGAGACCTGTTACAACGATCCACCGGGCCGATCGGCCTTCGCCCGGTTTCGGCTCAACCACCTCACTCACCTCAACCGGCGCTTCGGCGCCGATTTCGACCTGAACCGCTACCGGCCGCGCGCCCACTATGACCACGCTCACGCCCGGGTCGAGGGCCACCTCTACGCCACGGAGGACCACGACGTGTCTGTGCCCGGGCTCGGGCACAAATTGCACCTGCGCTCCGGTGACTCGATCAACGTCGGGTTCTCGGCGAAGTTCGACCACCGAGGGTTTGTCGCCGACCTCGCCGCCCACGGTCTGCGTCACCAGGCGGAATGGGTCGATCGGACGTGGCGGTACGGGATCTTCCTGTTCCGCCGAACGTGACAAGCAGGGCGACAAGGACATCGAAGCGGCCGAGGCCGTCGCGGTGACGGTGAAGCCGAAGGGCGCGGTGGGGTCGAGGTGCATCTCGGTGGTCTGGCCGACCCCACCGGTCAGGCCGAGGGCGACGTAGTCCTCGCCGAGCAAGCGGTATAGGTGCTGACCCTTCCAGACGTCGCAGCGCGACGTCGCAGCTGCGTTGATCGCTGCCGGTGACATGTTGCGGTTCGACCGAGCGGAACCGGATGAGCAGACGCGCCAGGACGGCGCTGAGGGCGTCCTGCTCGGCGGCCAGGAGTTGGGTCAGGCCGGGAAGCAGTGACGCGCCGGCCTCCGGGACGTCGATTCCGGCGAAGCGCACCGGGTGGGCCGCGGTGCGGTTGTGCTGACGGAGCCAGCGCAGTGAGTCGGTGACGCCCCACGGGATCGCCACCTCGCAGAGCCGGGGGAGGTCGTCGTCGCGCCCGGCGCCGCCGCCCCAGTTGTCGAGGGGGAAGCCCTCGGTGAAGCCGAACTCCAGGGCGTACTGAAGTGGGAGCTCTCGCCGACGGCGACGACGCGGGCGTCCCCGACGATGTCGCGCAGCGGCTCGAGGTCCTCGGGTGACGCGACGGGTCGAGGCCGGTGAGGGAAGTGGCCTCCGCGCGAAGCCACTGGACGAACTGGTCGTGACCGGATGTGGGTGCAGGAATGCTGAGGGCTCGGTTCTGGGATCGGGAGCATGGGACAGACGGCAAGCGTCACCGTCGGCACCGGGCGGTCAGCCGCGCGGGGTCATGAGTGTCGGTTCGGCGACCGTGTGCGGACCGAGATCGGTCCA
This sequence comes from Pseudonocardia sp., assembly GCA_050701075.1. Lineage (GTDB taxonomy): Bacteria > Actinomycetota > Actinomycetes > Mycobacteriales > Pseudonocardiaceae > Pseudonocardia. The sequence continues at coordinate 10,264 of JBOHEP010000312.1, read as the reverse complement.
GCGGCCGGACACGGGGAGCACCGTGATGGCGGAGGTCTTCAGCAGCTGCGGGGTGCCGGTCAGTACCGACACCAGGTCCTCCACTCCCGGGTTGTGCCCGATCAGGAGCACGCTCGCGGCCGTGTCGGGCAGCGCCCGAATGATCGTGAGCAGCTCCGCCGCGGACGCCCCGTAGAGGCGCTCATCGATCTGTGCCTCAGCCCGGACGTCCAGCTCCTCGCTGACCAGCTCCCAGGTCTGCACCGCCCGGACGGCTGGTGAGCACAGGACGGTGGTGATCTCGCCGACGTTGTCGCGAAGCCACCGGCCCGCCGCCGGCGCGTCCCGGCGACCGCGAGCTGCGAGCGGGCGTTGCTCGTCGCCGACCGCCTGCGGCCACGCCGACTTGGCGTGTCGCAGCACCACCAGCGTGCGCTGTGCACCGGGCATGTCCTGATTCTGCCCTGTGACGCCGAGCAGGCCGGCCGGGGGCGTTCAGGCCCCACCATGACCCAGACCGCCGCCGAGCTCGCCGACCTGTTCGAAGGGCCGGTCGAGCGGATTCCCGACGCGCTGCGTGCACAGGGTGTCTCGGTACGGGAGCCGCACGGGATGCGGCTCTGCGTTCCTGTTCGCCGATCACGAAGCTGGGGCGTGACCCGGACCGCGATGAACCTATACGGTGCTGCACGTTCTGAGCAGTGATCTGCGCGCACAGCTACCGGGCGCGCCAATAACCCGTCGCGTATACCGCGCGGCGGGCCAGGGCGCGGTCGTCCAGCAAGTGTTTGCGCAGGTCCTTCACACATGCCGACTCGCCGGAGAGCCATGCCTGGCCCCGGCCCGCCGGAAATGCCGAGGCTGTGACGGCACGGACGAGCGGTGTCCCCGGCTCCCGGTCGCCGCGGTGTACCCAGCTCACCTCGGCGGCGCCGGGCAGCTCCTGCTCCTCGGCGGCGTCGGTCACCTCGAGGAACGTGAGCGCGGGGACGTTCGTCGGCAGCGCCGCCAGCACCGTGGCCACCGCGGGCAGGGCGGTCTCGTCGCCGATCACGACGTGGAACTCGGCGTCCGGGTCGGGTTCGTAGCGCCCGCCGGGCTCGGACACGCCCACCCACGAGCCGGGGCTGGCGTCCCGGGCCCAGGCCGCGGCGGGGCCGTGCCCGGTGTGCAGCACGAAGTCGACGTCGAGCTCCCCGACGTCGGCGGCGAAGCGGCGAACGGTGTAGGTACGGATCGCCGGGCGGGCCCCGCCGGTGGGCCAGAGCGGGCCGCCGGACGTGGCGCGCGGCACGGCCGGGCGATCCTGGCCGGGTACGGGGAAGAACATCTTGATCCGCCGGTCGGGGCCATCGCCCGGGAAGCCGGTCAGCTCGTCACCGCCGAGGGTCACCCGGACCATGCGCGGGGTGATCCGTTCGGTTCGCCGGACCTGAAGCAGTCGGGGGGCCGTCGTCGTCACCTGAGTCATTGTGCTGCGGGGCGGTGCGCCAGCCCCGTCCAGGCCAGGTCCATGAGGTACTCGGTGGCTTCGGCGCTGCTCACCCGTGGGTCCCGACCGCGCCACAGGGCCAGGCGCTCAGACGCTCCGACGATCACCTGTGCCCACCCGGTGAGGCGCTGCGGCTCGGCTCCGGGCGCCTGCGTAGCGAGCAGCGCGGCGATGAAGTCGGTCTGTTGGGCGCGGACGGCTTCGCAGGCTGAGCCGGCCGCCGCGGAGGCATGAGCTTCGGTGTACAACAACGTCCAGGCCGGGCCCTGGGCGTCGAGGTAGTCGAAGAACGACTGGATGCCGTGTCGCAGCATCTGTTCGGGACCGCTCGCCGCCGCCACCGCGGCGGTCGTGACGGCCAGCAGCTCGGCACGGGCCCGGGCGATGCAGGCCAGCAGCAGGCCCTCCTTGGAGCCGAAATGCGTGTAGATCACCGGCTTGGTGACCCCGACCCGCTCGGCGACGGTATCCATCGACGCGCTCTGGTAGCCCCGTTCGGTGAAGACGGTGACGGCGGCGTCGAGGATCTGTTGCTCCCGTTCGGCCCTGCCGACCCGTCGCCGAGGGGTTTTGATCTCCACGAAAGGGAACACTACCGCAGCCATCTTACTCATGGTAACTTACTGACGGTAACAATTTACGGTCAGGAACGAACTGTCGTCGGGAACCAGCGTGCCGTCAGTAGCACAGCGAGAGGAGCGGGATGAAAGAGCAGACCGTCGACGTCGCCATCGTCGGCAGCGGGTTCGCCGGCCTCGGCGCCGCGGTGAAGCTGGACGAGGCCGGGCGCCGGAGCTTCGTCATCCTGGAGAAGGGTGATCGCCTCGGCGGTACCTGGCGTGATAACACCTACCCCGGCTGTGCCTGCGACGTCCAGTCGCATCTGTACTCGTTCTCCTTCGCGCCCAACCCGAACTGGACCCAGGCTTACGCCCACCAGCCCGAGATCCGGGCCTACCTGGAGGGCATCGCCGACCGCTACCGCCTGCGCGACCGGATCCGGTTCGGGACCACCGTCACCGGAGCGGAGTGGGACGGCTCCGGTTGGACGGTGCAGACCGCGGACGGCGCCGTCGTCGCTGCCCGGGCCGTCATCTGGGGCACCGGGCCGCTGCACGAGCCGTCGATCCCCGAGATCGAGGGGCTCGACCGGTTCGCCGGGAAGGTCTTCCACTCCGCGCAGTGGGACCACGCGCACGAACTGACGGGTCGCCGGGTCGCGGTGGTCGGTACCGGGGCGAGCGCGGTCCAGTTCGTGCCGCGGATCGCGAGGGACGTCGCGTCGTTGACGCTGTTCCAGCGCACCGCGTCGTGGGTGTTGCCCAAGCCCGACCGTCCGATCCCCCCGACGCTGCGCCGGCTCTACGCGGTGTCCCCCACGATGCAGAAGTTCCAGCGAGCGGTCATCTACGTCCGCAACGAGAGTCTCGTCGCCGGCTTCCTCAACCCCCGGCGGATGGCCGTCATCGAGAAGGTCGCGCGGACCTATCTCGGCCGCAGGTTCGCCGACCGGCCCGATCTCCGGGCCAAGCTGACGCCCGACTTCACCATCGGCTGCAAGCGCATCCTGCTGTCCAACGACTACTACCCGGCACTCAAGCGGGCCAACGTGGCCGTCGAGACCGAGAAGATCGTTCGGATCACCGAGACCGCGGTGGTGACCGCTGACGGCGCGGCGCACGAGGTCGACACGATAATCCTGGGCACCGGCTTCAAGGTCGCCGACAGCCTGCTGCGGGTGTCGGTCACCGGACGTGACGGGATCAAGCTGGGTGACCAGTGGCGGGACGGGGCGGAGGCGTTCCTCGGCACCACGATCGCCGGGTTCCCGAACTTCTTCGTACTCGCCGGTCCCAACACCGGGCTCGGTCACAACTCGATCCTATACATGATCGAATCGCAGCTGAACTACGTGCTCGACGCGCTGCGGCTGGTCGACGCGACCGGCGCCACGGCCATCGACACCCGCCGCGACCGGCAGGACGCGTTCAACGAGGAGATCCAGCGCCGGCTCGACGGCTCGGTGTGGCTCCAGGGCGGCTGCGCGAGCTGGTATCTCGACGAGGACGGCAAGAACCGGACCCTGTGGCCGGACTACACCTTCCGGTTCCGCCGCCGCACCCGTCGGGTGAACCCCGCCGACCACGAGCTGGTGCGGTAGCTCCCCCCGCCCTGACCGAACGAACGGCGTTTTCGTCCGGACCTGATGGACGAGAGTGCCGTTCGTTGCGCCCCCGGTGCCCGTCACGAGCCGCGACTGCCCGTTCCAGCTCGATGGGGATGGCGTCGGTCTGGCCGGCGACGGCTGGGGCAGCTCGCGCGTGGCGATCGGGCGCTCGTGCGGTGGCTCAGCGGCTCGGGGCGGGTTAGCGTCACCAGCCGTGGCAGACGCCGTGGTCGCCGAGCTCCTCGTAGCCCTGCCGGGTGGCGTTCTCCTCGATCCCGGCGCCGCGGTCACCTGCCTCAACGTCGTAGCACTCAACGTCGCGGCCACCCGTCTGCATGACGAGGCCGAGCGGGCCGAGTTCGCCCGTCCGCCGGACCGTGCCGGCCTGACCGGCCTGATCGGCATCCGGGAACCACGTGCCGTGTGGGGCGCGGCTCTGCGTTCCCATCCGATGATCACCGTGCCGCGAGGCGGTTCCCAGCTGTCGATCAAGGCAGCTACCGGCGGACGACCATGACACCGCTGTTCCCCGCGCTCCTCGACCCGCCCGACCGCCTCGCGCTGCGCTTCGGTGCCGATTCCCTGCGCTTCGGTGCCGATTCCCTGCCCATCGGTGCCGATTCCCTGCGCTTCAACGCCGATTCCCTGCGCTACCCGGAGCTGGCCGCCGTCGCGGGTGCGCTGGCCGCCCGGCTGGCGGGCGCCTCGCGGATCGCGGTGTTCGCCACACCGACCCTGCACACCACGGTCGCCGTCACCGCCGCGCTGCTCGCCGGGGTGCCCGCGGTGCCGCTCAACCCGCGGCTCGGCGAGCGCGAGCTCGCCCATGTGCTCGTCGACGCCGACCCCGACGTCGTGCTCGCCGCGCCGGGGGCCGGTCTTCCGGCCCCGCTGGGCGCGTTGCCACGGATCGACGTCGACCTCGCCGCCTCCGGGTACGTCCCGCGGGACGAGCCGGCTCCCGAGACGGCCGCGCTGATCGTCTACACCTCCGGCACCACCGGGGCGCCCAAGGGGGCCGTGCTGTCCCGCGCCGCCGTCGCGTCCAACATGGACGCGCTCGCCGATGCCTGGGCGTGGACCGCCGAGGATGTGCTGGTCCATGCGCTGCCCCTGTTCCACGTGCACGGGCTGGTGCTCGGCGTGCTCGGGGTGCTGCGCCGGGGTGGCGCACTGCACCACCTGGGCACGCTGGACGCGCCCGAGCTGGCCGCGGCGGTCGACGCGGGCGCGACGATGGTCTTCGGAGTGCCCACCCAGTACCACCGGCTCGCCGATCAGCTCGACGCCGATCCAGAGGCCGCCGCGGCGATCGGGCGCGCCCGCCTGCTCGTCTCCGGTTCGGCCGCGCTCCCCGCCGTCGACCATGCGCGCCTGCGCCGCGCCACCGGGCTCGCGGTCCGCGAGCGCTACGGACTGACCGAAACCTTGATCCTCACCGCCGCGCGCGCCGACGGGGAGCCCGAGCCCGGAACGGTCGGGCGGCCACTGGCCGGCAGCGAGGTGCGGCTGGCGCCGCTACCGGTCGCACCCAGCGACGATCCGCACCGACCTGCCGATGATCCTGCCGAACCTGGCGACGACCTCGGCGGCGTCGAGGTGCGCGGGCCCGGCCTGTTCAGCGGCTACCTCAACCGCCCCGACGCCACGGCCGCCGCGCACACGCCTGACGGCTGGTTCGCGACCGGCGACATCGGGCGCTGGACTCCGTCGGGAGCACTGGTGATCGTCGGGCGTCGGGTCACCGACCTGATCAAGTCCGGCGGGTACAGGATCGGCGCGGGGGAGATCGAGAACGCGCTGCTGGAGCACCCGGCCGTTGCCGAGTGCGCGGTCGTCGGGGAGCCTGACGACGACCTGGGGGAGCGGGTGGTTGCCTTCGTGGTGGCCACCGGCGGCGCCCCACCGGAGCGCGAGCTGATCGACCACGTCGCTGCGCTGCTCGCCCCGCACAAGCGGCCCCGAGCGGTCCGGTTCGTCGAGGCCCTGCCTCGCAACGACATGGGGAAGGTGGTCAAGGCCCGGTTGCCGCAGGCTGGACGACAAAGGGGAAACAGCTGAGGTCCGCGAGGTTGACCCCGGTCCCGAACGGGCACCCTCCAAAATGACTCGGACCAGCCGCGCTCTCACGACCTGGAAGGCCTACCGCGGGCCGGCCGCCATCGGACTGCCCAGTCTCGTCGGGCTCCCCGGCGTTCATGTCGACCAGGCCGAACCCGAACGGGTGCTGGAGACCGAGCGTTATGACACCACCGATCAGCGTCTTGCGGCTGCCCGGATCGTGCTGACCGCCGAACGTGGTGACGGCCCGGCCCGGTGGCAGCTCCAGCTACCCGACGGCGACGGCGTCGAGACGTTGCGGGTTCCGGCGAACGGCGCCACCGTTGCGCCCGAGGACTTCACCGTGTTGCTGCGGGGGGCGACCCGGGGGTGTGAGGTGCGTCCGGTCGGGCGGATCCGCACGGTCCGGACGACCACGCGCCTGCTCGGTGCCGAGGACCGGATCCTCGCCCTGGTGGTACACGACCACGTCACCGTGGCGACGCAGGGTCGCTCCACCACGGTCGAGAGCTGGACCGAGGCGGAGCTGCGCCGCGCGGAGGGTTCGACGAAGTTGATGGCCGCGGTGCAGGAGCGGCTGATCGAGTCCGGCGTCGCGCCGGTCGATGCTCCCGGTAGCAGTGCGCTCGCCGAGCTCGACCGGTTGCTCGGCGTGTCGATGGCGAAACGCAGACGGGTTGGCAAGCCCGGATCCGCAGGCGTGGTCCTGGTCGACTACCTGGCCGCCCACGTCGAGAAGCTCGCGTCGGAAGATCTTCGGGTGCGCCGTAACGAGCCCGACGCGGTGCACCAGCTCAGGGTGAACTCGCGGCGGTTGCGCAGCGCATTGCAAGCCTACCGGCCACTGCTGGACCGCGAGCGCACCGACCCTCTTGTCGACGGTCTGCGCATGCTGGGCAGGCAGCTGGCCCCGGCGCGGGATGCCGAGGTGTTGCACGAGCGGATCTCGACCGGTCTGGCCGAACTGGACCCGACCCTGCTGCTGGGGCCCGTGCAGGCACAGGTCACGCGGCACTTCGCCCGTGTGGAGTCCGAGGCGCGGGCGGCGGTGCTCGCGGAACTGGACAGCGACCGGTATGTCGCGCTGCGCACCGCCCTCGACGGGTTGCTCGACCGCCCGCCGTTGATCAAGCGTGCAGGCAGGCCGGCTCGCAAGGAGTTGCCGAAGATCGTCGCGAAGAGCGCGCGATCTCTGAAGCGGGCCGTGACCGCTGCCACCGATCCGGACGACCCCGGGCGCGACGAGGCGGTTCACACCGCGCGCAAGTCCGCCAAGCGGCTGCGCTACGCGACCGACGTCGCCCGGCCCGCGGTCGGGAAGCCGGCGAAGTGGTTCGCGAAGGGGCTCAAGGGCCTGCAGACCGCCCTGGGGGAGCACCAGGACACCGTGGTGTCGCGCGGGGTGCTGCGGAGTTTGGGAGCGCAGTCCCATTCGGCCGGGGAGAACGGTTTCAGCTTCGGCGTTCTGCATGGAAGGGACGCGGCCAGCGCCCTGGCCACCGAGGACCGGCTGCCCGAGCTCTGGAAGGCAGCCTGGCGTCCCGAACTGCGAAAGTGGCTCTCCTGACGCGATGAAAGGCGGCCTGCGGGTCGCTGTGACTCCTGAGCAGATGGCCGGGCGCATGGCCGTCCCACCGTAGCTGGTCGCCGCCGAACCGCGCAGCGTCCTCGGACCCGCCTGCCGGAGGGGTTCTCGCCGCGGCGATGGCGATCGTCTCGTTGCCAGGTTCTGGCAACGAGAGGTTTGCCGAGTCCGCGCAGGGCATTTTCCCGACCAGCGCACGTCTCTCGGGTGCAGGTCCACCACGGTGGGTCACTGAGGCCCGTACGTCCACGAAGGTCATCCCCGTTCGAGCTCGCGAAGATGACTTTCTGTGAAATTTTTCGTTCCCGTAGAGGTCCTGTAGAGACCAAAATCTCCTCTGGGCGAGACTTGCGTCACTTCGCGCGCGGCCGACCGTTGAACGGCTGACGGCGTCATGGACTCGACGTCCGCTGCGCACCTTCGGGCAATCTGCCGACGTTTGCGCTCCATTATGAGGAGAGCGATGCCCACGAGATTACGAGTCACCGAAAAGATCAACCGTGGTGTCGGGAGCGGCACGTGTCCTCGGTTCCCCGAGAGCACGGACCGGGCCCGAACCAGCAGCCTCACGGTTGCTTCCCGGCGCACGAGATGGGGTGGTCGAGTTGGCTAACGGCGCTCGAGGTCGATCTGGAGGCGGCCTCTTCACCACGGTCAGCCTCATCGTCCTCATCGTCGCGGTGCTGGGGGTCGGTGTGGCGGCCGCGTTGCTGGCGCGCACCCTGGTGGTGGCGCAGAACATCAGCGACAAGGCGGCGACCATCGCGACGACCGGTCGAGGGATCAACACCGCGACGGACTCCATCATCCAGCTGAACCGGACGAACGAGGCGGCTTCATCGATCCTGGAGAGCGCGAGGCCACTGGAAGCGTCGCTCACCACGATCGTCGGCACTGCCGGGGAGATCAACACCCTGGCGGGCTCGATCAACGGCTCGGCCGGTTCCATCAACGGCTCGGCCGGCGGGATCAACAACTCCGCGGGCACGATCAACACCAGCGCAATCGCTATCAACGACAACGCCGTGAAGATCCTCGGCAGCGCGACGACGATCAACGGCGTGGCGAGCGGTATCAACGGCAAGGCCGCCGAGATCCTCGACGTCGCCCAGCGTATCGACGTCGACGCCAAGAACATCAATACCGAGCTCGACGAGACGATCGGTATCGCCAAGGACATCAAGGGTGACACGGCCGCCATCCTCCGGGAGGCGATCGAGGCACGTGAGACCTCGTCCTGTATCGCCGAGAAGCTCAATTTCCTCGTCTTGCCGCTCCTCAGCACCGGTAATCGCGGTAGCGGCGACTGCCCGAGTGGAGACTGAGATATGACAACGCAGCAAAGTCAAGGCTCAGCACCGGCTGGGACGATCGTCCGCTGGTTGTGGATCTGGATCACGTTGGGGATCCTCGTCGTCGTCGTCGTGATCGGATTCCTGATCGGCATCGTGCGCGCTCTGGAGTCGATCGACGGGGGTCTCTTCGAGGCGGCCAGCTCGGTGGAGTCGATCGGAGTCAGTGCTGATCCGCTGCCGACGGCCCTCGAAAAGATCAATACTGCACTGGGCAGTATCGACACCGCCCTGAAGCCCATCAGGGGTCAGGCCGATGACATCGGCGTGGGGCTCGGCAGCATCCGGGACTCCTTGCGGATGATCGACGGGTCGTTGGTCGACACCGCGGGTTCACTCGTCGACACCGACGGATCCCTGGGGAACACCACCGGGTTGCTGGTGAACGTCACCGACACGACCGGAGCCATCAACGGTTCGTTGGGGGACACTGCCAACATCCTCGTGGCCGTGCTCGACAATGCGGGCCGGATCGAAGGCGTCCTCGAGGACGCACAGAACGAGAAGAGCCTGGGTACCGCAGGAATCCCGATCCGGGTGGACCGCGCCAACGACATCCTCGGGCCGGTGCGGGACGACACCAAGAACATCGTCGCCTCGCTCAAGGACGTCAACCAGAACCTGGATGCCATCTGCGAGTCCGTCCTGCTGAGTCTCCTTCCTCCCTTTGAGTGCGGTGACTGACAGATGAGACCATTGAGACCAGGGCTTCTTCCCGTCATCATGCTGGTCGTCATCATCGCCTGGGCGCTGTTCGCGGTGGCGATGCTCACCGGTACGTTGGTCGCCGCCCAGAAGATCGAAACCCGAGTGGCCGTGATCAACGACGATTTCCCGACGATCGGCCAGAATCTCGAGTCGATCCCGCTCGCGGTCGAGACCGGCCGGATCGCCGACGAGATCAACCGGGTCGCGGCACCCATCGGCCCGCAGTTCACCCAGGTGGTCGATGCCGTCGGATCCATCAACGCCGCCGCCAAGACTGTCAACGACAACGTTGTCAGCATCAACGGCAGTGTAAAAATGATCAACGATTCGGTGAAGACCATCGCCGGGAACGTGAGTTCGATCGACACCACCCTGACCGCGGTCAATGGTCAGGCGGGGTCCATCAACGCCTCCGTGGTCGGGATCGGTGGGAGCTTCGACGGGATCCTCGGCGAGGTTCGCTCGATCGACGTCGAGGTCGCGGGAATCAACAACCGTGCCGACGTCGTGATCGGTCAAGCTCTCGGGATCAGCCGTGATCTGGACAAGGTGGCCAACGATGTCCTGCCGGACATCGTCCAGAACTCCCGGGCGATCCGTGACAGCCCGCTGCTGCTGAACAGCTTGGAGGAACTCCTGGGCCTGCCCATCTTCAAGGATCTCACAACGCCGGTGTTGGAGGATCTGCCGGTGCCTCCGGTAGCACTTCCCGCCCCTCTCGGCCCGAAGGATGGCGTGCTTCCTCCAGGGCCACTGCTGGCCGGGGATAAGGGAATAGTCCCGGAGGTCGTCCCGGCGCCGAAGGTGATCGAAGGTGGCGCGGACAAGCTGCTCAAACCGGTGGGGGATCTGGTCGCTCCACGGTAGTAGCTCCGCCAGACACGGACAAACGAAGAGGTCGGGCGTCGGGGGTACCCCCC
>JBOHEP010000311.1:0-6010 GCA_050701075.1 Pseudonocardia sp. | reverse complement strand
AGGACGGGCGCATCGAGCGCGGCGGCGCGCTGCCGGTGAACCCGTCGGGTGGGCTCATCGGCCTCGGCCATCCGGTCGGCGCCACCGGTGTGCGGATGCTGAACGACGCGGCCCGGCAGGTGACCGGTCGGGCGGGGGAGACGCAGGTCGCTGGGGCGCGCACGGTCGCGACGTTGAACATCGGCGGTAGCGCCACCACCGTGATCAGCTTCGTGGTGGGCCGCGGGATGGGTGATCAGCTTCGTGGTGGGCCGCGGGATGGGTGAGCAACCTATGGCCCGCCGCTCGGCGGGGTGTGCCTCGGCAGGGGACTGAGGAGCGCGGTGAGGTCCAGCCGCACGGGGAACGGGATTTCGGTGAGGAAGGCGCCGGTGACGGGCACGGCGTCCGCGTATCCGAACTCGCCGGCGCGATGGCAGGCGGTGAGGGTGATGGTGGCGTCCGGATCGAGGATCCAGTAATGCGGGATGCCGGCATCGGCGTATTCGCCGTGCTTGATCACGGTGTCCATCCGCCGCGAGTTCGGTGAGAGGATCTCGACGACCAGTGCAACGTCGCTCGCGCGAAGCGGCCCGCCCTCATCGTCCACCCGCTCGACCGCGGTGCGCCCGACGACCACGAGGTCGGGGGCGCGAACGAAGCCCGGCTTGGTGGGATGCACCAGCTCCAGGTCGACGTCGACCTCGGGAAGGACCTCCAGGTGGTGCGGCAACTGGTCTTCGAGCCAGCGCATGAGCCGACGCAGGCAGCGCTGATGGTTGGGAACCGGTCTCGGCGACATCACCAGGACGCCCTCCTGCAGCTCGTACCGGACCGAGTTGTCCTCGGGGAGCGCGGCGAACTCGGCGACCGTCAGCAGGCGTGGGTGCTGCAGGGGAGGTGCGGTCATGCTCGTCAGTGTGGCACGGTGCTCCGACAGCATCCGGGAGTTGTCGGAGTTGTCCACAGATGACCGGCCGCGTTACACCGCACTTCCCGCGCCCCCCGCGGGGGGCTGAATCCGGATCACCCGGTCGTCACTGGACACCGGCGTACCGCCGGACTTGTTCACCGTGCCCAGCCAGAGCAGGCCGTCGGGAGCGGGGGCGACGGCGGAGAACCGACCATAAGTTCGGGCCAGCAGCGTCTCGGGTGCTCCGGTGAACGCGCCGCTGTCCGAGGGCCGCAGCACGAACAGCGCCGCCGCACCGGTCTGGGCGATCGCCACGACACCGGGCAGCGCCATGCACCCGGCCACCCCTGGGCGCTCCGGCCAGGTCCACGCGGGCGCCGGCAGCGGGCCCGCGACGACCCGGTGCAGCACGTCCTGGGTTCCTGCCCGGTCCGTCACCCAGGTCGTCGCGCCGACCGGGTCGGTACACACCCCGGCCGGGGCGCGCAACCCGGAGCTGTGGATCGGCGACGCCGGGTCGGGGTTGCCCGTCGCCGGGCGGCCGAGGGTGTCGATCCGCAGGAGCTTGCCCGCCAGGGATCCCGGGTCCGGGGCGGTGCCGGCGTCCCCGGTGGCGACCAGCAGCGCGCCCGCCCCGTCCACGCCCAGCGCTCCGCCGTTGTTCTCCGGCCCACGCGGGATGCCGGTGAACACCGGCTTGGGTGACTCGCCGGGCGCGATCCGCAGCACCCGGTTGTCGTCGTCGGTGGTCGCGTAGGCGTAGACGAGCTGGTCCTCGCCGTAGCCGGGGGAGAGTACGAGGCCGGTCAGCCCACCCCCACCGGAGGGGTCCACAGGCACGGTCGTGACGAGCTGGGGCTCCATCCCGCGCTGCACCCGGAGCACGCGGCCCGTCGTGCGCTCGCCCACCAGTGCCGAACGTCCGTCGGGGAGCACCGCGATCGCCCCGACCGGATCCAGGCAGGTGGCGACGACCTGCGGGTCGGGGTCCACACATCCCGACGGCCCCTGCCGCGTCCCGGGCTCGGTCGGGGGTCCCGGGGCGTCCGGCTCGCGGGATTCGGGAATGGTGGGCGGCCTGGCGAGCTCGTCGGCGCCCTCCAGCTTCTCCCGCCAGTCACGAGGACCGTCGTCGGGGAAGGTCGCACACCCGGCCAGCACGACGCCGAGCAGTGCCGCAGCCACTGCCCGTCGCACCCGTCCGGCCATCCGCCCAGGCTAGAGCGGGCCTTGTGAGATCCCCGCCTGGCGGTGGTGCACGGACGTGCCTCGGGGGCGGTCCCGGAGCGGTCGTGAGCAGCCTGCGTGCCGTGGACCGGGCCGGGGAGCGGTCGTGAGTAGCCTCCCTGCCATGGTCGACGTCGGTGTGCTGGTCCCATACGAGGAGGGGCTGGCCGCGCTCGCGGACGTCGACGGCGTTGTCGTCACCCGGTACGACCCGGGGGGTGAACTGCCCGAGCTCGCCGGGACCGCGCAGGTGCTGGTGCCGCCGTTCCTGGCAGCGGGTGAGGTCGTCGCGATCGCGGCGCGCCTGCCCGGGCTGCGGCTGGTGCAGTTGCTCACCGCCGGTGCGGAGAGCTGGGTGGGACGGTTGCCCGACGGCGTCGCCCTGTCCGACTGCCGCGGTGCGCACGGCGGCGCCACCGCGGAGTGGGTCGTCTCGGTGCTGCTGGCGACGTATCGGCACCTGCCGAGGTTCGTCCGGGCGCAGGATCAGAACCGCTGGGACTACCACCAGACCGAGGAGCTCGCCGGTAAACGGGTGCTGATCGTGGGGGCGGGAGACGTCGCGGAGAACACCGTGCGCAGGCTCGTGCCCTTCGGTGTGACGACCACGCTGGTCGGCCGCCGGGCCCGCGACGGGGTGCACGGCATCGACGAGGTGTCGCACCTGCTCCCGAGCCATGACGCCTGCGTGGTGATCGTACCGCTGACCGGTGACACCCGCGGGCTGGTCGACGCCCGCTTCCTCGCCGCGATGCCGGACGGCTCCGTGCTGGTCAACGGCGCGCGTGGCCCGGTCGTCGACACGGCCGCGCTGACCGTCGAACTCATCAGCGGGCGGCTGCGCGCTGCGGTGGACGTCACCGATCCCGAGCCGCTGTCCGCGGACCATCCGCTCTGGGACGCTCCCGGGTTGCTGCTCACCCCGCATGTCGGCGGCAGCGTCCCGCTGGGAATGGAGCGGGCATTCGGGGTGGCCGCCGAGCAGATCGCCGCGTTCGTCCGCGGTGAGCGTCCCCCCAATCTGGTGGAGAACGGCTACTGAATGCTCGCTTCGGGGCTACTCTCCGGGGTCATGAGCGAGCCGGTGATCCGGCACCCTCGCGGCGCATCGACCGAGTGGAGTGAGGAGGCACGGTGAGCGATCAGGCCACGTCCATCCTCCCGACCGCCGGTGGCGCGGCTTCCGCCACTGCCCGTCCGACGCGGCGACCCCTGGTCTGGAACGGCGGCACCGACTTCGGGTTGGTCCTGCTCCGGTTCGCGGTCGGCGGGGTGTTCTTCGCCCACGGTGCGCAGAAGATCTTCGGGCTGTGGGGTGGCCCGGGGGTCGTCGGGTTCGCCCGCACCCTCGACGGCTTCGGGTTCACGAACACGACAACCCTGTCCTGGGTCACCGGGATCACCGAGCTCGTCGGCGGCGCGTTCGTCGTGCTCGGCGTCGCGACACCGCTGGCCGCGGCGGGCCTTCTCGCCATCATGGTCAACACGGTGTCGCTCAAGGCGTCCAACGGGTTCTTCATCGCTGGTCCGCCCGGGGCGGGCGCCGTCGAGCTCGACGTGGTGCTGGGCCTGGCCGCCGCGGCGATCGTCCTCATCGGCCCCGGCCGGATCGCGCTGGACAACGGCCGCACCTGGCACCGGCGCCCTGCGGCGTGGGGGATGCTGTGCCTGGTCATCGGGGTGACGGCCGGGCTGCTCGTGTTCTTCATGCTTCGGTGACGGCACCGCCGGACGCCGCCTGGCTGCCCGCGGTCACCCGGTGGCTGGACCGGCCTGCGGTCGTCACCGGGCGGGAGACCCTGACCGGTGGGTATGTGGCCGACGCGGTCACCCGGGTCGACCTGGCCGGCGCGCCTGCCGTCGTGGTGAAGCAAGCGAAGGCCGGGGAGGTGGCGGCGATGCGCGCGCTGGCCGTCGTCCCTGGTGTCGAGCGGCCGCGCCTGCTCGCGGCCGGACCCGACTGGCTCGTCGTCCCGTACTACGACGGACCGCCACTGGTCGAGGGTCCGTACGTTCCGCACGATCTGTGGATGACGCTGGCTCGGGTACATGTGCACTGGCTCGGCAAGCGCCCCCGCGGGCTGCCCGTTGTCGACCCAACATGGTGGCGCGCGCTGTGCCTGGACCGGATCCTCCCGCACGTGCACGCCGCCGGGAAACGCACCGGTGACCAGGTCTTCGCCGATGCCGCGACGGCGCTGCGGGGCTGGGCGACCGACGCCCGGGTGCTCGCCGCGCTCGCGGTCCTGCCCGCCACCCTGGTGCACGGCGATCCGCATCGCGGCAACATCCTGATGACCCTGTCCGGTGCCGTGCTCATCGACTGGGGCAACGCCCGCGTCGGCCCCGCGTGGCAGGACCTGGCGGTGCTCCGGGCCCAAGGTGCGACCGACGACTCGGCGTACCGGCAGGCGCTCATCGCGCTGGCCGGCTGTGAGCCGCGGGCCGAGCTGGTCGCGGTCGAGCGGCACTGCGCCGACGTCTGGGCGAACGTCGGCTACCTGGGATTCGCCGCCGACCACCTCGGCGCGGCGCGGGTTGCGGAACTGCTCAATGTCGCCACCCTCGCCCTGGACGCCTTGGGCCCGGCGTTGGCCTCTGTCCGGTCGTACTCGCCCAACGGGACGTCAGCGTCGTGAGGTAGTGATCGACAGCAGTGACGTCCCGAACGGCCGTGCTCTTAGATCGGCAAACTTAACGTTCCGAAACTGTCACAGCGCACGGTGCGATTGGACTCCTCGATCCAGTATGAGCAGGTCACGACCTTTCCGGTTCCGTCGTCCGATCCTGGAACGGCGCCGAACCATAAATTCTCGAAACCATTCTCTCGTCGGACGCCTTGGTGCGGATCGTCGTGCCCTTCTCGCAAGAAGCCGAGGCGTAGCTCTTCTTCGGCTTCATCTGGTGCAGGACCGAGTTCGACGTCAACCGTGAGCCGAATAACGGTCGTGGTCCGGTGGACTTCAAGGTGAGCTTCGGAGCTGGAGACAAGTCCCTGATTGAGTTCAAGTTAGGAAAGAGTACGAGCCTAAAGCGAAATCTTGAGAAGCAGGTCGCCATCCACGAAAAAGCTAACAAGACGGCTAGGTCTGCAAAAGCGATTATCTGCTACACCGAGCGCGATCAAATTAGGGTAGAAAGGATGCTCGAAGATCTCGGTCTTACCAACGCCGAGCACGTCGTCGTGATTGACGCCCGAAGCGACAACAAGCCGTCGCGTCGAAGGCCAAGGCCTAGCGAACTAGCGAACCTTACCCGAATCTGGCCACCCCTCTCGCCCCGCCAGCAACGCCAAATTGGCAACCGAACACGGCCACTTCGTAACTTGCGCCAGACAACCTGAACACAGCCCATCGGGTAGCCGGTGGTGTAGCTCCAAGAGCCGTTCGACGCGACCAGGCTGACTGGCAATGAATTGCACGGCGACGTCAATGACGGTCGGCTGGTCGTCCGGCGGGTTGGTATTCATCAGTCCCGAGGTTTCGGCATTGTGAGCGAACTTCGGCCTGGTGGGTGGCGTCTGCCCATACTGCGCCACCGCTAGTACGTTAAGCTCGGCGCAGGGTCGGGCCATGACCAGCAGTGCGGGCAGCGGCAGGTATCGACCATGCCGCTAGCCTGATCGACGTACGGGCACCAGCAGAACAACTCAGCGGTTCACAAGGGTTGACAGCTATGACGGTGGGGGAAGCGCTCCGAGCGGCGCGGCAGGCATCCGGCCTGAGCCTGTCCGTCATGGCCAGTCGAACGCACTACTCGAAGCCCTACCTTGGACCGTACCCGATCCTGTAGACACCGGTCGTAGCTGCCGCTGATCACACCAGCGGAGGGAATCGCGTGGCGACACGCCGAGGCTTTACCCAGGAGTACAAGGATCAGGCCGTTAGCCTG